>JAKBES010000173.1 GCA_021833665.1 Acidobacteriota bacterium
CCTCGCCGACGAGCCCAAGCCCGAGGATCTGCGCCGCGTCATCGTGGAGGCCGGTGGCGTCCCCCTGAGCCAGCGCTTGCTCGTCCTGGCTCAGGAGGGGCTCCTGGACGCCCAGGATGCGCGGGAATATCTCGCCTGACACCGCTTGACAAGACGTGAACAGGCTACTATGATTTGCACAAATCAGGAGGAAGTCTTATGACGAAGACCGAGTTGATTCGGAGTCTGTCTGAGGTTACAGGCTTGTCCCAGAAAGATGTTCGCGCCGTGCTGGAGGCCCTCACCGATTCCAGACCCGGCAAGGGGCTGATCACCTCCACCCTCAAGCAGGGCAAGAAGGTGACAATTTCGGGGTTTGGCACGTTCTTCACGCGCGAGCGCAACCCGCGGGCGGCCCGCAACCCCAAGACGGGGGGTAAGGTGAAGGTGCCCAAACGGCGCTATCCGGCCTTTAAGCCGGCCAAGACGTTCAAAGAAGCTATCAAGAAATAGGATTCCCCTCTCTACTCCCCCCCCGGGGAGCGGGGCCGCCGGTCCCGCTCCCCACCCTACTCCTTACGCTATTCACCCCACCGCGCCGAGGGTCCCCTTTGCGTTGGGGCATTTCACTCTGCTATACTCGGGGCCCGAGGAGATTCCCGTGGCCCCCTTAGAAAGCACCCTGACCCGAGAGACGCGAAGCACGCTGGAGTTCAAGACGAACCGCGACCACAACCGGGGGCTGGCTCGCCAGGTCCAAGAGTTGGCGGGGATCCTCCGGACCGGCGGCGGGCCCAAGGCCATCGAGAAGCAGCACGAGAAGGGCCGCCTCACGGCCAGGGAGCGGATTCACGCGGTTTTAGACCCGGGCGCGCCCTTTCGCGAGCTCGGCCTCTTCGCCGCTTACGGCATGTACGAGGAGTGGGGCGGTGCCCCCTCGGCGGGCGTCGTTTCCGGCATCGGAACCCTCTGCGGCCGGGACTTCATGGTCATCGCCAACGACGCCACGGTGAAGGCGGGCGCCTTCTTCCCCATGACCGCGAAGAAGGTCATCCGGTCCCAGACCATCGCCCTGGAGAACCGGATTCCCGTCCTTTATCTCGTGGACTCGGCGGGCATCTTTCTTCCCCTGCAGGATGAAGTGTTTCCGGACCAGGACGACTTCGGGCGCGTCTTCTACCTGAACGCCCGCATGTCCGCCCTGGGAATTCCCCAGATCGCCGCCATCATGGGCTCCTGCGTGGCGGGGGGCGCCTATCTCCCCGTCATGTGCGACACCCTCCTCATGACCGACGGCTCGGGGCTATACCTGGCGGGCCCGGCGCTGGTGAAGGCCGCCATCGGGCAGTCCATCTCCTCGGAGGATCTGGGAGGGGCGGCGGTGCACTCCTCCATCTCGGGCACCGTGGACTTCCACGAGAAGGATGACGCCGCGTGCATCGCCCGCATCCGCGAGGTGGTCGCCCGCATGGGCGCGCCCGACCGGGCTCCCTTCTCCCGCATCGCGCCGTCCGAGCCCCTCTGGGACGCCGAAGACCTTTACGGTATCATGCCCGCCAACCCCCTGGGCCAGTACGACGTCAGGGAGGTCATCGCCCGGCTCGTGGACGGGAGCGACTTCACCGAGTTCCGCCCCGAGTTCGGCCGGACCCTGGTGTGCGGGTACGCCCGCGTGGGCGGCTGGGCCGTGGGCATCGTGGCGAACCAGAAAGTCCACCTTCGAGAGAAGGGGAAGCCCACGGAAATCGGCGGCGTCATCTACGTGGAGAGCGCCAACAAGGCGGCGCGCTTCATCCTGGACTGCCATCAGCAGCGGATTCCCCTCCTGTTCATGCACGACGTGAACGGCTTCATGGTGGGACGGGACTCGGAGTACGCGGGCATCATCCGGGCCGGAGCCAAGATGGTGAACGCCGTTTCCAACGTGGGGGTGCCCAAGATCTCTCTCATCATGGGAGGCTCCTTTGGCGCCGGCCACTACGCCATGTGCGGCAAGGCTTACGCCCCGCGCTTCCTCTTCGCCTGGCCCTCGGCCAGGTATTCGGTCATGGGGGGCGACCAAGCCGCCAATACGCTCCTGGACATTCGCGTGGCCCAGCTCAAGAAGAGCGGCAAAACCCTCACCGCGGCGGATAAGACGGCCGCCCTGGACGAGATCAAGAAGCGGTATTCGGACGCCACCGATCCCAAATACGGGGCCGCCCGCCTCTGGATCGACGCCATCATCACCCCCGAAGAAACCCGCGGGTACCTCATCCAGGCCCTGGACGCGGCGGGCCACAACCCCGAAGTCCCGGACCTGGGCGTCGGAGTGTTTCAGACATGAGGGGGGAGCACGGAGCAGGCAGCGGGGAGCAGGAACCGCCCGTTCAACCGTCTTCCGCTTCTCATCCTTCACGTCTCACTTTTCACTCCAGGGGCCAGGGGACGTGGCCCCAGAGAGGCATTTCCCGATGACGGCCGCCCACGGATCTTCTTCCGCTACCCTTTCCCGGCTCCCTGCTCCCGTCCTGCTGGAAGAGCGGCGAGGCGCCACGGCCCTGCTCACCTTGAACCGGCCCGAGGCGCGCAACGCACTGAGCCGCGAGCTCGTGGCGGCCCTCTCCCAGGCCCTGGCCCGCCTGGGCGCCGATCCGTCCGTGAGGTCGGTGATCCTCACGGGCTCGGGGGCGGCCTTTTGCGGCGGCGCCGACTTGAAGACCCTGAGGGATTTGGAGGCGGCCTCCGCCGCCGACTTCGTGCAGGAGGCGAACCGGTTCAAGGACCTCTTCCACCTGCTGGGCGCCTTTCCCAAGCCCGTCATCGGCGCCGTCAACGGCCCCGCCCTGGCGGGGGGATGCGGCCTTGCCTCTCTGTGCGACATGGTCCTGGCCTGCCCCGAGGCCACCTTCGGCTATCCCGAAGTGAAGATCGGCTTCGTCGCCGCCATGGTCCTGGTCTTCCTGGCAAGGCAGATCGGCGAGCGCCGGGCCAAGGAACTCCTCCTCACGGGGCGCCTTCTGGGCGCCGAGGAGGCCGTGGCCCTGGGCGTGGCCACGCGCATCGTCTCCCGCGAGGACCTTTTGGACATGGCTTTGGATACGGCCCGCGGGCTTCACCGGGGCGCCCCCTCCTCCCTGGCCTTCACCAAGGAGCTCCTGTGGCGCACCGCGGGGCTCTCCCTCGACTCGGCGCTCGGCCTGGCGGCGTGCGTGAACGCCTTTAGCCGGACGGGTCCCGACGTGCGCGAGGGCGTCTCGGCCTTTCTGGACAAGCGCAAACCCTCCTGGACCGGTGAGCCGTGAGAACCCCCCGCATCACCGCCCAGCGCCAGTCCTTCCTCCGGTGGCTCGAGGCCGAAGAGGAGGGATGGCTGGCGGCCTGGGTGGACACCATCCTCAAGACCGTCACGGGGTACCACGGCATGCCGCCGGAAGAGGTCATGGAGCCGGTCTCCCGCCACGCCAGAGCCCTGAAGGAAGTATGGGCTTCGGGAAACCAGAACCTCCTCTACGAGTTCTACCGCGACCTGGCCCTCCAGCGCGTGTCCGAGCACGTCCGCCTGGCCGACGTGGCCAAGGCCGTGGCCCTGGGCGAGCGAATCCTCGTGGACCGGCTGGCGGAGACCAAGCTCGAGGGCAAGGCCTCCTTCCGGGACATCATCAAGAATACGTTCCGCGAAGGCACCTACCTCCTCCTGGACTGCTACCAGCGGGCCAGCGAGGAGATGGCCGCCGCCGCCCGCGAGAAGATCGCGGCCACCGAGGCGGGGGCCGCCCGCACCAAGGAGGAGTGGCAGCTCCTGGACCAGATCCTCTCCGCCATGGACGTGGGCATCGTCCTGGTGGACAAGAACCTGCGGGTCACCTGGATGAACCGGGACATCCCCAGGGACATCCTCCTGGTGGACCCGCGCAAGGCCCTCGGACGGCCCTGCCGCGAGGTCATGCGCGGCGAGGCGCTGGACTGCGACGCGTGCTCCGCCCAGAGCACCGCCGGCAAAGGCACCACCATGCGCGTCATCAAAAAGGTGGGCGACGCGCGCAACGTGAAGGACTACCTGAAGATCATCCGCCTCGTGTCGGGCCGCGGCCTGAACGCTCCCCACCTCATGGAAATCTACCTGGACATCACGGCCCAGCAGGAGGCCCAGCGCGCCCTGGCCCGGACCCAGGAGCTGGTGCGCAACATCCTCAACTCGTCCGTGGACGGCATCGTCTCCACGGATATGCACGGGAGGATCACGCTGTTCAACCGCGCCGCGGAGCGCATCTTCGGGTACGACGAAAAAGAGATGCTCGGCAAGGCGGTGCACAACTACTACGAGGGCGGAGCGCCCGAGGCGGCCCGCGTCATGACGCGCCTCCTGGCGGATCAGGTCATCACGGACCACCGCACGGCGTTCAAAGCTAAATCCGGGGAGTTCGTCCCCCTCCGCGTGACGGCCGCCCTTGTCCTGGACGAAACCCGCAACCTTCAAGGCACCATGGCTTTTTTCCAGGATCTGCGGGTGGAGGAAGCCCTCAAACAGGAAGTGGCGAGCCGGAACCAGTACCTCCTCTCCATCCTTCAGGCTTCCATGGACGGCCTCGTCACCTTGGACCCGGACGGACGGGTCGCCTCGTGGAACCGGGGAGCCAGCGCCATCTTCGGCCTGGAGGCCGCCCAGGTTCTCGGCCGGTCCATGGACGAGTTTCTTCCCCCCAGCCTCATCCGGGAGATGCCCTCCTCCTCCGCCGCCCAGGGCGGCACGCGGCAGTACGAAGCGAGTTTGAACCGGGGCCACAAGGGCCGTCTGGACCTTTTGGTGACCCGCACCGAGCTCTCGGGACGCGACACCTCCCAGGGGTCCTCCCTGGTCCTGAAGGACGTGACCGAGCTCAAGCGCCTCGAACAGGACCTGGCCCAGTCGGAGAACCTCGCCGAGCTGGGACGGCTGGCCGCCAGCGTCGCTCACGAGATCAAGAACCCCATCGCGGGACTTCGCGGTGCCATGGAGATGATGTCGGGGGTCCACCAGCCCGGCGATCCCCGCTTCACGGTTTTTCAGGAAGCGCTCGCCCAGATGCGGCGCCTCGACAGCCTCGTCAAGGACCTCCTGGCCTTCGCCCGGCCCGTGGCGGTGCGCCGCGAACCCGTCCCCTTGGGCCTCGTGGTGGAAGCCTCCATGCCCTTCGTGTCGCCCGTGGCCGAGGAGGCGGGCGTCCGCGTCGAGACGGACGCCGCAGACCAGGAGGCGCTGCCCATGATCTGCGGCGACGCGCAGCAGCTCCAGCAGATCGTCGTCAACCTCCTCATCAACGCCGTCCAGGCCACGCCCAAGGGCGGCCTGGTCCGCCTCAGCGCCCGCGCCTCCAACGGGGACCTGGCCCTGGCCGTCTCCGACACGGGCTGCGGCATCAAGCCCGAGGTCATGGCGAGCATCTTCAAGCCTTTCTTTACGACCAAACACATCGGAACCGGGTTGGGCCTCTCCATCGTCCAGCGCATCGTGAACGCCCACGGAGGGCGCATCGAAATCGCGACGAAGGCCGGTAAGGGGTCCACCTTCACGGTGCATCTGCCCATTGCGGCTCGGAGCACATGATGGCCCAGGAAAAGATCCTGCTCGTGGAAGACGAAAAGCTCATCCGCTGGTCCCTAGCCAACCGGCTCTCCAAGGAAGGCTACGTGGTCGTCGAGGTGGACCGCGGAAGCGAGGTGCTCAAGGTGCTCGAAGAGCAGGAGATCGACCTCATGCTCCTGGACTACCGCCTCCCCGACACGGACGGCATCCAGGTCCTCAAGACCGTGGGCCCCAAGTTCCGCGACCTTCCCGTCATCATGATGACGGCCTACTCCACCGTAGAGAGCGCCATCGAGGCCATGAAGCTTGGCGCCTTCGACTACCTCAACAAGCCCTTCGAGATCGACGAGCTGCTCGTGACCATCCAGAAGGCCCTGGAGACCACCTCCCTCAAGCGCGAGCTGAGCCGCTACCGCCGGGCCCAGGAGGAGCGCTTCGGCCTGGGCAATCTCGTGGGCCGCAACCCCAAGATCTCCGAGGTCTTCGAGCTGGTGCGCAAGATCGCCGCCTCCTCCGCCACGACCATCCTCCTCCAGGGCGAGAGCGGCACGGGCAAGGACCTGCTCGCCAACGCCATCCACTACGCCAGCGACCGGGCCAAGAAGCCCTTCATGAACATCACCTGCTCGGCCCTTCCCGAGACTTTGCTGGAGAGCGAGCTCTTCGGCCACGAGAAGGGGGCCTTCACGGACGCGAAGACCAGCAAGAAGGGGCTCTTCGAGCTCGCCGACGGCGGCACCGTCTTCCTGGACGAAGTGGGAGAAATCGGCCCGAACCTCCAGTCCAAGCTCCTCCGGTTTCTCGAGGACCGGACCTTCAAACGCGTGGGCGGCACGGTGGACATCAAGGTGGAGGTGCGCATCGTGGCCGCCACCAACGTGAACCTCGAACAGGCCGTGGCCGAGGGGCGGTTCCGCAAGGACCTCTACTACCGCCTCAAGGTCATCCCCATCTTCCTCCCGCCCCTGCGCGAGCGGCCCGAAGACATCCCCCTCCTCGTGAAATACTTCATCGACCATTTCAACCGCGAGTTCAAGAAGAATACGAGGGGCGTGAGCCACGCGGCCATGCAGGCCCTGCTGGAATATCCCTGGCCGGGCAACGTGCGGGAGCTGAAGAACCTCGTGGAGCGCGTCATGATCCTGGAGAACAAGGAGATCATCGACGTGCCCGACCTGCCCCGCGAGATCCTCGGCCAGGAGCCGAGCCGCCCAGCCGAACAAACCTTCAACCTCCCCCCCGGCGGCATCGTCCTGGAGGACGTGGAGAAGAGCCTGCTGGAGCAGGCCCTCAAGCGGACCGGCGGCAACCAGACACGCGCCGCCCGCCTCCTTGGCCTCACGCGAGACACGCTCCGGTACAGGCTCAAGAAGTTTGAACTGGAGTAAGGGACGAGATGAAGAAATTAGGAAATGAGGAAATGAGGAAATGAGGAACCCCGCGAGCTAACGTGCCGCGAGTGTTTTCTCCTCATCTCGCCATCTCCTCATCACCTCATCACGGCCCCCGGAGGGCATCCCCCATGGATCCCATGCAAGCATTCATCTTCGACCTGGACGGCACCCTCATCGACAGCGCCCAGGACATCTTGAGAGCCTTCGCCAGCGCCTTCGAAGGCCTGCGCGTGGCCAAGCCCCCCGAGGCTGAGCTTCGCGCCGTCATCGGCACGCGCCTGGAGGACGCCTTCGCCGGATTCCTGAGCGGAGACCGGGCACGGGCCGAGGAGGGCGCTCGCCTCTTCCGCGAGTTCTACAAGGACCACTACCTCGACGCCACGACGCCCTATCCGGGCGCCGGCGAAGCCCTGCGGACCCTGGCCCTCCGCGCTCCCCTCGCCCTGTGCACCATGAAGAAGTGGCAGTTCGCCCGCAAGATCGTGCATGATTTCGGCTGGGATGACTTCTTCACCCAGATTCTCGGCTCCGAGGAAGGCTTCCCCGCCAAACCCGACCCCGCCATGCTCCTCGAACTCTGCCGAAGGCTGGAGGCGCCCCCCTCCGGCATCCTCTACGTGGGCGACACCGAGATGGACGCCCATCTGGCCCAAGCCGCCGGCGCCCCCTTCGCCTTCGCCGCCTACGGGTACGGCACCCAAAACGCCGTAGCGGCCTACCCTCATGTGAAGGTCTTGTCCACCGCCTCCGAGATCGCCTCGCTGTAGGCCGCGCGTGAGGGAGAGTCCGCCCCGGCCTCCCGAACCCCTCCGCCAAGCTCTCAACGGGAAACCACCCCCGCCTTTCGCCTTTCGACCT
>JAKBES010000013.1 GCA_021833665.1 Acidobacteriota bacterium
ATAGATCCTGTTGGACTTGGGCGCGGCGGCGATGTAGGCCGTGGCTTGGGCCAGGGCAAGGGTTCCCTCGGGCATGCCGAGGAAATCGATGGCGTCCTTGGCATCCAGGGCGCGGCGGAGGGCCTGAGGGTCCGCGTTGCCCACGTCCTCGGAGGCGGCCCGCACGAGGCGGCGCGCCACGTAGAGGGGCTCCTCGCCCCCCTCCAGCATTCGGTAGAGCCAGTAGAGCGCCGCGTCCACGTCGCTGTTCCGGATGGATTTGTGGTAGGCGCTGATGAGGTTGTAGTGCTCCTCCCCTCCCCAGTCGTAGACCACGCGGCCGCTGGAGAGCCAGTCCCGCGCCGCCGCCGGCGTGAGGTCCTGCTCCGCCGGAAAGTGGAGGGCCAACGCCTCGATGGCGTTGAGGGCGAAGCGGGCGTCCCCCGCGGCGAGGCGCGCCAGCTCCGCGAGCACGTCGCCCGAGATGGGCCGCCCCTTCTCCCTCATCAGGGCGTCGCCCTCCATGGCCCGGGCCAGAATGGCCGCGATCTCCCCCTCCTCCAGGGCCTTGAACACCGCCACCCTGCACCGGGAGAGGAGGGCGGGTGTGAGGTGGAACGAGGGGTTCTCGGTGGTCGTGCCCAGGAGCACGACGGACCCCTCCTCGAGGTAGGGGAGAAAGGCATCTTGCTGGGCCTTGTTGAACCGGTGGATTTCGTCGATGAAGAGCACGGTGGGCGTGCCGTCGGAGGCCCACCGGACGCGGGCCCGTTCCATGACCTCCCGCACGTCCTTCAAGGTGGACAAAACGGCCGAAAGGCCCACGAAGGGCCTTCCGGTGTGCAGTTGAACCAGTTTGGCGAAGGTCGTCTTGCCGCTCCCCGGGGGCCCCCAGAGCAGCGTGCTCGTCAGGGTGTCCGATTCGATCTGCCGGCCCACGGGCGTCCCGGCGCCAATGACGGGGGCAAGACCCTCAAGGTCTTCCCACCGCCTGGGCCTTGACCGCTCGGCGAGGGGCGAGGCATCCCCGGGAGCTTGGAACAGGGAGGTCATGGCTCAGCTCCCTACCATCCGGGGCCGTGAGGCCTCATTCCTCCGTCGTCTTCTCCGGCGCGGCCGCGGGCTCGGCCTTGGCCTTCTTGGCGGGAGCCTTGGCGGTCTTTTCAGCGGCGGCCTTCTTCTTGGGTGCCGCCTTCTTGGCCGCCACCTTCTTCTTGGGC
Source organism: Acidobacteriota bacterium (assembly GCA_021833665.1). GTDB lineage: Bacteria > Acidobacteriota > UBA4820 > UBA4820 > DSQY01 > JAKAJA01. Next base: position 1,200 of record JAKBES010000013.1, read on the forward strand.
TCCTCCGCCGCCGTCTCCGAAGTCTCGGCCTTCTTGGCCTTGCCCTTGACGGGCTTCTCTTCGATCTTGGGTTCGCGGCCCACCAGCTCCAGGAACGCAAGCTGGGCGCCGTCGCCCTTGCGCCAGCCCAGCTTCACGATGCGGGTGTACCCGCCGGGGCGGGTGGCGTAGAGGGGCCCAAGGGTGGCGAAGAGCTTTCGGAGCACCTCGGGGTCATGGACGTCCCGTGCGGCGATGCGGCGCGCGTGGAGCGTATCTTTTTTGGCCAGGGTGATGAGCTTCTCGGCGAAGCGCCGCAGCTCCTTGGCCTTCTCCAGGGTGGTCTTGACCCGGTCGTGCTTGAAGAGACTCACGGCTTGGTTCCGCAACATGGCGATGCGGTGCTCCGTCGTCCGTCCTAATTTTCGATGATCGATCTGATGGTGCATGGGGGCCTCACACGTTCATGCCGAGGGTCAAGTTCTTGGATTCCAGGAGAGCGGTCACCTCTTTGAGGGACTTCTGCCCGAAGCTCTTAATGGCCTGGAGGTCCTTCTCCGTCAGTCGGACCAAATCGCGCAGCGTCATCACGTTCTTCTCGTGGAGAAGTTTGACCACGCTTGGCTTCAGCTCCAAATCGTCAATGGAGGAGGACAGGAGGCGTTCAAGGTCCACGCTCACCGCCACCTTGGTGCCCTGCGGAATGACCGCAGCGTCCGGGCCCGTGAGGCCTCGGAAGAGGTCCAGGTGCTTCGTCAGGAGGGTCGCGGCGTGGTTGATGGCCTGCTGGGGCGTGATGGCGCCGTTGGTCCACAGCTCGAGCTTGAGGCGCTCGTAGTCGGTGGCCTCGCCCACGCGGGTTTCGCCCACCTCGTAGTTGACCTTCTGGACCGGTGAATGGATGGAATCGATGGGAATGAAGGCCGGATCCGGCACCTTGTTGGCTTCCGCCGGCACGTAGCCGCGGCCCTTCTGGAGGATGAGCTCCAGCTCCAGCGTGCCCTCCTCGTTGAGGGTCGCGATGGGGGCCTCGGGATTCAGGATGCGGACCGTGCCATCGTGCTGGATGTCCCGGGCCTTCACCTCGGCCGGCCCCTTGATGGAGAGGCGGAGGGTCTTGGGCTCGTCCGAGTGGCAGATGAACTGGATGGCCTTGAGGTTCAGGATGATGTCGGTGACGTCCTCGAGCACGCCGGGGATAGAGGTGAACTCGTGCAGCACACCTTCTACCCGGACCGCCGTGATGGCGGCGCCCTCGATGGAGGAGAGCAGGATCCGCCTGAGGGCGTTCCCCAGGGTGATCCCCCACCCCCGCTCCAGCGGCTGGGCCACGAACTCGCCGAAGCGGTCCGTCAGGGTCTCGATATTGCACTCGATGAGCGTGGGCATCTGAAAGGCTTGCATGGGCTTTCCCGCTCCTTAGGACCTTACTTGGAATACAGCTCGACGATCAGCTGCTCCTCGATGGGGTAGGTGACGTCGCCCCTCTGGGGCTCGCGGACCACGCGGCCCTTCAGGTTCTCGCTGTCAAGCTCCAGCCACTCCGGGACGCCCCGGCCCTTAACGGACTCGACCGAGGCCTGCAGGAAGGGGTTCTTGGCCGTGTGGGCAGCCACGCCGATCTCGTCGCCCACCTTGACTTGGTAGTTGGCCACGTCCACCCGGTGGCCGTTCACGAGCACGTGCCCGTGGGAGACCCACTGGCGCGCCTGGGGGCGCGAGGAGGCGAAGCCGAGCCGGAAGATGACGTTGTCGAGGCGCTTCTCGAGCATGCAGAGAAGGTTCTCGCCCGTGACGCCCTTGGCCCGATCGGCCCTGGCGAAGTAGTTTCGGAACTGGGTTTCGAGTACGCCGTAGATGCGCTTCACCTTCTGTTTCTCGCGCAACTGGAGGCCGTAACCCTGGATCTTGCCGCGCCGGCGCCCGTGCTGCCCGGGGGGAGTGTTGCGCTTTTCGATGGCGCACTTCTCCTTGAAGCAACGGTCGCCCTTCAGGAAGAGCTTCATGCCCTCCCGGCGGCAGAGTCGGCAAACGGATGCATGATACCGTGCCAAGGTGCTCCTCCTTCTTTCTTACACGCGCCGGCGCTTGGGCGGCCGGCATCCATTGTGCGGAATGGGGGTGACGTCGCGGATGGAGCGGATCTTCAGGCCCGAGGCTTGGAGCGCCCGGATGGCCGACTCGCGGCCGCCGCCGGGGCCCTTGACCCGAACGTCCACCTCGCGCATACCGTGCTCCGTGACCTTGTCGGCCGCCGTCTTGGCGGCCACCTGCGCGGCGAAGGGCGTGCCCTTCCGGGTCCCCTTGAAGCCCGACCCGCCCGAAGTAGCCCAGACCACGGTGTTCCCTTCCAGGTCCGTGATCGTGATCTGGGTATTGTTGAACGAGGCGTTGATGTGGACGATGCCCACGGGGATGTTCTTCTTCTCCCGCCGGGGCGTCCGTTTTCCTGCGTTTGTCTTCGCCATTGCAGTTCTCCTTGAAGGGCCGCCTTACTTCTTGGCGGCCTTCTTCTTCCCGGCGATGGCCCGGCGGGGGCCCTTGTGGGTCCGGGCGTTGGTGTGCGTCCTCTGGCCGCGGCAGGGCAGCCCCGTACGGTGGCGGATCCCCCGGTACGTCCCGATGTCGATGAGCCGGCGGATGTCCATCTGTATCTTCTTGCGGAGGTCGCCCTCTACGTTGCCTTCGTCCTGGATGGCCGTTCGGATGCGGGAGACCTCATCCTCGGTCAGGTCCTTCACCCGGATGTCCGGGCTTACGCCGGCCTGGCCCAGCAAGACCTTGGAGCGCGACTGGCCGATGCCGTAAATGTACGTGAGAGCCACCTCGACCCTCTTGTTGAGCGGAAGATCCACACCAGAGATACGTGCCACGGCCTGCCTCCTAACCTTGCCTTTGCTTGTGCTTCGGGTTCTCGCAGATCACCCGGATAACGCCCTTGCGCTTGATGATCTTGCACTTGGGACAAATTTTCTTTACGGACGCTCTGACTTTCATCGCCTTCTCTCCTAGGTCTTGAACCGATATACGATGCGGCCCCGGTTCAGGTCGTAGGGCGACAGCTCGACCAGGATCTGGTCACCGGGGAGGATGCGGATGAAGTGCTTCCGCATCTTGCCTGAAATGTGCGCCAGAACCCGGTGGCCGTTCTCCAACTCCACACGGAACATGGCGTTGGGAAGGGCCTCCTGGACGGTGGCTTTCATCTGGATGACGTCGTCCTTGCTCATGGCCCGTCCACCCCCAAGACCCTCGGACCGCTGGCGGTGAGGGCCACGCTGTACTCGAAATGGGCCGACCTCTTGTGGTCCCGCGTCCTGACGGTCCAGCCGTCGGGGTCCACGGTGACTTCGGGCCCGCCCTCGTTGATCATGGGCTCGATGGCCAGAACCATCCCCTCCTGGAGCTTGGGCCCTAGGCCCGGGGCGCCAAAGTTGGGGACCTGGGGCTCCTCGTGGAGGGCGCGGCCGATCCCGTGCCCCACGTAATCCCTCACCACCGAAAACCCGTGGCCCTCGGCCCAGACCTGGACCGCGTGGGATACGTCGGAGACCCGGTTGCCGATCCTGGCCTGCTCGATGCCTTTGAGCAGGGACTGCCGGGTCACCTCCATGAGCGTACTCGCCGCCTCGTCCGCGCTCCCTACCGGGACCGTACACGCGGCGTCGCCGTAGTATCCGCTGAGAATCACGCCGAAGTCCAGCGACACGATGTCGCCCGCCTTAAGCGTTCTCCCGCCGGGGATGCCGTGGACCACCTCGTCGTTCACCGAGATGCAGATGGATGCCGGGTACCCGTGGTATCCCTTGAAGGCGGGCTTTCCGCCCATGGCTTTGGTCATGGACTCGGCCATGGTGTCCAGCTCCTTGAGGGTCATACCCGGGGCCATCTCCGAGGAGACATGCCGGAGCACGCTGTGCACCACGCGGTTGGCCCGGTCCATGATGTCCACTTCCTCGGGGGTCTTCAGGTGAATCATCCGATAGCTCGCTCCACGGCCGAGAGCACCTCGGCGGGGCTTCGGTCACCGGGGACCGTCAGGAGGCTTCCCCGCTGCCGGAAACGGTCGGACAGGGGGGCCGTCTTCTCGTGATACACGCGCAGCCGCTCGCGGATCACGCTCTCCTTGTCGTCGTCCCGCTGAACCAGGCCGGCGCCACATTTATCGCAAACCCCCGGGCTCTTCGGGGGCGTAGACACGAGGTTGTACACGGCGCCGCATGAGGGGCACGACCGCCGACTGCCCAGGCGCGACACGATCACGTCGTCGGCCACCTCAAGCTCCACGGCGCGCACGCCGTCCCTGCCGATATCCCGCAGGATGCCGTCCAGGATGTCCGCCTGGGAGAGGTTGCGCGGATACCCGTCCAAGAGAAAGCCGGGGGTGCAGTCCGCCTTGGCAAGGCGTTCCTTGACGATGCCCGTGAGAAGCTCGTCGGACACCAGGCCGCCGCTGTCCATGACGGCCTTGGCCTTGAGGCCCAGGGGCGTCCCTTCACGCACGGCTTCGCGCAGCATGTCCCCGGTGGAGATATGGGGAACGGCCAGGCGGGCCGAGAGCTCCTTGGCGACGGTCCCCTTGCCGGCGCCGGGAGGTCCGAGCAGAACGATGTTGCTGGGCATGTTAGGTCCTCCTCCCACGCATGCGGGTATGCTTGGAGAATCCTTCGTAGTGGCGCATGACGAGCTGGGATTCCACCTGCTGGAGGAAGTCCATGGCCACGCCCACGACGATCAGCAGCGAGGTGCCTCCGAAGTAGAAGTTGAGGTTGAAGCCCCGGAGGATCCAGTCCAGGTGCACGGTCTTGAACGCGTTTTCCAGGCTCGGCCCGATGCCCCACAGGTGCTGCAGCGGCAGGCCGCTGATGAGGGCCATGGGCAGCAGGGCCACCACGATGAGGTAGATGGACCCCGCGAAGAGCAGGCGGTTGAGGGACCGGTAGAGGAAGTCGCTGGTGCTCTTCCCGGGGCGGATGCCCGGAATGAAGCCGCCGAACTTCTTGAGGTTGTCCGCCAGGTCTTCAGGATTGAAGACGATGCTCGTGTAGAAGAAGGTGAAGAGTACGATCAGCAGCGCGTACAGGACCAGGTAGGTCAAGGTGCCGTACCCCACGTACGCCTCGATGGAACGGGCCCACTGGAATTTGGACAGGACGGGGAGCTGAAGGATCGTCTGGGGCACGGCCAGCAAGGAGACGGCGAAAATGATGGGCATGACGCCGCCGGGGTTGAGCTTGAGGGGGAAGTATACGGCCTGGCCGCCCATCATCTTTCGCCCGACCATGCGCTTGGCGTACTGGATGGGGATCTTTCTCTGGGCCCGCTCGAAGTACACGATGAAGGCCACCACGGCGAGCATGAAGGCCGCCAGAATGAGGACCACGAAGACCGAGAGGTTGCCCTGCTGGACCTGTTCGAAGGTCTTGACGATGGCGGGGACGAGGCCCACCACGATGCCCGCGTAGATCATCAGCGAGATGCCGTTGCCGATGCCCCGGGCGGTGATCTGCTCGCCCAGCCACATGATGAACGTCGATCCCGCCGTGAGCACGATCACCGTCAGGATGTGGTACGCGAGACTGGGGTTCTCCACGATGCGCTTGCCCGATGGGCTGATGAGGTTCTTCAGCCAGAAGGAGATGCCCAGCGACTGCACCACGCAGATAAAGATGGTGAGGTAGCGGGTGTACTGGACGATTTTCTTGCGCCCTTCGGCGCCGCCCTCTTTCTGCAGCTTCTCGATGTACGGCCACACCACGCCCAGGAGCTGGAAGACGATGGAGGCGGTGATGTAGGGCATGATCCCCAGGGCGAAGATGGTGCACTTGGAAAGGGCACCGCCCGAGAAGAGGTTCACGAAACCCAGCACGCCCGACTGGTACTGCTTGAAGAACTCCTGCAGGGCCATGGCGTCGATGCCGGGCGTGGGAATCTGCGCGCCCACCCGGTACACGGCCAGCAGCGCGAAGGTGAAGAAGAGGCGCTTGCGCAGGTCCGGGATGCGGAAGAGGTTTTGGAAGGCTTCGATCACGGCTTGCGAACCTCCGCGCGGCCGCCCGCGGCTTCGATGATCTGGCGCGCCTTCTCGGAGAAGGCGTCGGCCACCACCGTGATGGCGCGGTCCAGGGTGCCCTCGCCCAAGATCTTGACGCGGATCTCGTCGGACTTGATGATCCCGGCGCGCTTGAGGGCCTTGGCGTTCACCTCGGAGCCGCCTTCGAAGATGGCGAGGCGGCCCACGTTCACGGCCTGGACCTCCACGGCGAAGATGTTGGTGAATCCTCGCTTGGGGATGCGGCGGTGCAGGGGCATCTGGCCGCCCTCGAAGCCGGGGGCCTGGTGGAAGCCGGAGCGCGATTTGGCGCCCTTGTGGCCCTTGCAGGCGGTCTTGCCGTGGCCCGAACCGGGGCCCCGGCCTACCCGCTTGCGCATCTTCTTGGCGCCCTTGGAGGGCCTCAATTCTGAGAGGAACATGTTCGCCCCCTTATGCTCGCTCGGTGACCTTGACCAAGTCCTTGATCGCGAAGACCATGCCGCGGATCTCGGGACGGTCGGGGTAGCACCGTGTCCGGTTGAGTTTTCGAAGCCCCATGCTCCAGGCCACGACGCGCAGCTTCTCCGTGGGAGGCTTGCGGACGAGGGTCACTTCGATCTGGCCTTCGGAGGCCGCCTTCTTTTTTCCCGTCATGGCTTACCCCAGGATCTCTTCGATGGTTTTGCCGCGCTTGCGGGCCACGGCCTCGGGGCTGCTCAAGTTCTTGAGCCCCTCGAAGGTGGCCTTGACCACGTTCTGCGGGTTGTTGGTCCCCAGGCACTTGGTGAGCACGTCCTGAACACCCACGGCCTCCATGACGGCGCGGATGGCGCCGCCGGCGATGACGCCGGTCCCCTTGGAGGCGGGGCGGAGCATGACGTGGCCCGCGCCGAACTTGCCCTGCACGTAGTGCGGGATGGTGGAGCCCTGAAGGGACACGCGCACCATGTTCCGCTTGGCCTGCTCGATGCCCTTGGAAATGGCCAGGGGAACCTCGCGGGCCTTGCCCAGGCCGAAGCCCACGCGCCCGTTGCCGTCACCCACCACCACCAGGGCGGAGAAGGAGAAGTTCTTGCCGCCCTTCACGACCTTCGTGACGCGGCGGATGGAGACCACGTGCTCCCGCAGCTCCAGCTCGCTCGATGATCTGTCGTCCATCATCCTTGACTCCCTAGAACTGCAGGCCGCCCTTGCGGGCGCCTTCAGCGACGGCTTTGACGCGGCCGTGATACTGGTAGCCGCCCCGGTCGAAGACCACCTTCTCGATGCCCTTAGCCTTGAGGCGCTCGGAGACCAGCTCGCCTACCTTCTCGGCCGCGGCCACGTGCTTGCCCGAGGTCTTGAGCTGGGACTTGATGGCGGGCTCGAGGGACGACGCGGCGGCGATCGTCACGCCTTTCGTGTCGTCCACGGCCTGCACGTAGATGTACTGCGTGCTGCGAAAGACGCACAGGCGAGGCTCTTCGGCGGTGCCGGAGAGGCGCTTGCGGATGCGGACCTTCCGCCACTGCCTCTTCTGATTGCGATCCAAATGAACGTGCTTGGCCATCGTCTTACCCCTTTACTTGGCAGCCTTGCCGGCCTTGCGCACGACGGCTTCGCCGGTGTACTGAACGCCCTTGCCCTTGTAGGGCTCGCACTTGCGGTAGGCACGGATCTGGGCGGCCACCTGGCCCACCTGCTGCCGGTCGTGGCCCGTGACCGTGACGTGGGTACCCTTCTCCACCGTGATGGTGATGGCCGGAGGGATGGGGAACGCCACGGGATGGGAGAACCCGAGGTTCAGGTTGAGGGTGGCGCCCTCGACGGCGGCCTTGTAACCCACGCCCACGATGTCCAGCTCCCGCTTGTACCCTTCGGTCACTCCCCGGACGGCGTTGGCGAGGAGGGCCCGCGTCAGGCCGTGAAACGACCGGCCCTGCTTGGTGTCCTCCTGGCGGCTCACCACCAGGATTCCGCCGTCCACGGCGCAGGAAATGCCCGCGGGGACGGGGGTGACGGTCTTGCCCTTGGGGCCCTGGACCTCCACGAAACCCTCTTGGATGCTCACCTTCACGGCGCTAGGGAGGGGGATGGGTTGTTTACCGATTCGCGACATGCTCTCCTCCTCCGCCTACCAGACGCGGCACAGGATCTCGCCGCCCACGCCTTCGCGGCGGGCCACCTTGTCGGTCATGAGGCCCCTGCTCGTGCTCAGGATGGCGATGCCCAGGCCGGCCAGGACGGGCTTGATGTCTTCCTTGCCCCAATAGATCCGGCGGCCAGGGCGCGAGGCGCGCTGGATGCCGTCGATGGCGGGCTTGCCGTCGGCTTGGTACTTGAGGTCCACCTTGAGCGTGCCCTGCACGTTGTCTTCGGTGACCTTGAAATTCAGGATGTAGCCCTCTTCCTTGAGGATCTTGGCGATCTCCACTTTGAGCTTGGAGGAGGGCACGTCCACCGTGGGTTTCTTGCTCGAAAGACCGTTGCGAATGCGCGTCAACAGGTCGGCGACGGGGTCTGTCATGCTCATTTTCTCACCTCACCACGACGCCTTGATCACGCCCGGGAGCTGGCCCTGGAGGGCGAGCTGGCGCAGGCACAAGCGGCAGAGGGCGAACTTCCGGTAGTACCCCCGGGGGCGCCCGCAGCGCTTGCAGCGGTTCCGGTAGCGAACGGCGAATTTGGGCTTCTTCTCCATTTTGGCAAAGGCTCGGATACTGGCCATCCCTGACTCTCCTACTTCCGGAAGGGGAACCCGAAGGACGCGAGGAGCGCCTTGGCTTCGGGGTCCCGCTTGGCCGTGGTGCCGATGGTGATGTTCATCCCCATGGCCCGCGTGATCTTGTTGTAGTCCACCTCGGGGAAGATGAGCTGGTCCTTCACGCCGAGCGTGTAGTTGCCGTGGCCGTCGAAGGACCGGTCGGACAGGCCCTTGAAGTCCCTCATTCGGGGGATGGCAAGGCTGATAAGCCGGTCCAGGAACTCGTACATCCTGTCCCCGCGCAGCGTCACCATGGCCCCGATGGGCTGGGCCTGCCGCAGCTTGAAGTTGGAGATGGACTTGCGGGCCCGGCGCATGGCGGACTTCTGGCCCGCCAGCATGGTGAGGGTCACCATGGCCTCGTCCAGCAGCTTGATCTCGCTCTTGGCCTCGCCGACGCCGACGTTGATGGTGATCTTGGTCAGCTTGGGGACGGCCATCACGTTGTCAATCTTGAAGTCCTCCTTGAGCTTCGGGAGGATCTCCTTCACATAGCGCTCTCTTAAACGCGGAACCGTTTTCATGGGTCTGCCCCTTACTCCTGCACCGCGCCGCATTTTTTGCAGGCGCGCACCTTCCTACCGCCCTCGAGCGTCTTGGACCCCAAGCGGGTAGGCTCCTTGCACTCCTTGCAGACCACCATGAGCACCGAGAGCGTCAGGGGCGCTTCGCGCTCCAGGATGCCGCCCTTGATGTTCTTCTGTGGGTTCGCCTTGGTGTGCTTCTTCACGAAATTCACGTTCTCGACCAGGGCGCGCTCCTTGCCGAGGTCCACGTTGATCACGCGGCCCCGCTTGCCCTTTTCCCGTCCCGAGAGGACGAAGACCTGGTCGTTTTTACGGATGCGGTTGCGCACGGCGGCCCTCCTCAGATCACTTCGGGCGCCAGGGAGACGATCTTCATGAATTTCTTCTCCCTCAGCTCCCTGGCCACGGGCCCGAAGACGCGGGTGCCCACGGGCTCGCCCTTGTCGTCCACCAGGACCGCTGCGTTATTGTCGAAGCGGATGTACGAGCCGTCGCGGCGGCGCGTCTCCTTGACGGTGCGCACGATGACCGCCTTAACGACCTTGCCCTTCTTCACGTTGCCCTGCGGCGCCGCCTCTTTGACGGAGCAGGTGATCACGTCGCCCAGGCCCGCGTACCTGCCAGCGGTGGAGCCGCCGCGCATGCGGATGCAGGCGATCTTTTTGGCGCCCGAATTGTCCGCGACCTGAAGTATGGTTCCCATCTGGATCATGGCTGGCTCCTGTCGCTCCTCAGCGGGCCTTCTCGATAACCTTCTTCACGGCCCAGTTCTTGCTCCGGCTCAGGGGGCGGGTCTCGATGATGAGGACCTTGTCCCCCACGCCGCACTGGTTGCTCTCGTCGTGGGCCTTGAAGCGCGAAGTCCGCTTGATGACCTTCCCGTAGGTGTCGTGGAATATGCGGCGTTCCACTCTCACCACGACGGTCTTGTCCATCTTGTCGGAGACCACGACACCGACCTTGGTGGCCCGCTTCGGGCGGGTGGTCTGATTCTCTTTCCCTGCCATCGTCAACTCCCTTGCGGCGCCCGCTGCTTCTCGGCGAGGATGGTCTTGATCCTGGCCAGGCCGCGGCGGTAGACGCGGATGACCGAGGGGTTCTCAATCTGCCCCGAGGCGAGCTGGAACCGGAGCTTCATGAGGTGCTCCGTGATTTCCCGGCTTTCGCCCTTCAGCTCTTCCACCGTGAGATCCCGCACTTTGGCGGACTTCTTGAGCTCGGCTGGCTTTATCATCGCGAGAACTCCTGATCCTTGCGGCTCACGAACCGCGTCTTCATGGGCAGCTTGTGGGAGGCCAGGCGGAAGGCGGCCTGGGCCTCCTCCACGCTGACGCCCTCGAGCTCGAAGAGGACGCGCCCGGGCTTCACGACGGCCACCCAGCCCTCTAGGTTGCCCTTGCCTTTGCCCATACGGGTTTCCAGCGGCTTCTTGGTGTAGGGCTTGTCCGGGAAAACCCGGATCCAGAGCTTGCCTCCGCGCTTGATGTAGCGGTTGATGGCCACGCGGCTCGCCTCGATCTGGCGGTTGGTGACCCAGCACGCTTCAAGCGCCATGAGGCCGAAGTCACCGAAGTCCACGTGCGCTCCGCCCTTGGCGGGACCGCTCCGGCGCCCCCTCTGCTGCTTCCTGAATTTGACCTTCTTCGGCATTAACATGGCGAAAACTCTCCCGCTGAGAGGGCTACTTGCCCACTTTCTGGCCCTTGTAGATCCAGACTTTGATGCCGATGACGCCGTAGGTGGTGTGGGCCTCGGCGAAGCCGTAGTCGATGTCGCTGCGCAGGGTCTGCAGCGGCAGGCGGCCCTCCAGGTACCATTCCGAGCGCGCGATCTCGGCCCCGTTCAGGCGGCCCGCCACGCGGATGCGGATGCCCAGGGCGCCGAACTTGGTGGCCATCTCGATGGCCCGCTTCATGGCACGGCGGAAGGCCACGCGCTTGGTGAGCTGGAGGCCGATGGATTCGGCCACGATCTGAGCCTCGATCTCGGGCCGGTGGATCTCGTCGATCTTGATGTAGACCTCGCGGCCCATGCGGCGTTGGATTTCCTCCTTGAGCCGGTCCACCTCGGCGCCCTTCTTCCCGATGATGATCCCGGGGCGGCTCGTGGAGACGGTGATGGTGAGCTTCTTGCCCGCCCTCTCCAGGTCGATACGGGACACCCCCGCGTGCTTGAGGCGGGCCTTGAGCTCCGTGCGGAGCTTCAGGTCCTCATGGAGGAGCTGCTTGTAGTCCTTCTTGGCGAACCAGCGGGACTCCCAGTCCTTGTTAAAGCCTACCCGGAAACCCACGGGATGAACTTTCTGACCCAACGCTCACCTCCCTAAATGAAAGTGAAAAGTGCGACGTGAGGAGTGAGGAGTCTGAGAAGCGCAAGATCCAACTCTGGTCTGCTCATCCTCGCCTCGGCACTCGGCACTTTCAACTCAGCACCCTACTTCTCGTTCAGGCCAATGGTCACGTGGCACTGCCGGCGCACGAACCGGTACGCGCGGCCCATGGGGGCAGGCAACGTGCGCCTGCGAAACTTCACGGACGCCCCGTCCACGAAGATGGTGGCGACAAAGAGCTTGTCCACGTCCACCTGTGTTCCGGGCATGCTCTCGGCGTTGGCCACGGCCGTCTTGAGGAGCTTCTGGAGGTCCCGCGCCACGCGCTTCTTGGTGAAGCGGAGAATGGCCAGCGCGTCCCCCACGGAGCGGCCTCGGATGGCGTCGGCCACGAGCCTCGCCTTCTGGGGGGAAGAGTCCACGTACTTCGCGATCGCTTTAACCATCATGGCCTCACCTACTTCTTGACCTCGGCCTTTTTCTTCTCGCCGGAATGGCCCCTGAAGGTGCGCGTGGGGGCAAATTCGCCGAGCCGGTGGCCGATCATGTTTTCCGTCACGTACACGGGAACGAACTTTCTCCCGTTGTGCACGGCGATGGTGTGGTTGAGCATGGACGGGACGACCATGGAGCGGCGGCTCCACGTTTTGATGACGGCCTTTTTCCCGGCCTCGTTCATGGCGTCCACCTTTTTCTCAAGGTGCTTGTCGAGGAACGGGCCCTTCTTCAGCGAGCGGGTCATCTAGGCTCTCCTCTTCACGATGAAGCGGGCGGTCCGCTTGTTCTTGCGGGTCTTGAATCCCTTGGTGGGCACGCCCCATGGAGTGACCGGATGGCGGCCGCACTTGGTCTTGCCTTCGCCGCCGCCGTGGGGATGGTCCACGGGGTTCATGGCCGTGCCGCGGACCTTGGGCCTGCGTCCCAGCCAGCGGCTCCGTCCCGCCTTGCCCAGAGCCACGTTCTGGTGGTCCAGGTTGCCCACGAGGCCCACCGTGGCGTAGCAGTCGGAGTGCACGTGGCGCATTTCGCCCGAGGGCATGCGGAGGGTGGCCATGAGGCCCTCCTTCGCCATGAGCTGGGCGGCCGCGCCGGCGGCGCGAGCCATCTTGCCGCCGCCGCCGATCTGGAGTTCGATGTTGTGCACCATGGTCCCCACGGGGATCTTCTTCAGGGGAAGGGAATTCCCCATGGTCACCTCGGCCTCGGGGCCGGACATGACCTTCTGCCCCACCTTCAGGCCGTCGGGAGCGATGATGTACCGCTTCTCGCCGTCCGCGTAGTTGAGCAGGGCGATGTTGCAGGTGCGGTTGGGGTCGTACTCGATGGCCGCCACGGTGGCCGGGATACCGTACTTGTCGCGCTTGAAGTCGATGATGCGGTAACGGCGCTTGTGGCCGCCGCCCCGCCGCCGGACGGTGATGTGCCCGTGGGCGTTGCGCCCGCTCAGCCGCCGCTTGGAGCCGAGGAGGCGCTTTTCGGGCGCCTTCGACGACACATCCTCGAAGGTGAGGGTGGTCATGTAACGGCGGCTGGGCGTGACGGGCTTATAGGTCTTGATTGGCATGGCCCTACACTCCCTCGAAGTACTCGATGGGCTTGGCGCCCTTGGCCAGTTTCACGTAGGCCTTTTTCCAGTCGGGGCGCTTGCCCTCGCTGCGGCCCACCCGCTTGTTCTTGCCCAGCACGTTCACCACGCGGACGTCCTCGACTTTCGTGCTGAAGACCTTCTCCACCGCGTAGGCGATCTCGATCTTGTTGGCCCGCTTGTCCACCTTGAAGGCCAGCGTGTTGGTGCGGTCCTTCGCGATGAGGTTCTTCTCCGTCAGGAGGGGCCGGATGATGATGGTGTACGGGTCTCTCATGGCTTGAGAACCTCCGCGAGCCTCAGGAGAGCGGGCTCGGTGAACACGACCATTTCGTACCGCGCCATGTCGTAGACGTTGATCTCCGACAGGCCCGTCACTTTCACCCCGGGAATGTTCCGGCTGGCGAGCACCAGGGCGGAGGGCACCTTCTCGTCCACGAAGAGGACGGTCTTGTGGGCCTCCACGATGGGGCCGAACTTGGCCAGGAAGGCCTTGGTCTTGTGGCCCTCCAGGGCGAAGCCGTCGATGACTGTCAGCAGGCCGCGGCGGACGCGCTCCGCCAGGAGCGAGCGCATGGCGCCCCTGCGCACCTTCTTGGGTACGGCGTAGGAGTAGTCCCGAGGCTTGGGCCCGAAGGCGATGCCGCCGTGGTACCAAAGAGGCGACCGGATTTCGCCCATGCGGGCCCGGCCCGTGTGCTTCTGCTTCCAGAGTTTCTTGCCCGAACCGGAAACCTCGTCGCGCCGCTTCGTCGAGTGGGTGCCCAGGCGCTGGTTCGCGGCGTAGCAGCGGACCGCCTCGTGGATCAGATCCTGGCGGTAGGGAACGCCGAAGATCTCCTCGGGGAGCTGGATCTCCCGCTGCGTTTCGAGCGATGGGTTGATGACTGCAATGTTTGCCATGGCGCGCCCCTTACCGGATACCGTGGATCAGCAGGAGCCCGCCCGCGGGACCGGGGACGGCGCCGCGGACGAGGATGACGCCGCTGGCGGCATCCACCTGGACCACTTTCAAATTTTTCACGGTGATACGGCCGCCGCCCATCTGGCCGCCCATCTTCATCCCCTTGAACACGCGGGACGGATAGGAGGAGGAGCCGATGGAACCCGGCGCCCGGTGAAACATGGAGCCGTGAGTGGCGCGGCCGCCCCCGAAGTGGTGCCGCCTCACGACGCCCTGGAATCCCTTGCCCTTGCTCGTGCCCACCACGTCCACCGCCTGGATCTCCTTGAAGAGGTCCAGGGTGATGGAGGCCCCGGTGGAGAGGTCGGGGAATTCTCCTCGGAGCTCACGAACCTGCTTCACCGACCCCGTGCCGGTCTTTTTAAGGTGCCCGGCGAGGGGCTTGTTGATGGCGTGGCGGCCGAGCTTCTCTACCAGGCCGATTTGAATGGCGTGGTAGCCGTCGGATTCTGGCGTCTTCTTCTGGAGCACGACGCAGGGGCCCGCGGCGATGACCGTGACGGGCACTGCGGCCCGGGTCTCGTCGAAGATTTGCGTCATGCCCAATTTGCGTCCCAGTATGCCGATCTTCATGCGCATCTCCATCAGGCAGAGGTCGCCCGCCGGCGACGTACCCGGGTTTCTCCGAACCGGCGCGCCGCCGGCCCGGCCCCGTGTCCCTTACTTCGTGAAGGCCTTGATCTCCACGTCCACGCCGGGTGGCAGGTTCAGTTTCATGAGCGCATCCACCGTCTGCGGCGTGGGGTCGTAGATGTCCAGCAGGCGTTTGTGGGTGCGCATCTCGAACTGCTCCCGCGACTTCTTGTCAACGTGGGGGGAGCGGTTCACCGTCCAGATCTGCCTCTCGGTGGGCAGGGGAATCGGCCCCTTGACCCTCGCACCGGTCCTCTTGGCCGTCTCCACGATTTCTTTCGTGGAGCGGTCCAGGATCCAGTAGTCGTAAGCCAAGAGGCGTATTCGGATCTTCTCGTTCAGCATGAGTTCCTACTCCACGATCTCCGTGATGGTGCCCGCGCCCACGGTGCGGCCACCCTCGCGGATGGCAAACCGGAGTCCCTTCTCCATGGCGATGGGGTTGATGAGGCTCACCTCCATGCTGATGTTGTCGCCGGGCATGACCATTTCGCGGTCCGCCGGCAGCGTCACGTCACCGGTTACGTCCGTCGTACGGAAGTAGAACTGCGGACGGTAGCCCTTGAAGAACGGCGTATGGCGGCCGCCCTCCTCCTTGGTCAGGATGTAAGCCTCGGCCTTGAACTTCTTGTGGGGGGTGATGGAACCGGGCTTGGCCACAACCTGGCCGCGCTCCACTTCTTCCTTCTTGGTGCCGCGGAGCAGGAGCCCCACGTTGTCGCCCGCCTGGCCCTGATCGAGCAGTTTGCGGAACATCTCGACGCCGGTGATGACGGTCTTGAAGGTGGGCTTGAGACCCACGATCTCCATTTCCTCCTGCACCTTCACGATGCCGCGCTCCACGCGGCCCGTGACCACGGTGCCGCGGCCCGAGATGGAGAAGATGTCCTCGATGGGCATGAGGAAGGGCTTGTCGATGTCGCGGACGGGCTCGGGGATCCAGCTGTCGCAGGCGTCGAGCAGGTCCTGAATGCACTTGGCGTCGGGGCCGTTGGGATCCTCTGATTGCGTGGCCTTGAGGGCGGAGCCGCGGATGACCGGGCCGTCGTCGCCGGGGAACTTGTACTGGTTGAGGAGGTCGCGGACCTCCATCTCCACCAGGTCGAGGAGCTCGGGGTCATCCACCTTGTCGCACTTGTTCAGGAACACCACGATGTAGGGCACGCCCACCTGGCGGGCGAGGAGGATGTGCTCGCGGGTCTGGGGCATGGGGCCGTCTTCCGCGGAGACCACGAGGATGGCGCCGTCCATCTGGGCCGCGCCCGTGATCATGTTCTTGATGTAATCGGCGTGTCCGGGGCAGTCCACGTGCGCGTAGTGCCGCTTGTCGGACTGGTATTCCACGTGGGACGTGGCGATCGTGAGAACCTTGGTGGGATCGCGCCGGCCCTGGGATTCGGAGGCCTTGGCCACTTCGTCATAGCTGATGTACTTCGCCAGGCCCTTGGCCGCCTGAACCTTGGTGATGGCCGCCGTGAGGGTGGTCTTCCCGTGGTCCACGTGACCGATGGTGCCAACGTTGACGTGTGGCTTATTTCGGTTGAATTTCTCCTTCGACATCCTCAGCCTCCTTGACTAGCGGCCCTGAACGCGGGCGACGATCTCTTCGGACACTTGCCTCGGAACGGTCTCATAACGGTCGAACTGCATGACGTAGTTCCCGCGCCCCTGGGTGAGCGATCGCAGGGACGTGGCGTAGCCAAACATTTCGGCCATGGGGACCATGGCCGTAATCACCTGGAGGTTCAGGCGCGACTCCATGCCGTGGATCTTGCCGCGGCGCGAGTTCAGGTCGCCGATGACGTCGCCCATGTAGTTCTCGGGCACCGTCACCTCCACCTTCATGACGGGCTCCAGAAGGGCCGGCGCGGCCTTGGCGGCTGCCGCCTTGAAGGCCATGGAGCCGGCGATCTTGAAGGCCATCTCGCTGCTGTCCACCTCGTGGAAGGACCCGTCGTACAGGGTGATCTTCACGTCCTTGATGGGGAACCCCGCCAGGACGCCGAGCTCGGTGGCTTCGCGGATGCCCTTCTCCACGGCGGGGATGTACTCCCTGGGGATGACGCCGCCGGTGATCTCGTTCTCGAAGACGATGTTGTCGCCTTCGCCCAAGGGCTCCAGCCTGATCTTGACGTGGCCGTACTGGCCGTGGCCGCCCGTCTGCTTGATGTACTTGCCCTCGGCCTGGGCCTCCTTGGTGATGGTCTCGCGGTAGGCCACCTGGGGTTTGCCCACGCTGGCCTGTACCCCGAACTCGCGGGTGAGCCGGTCCACGATGATCTCAAGGTGCAGCTCGCCCATGCCGGAGATGAGGGTCTGGCCCGTGTCCTCGTCCACGTGCATGCGGAAGGTCGGATCTTCCTTGGCAAGCTTCACGAGGGAGGCGGAGAGCTTTTCCTGGTCGGCCTTGGTCTTGGGTTCGATGGCCACGGAAATGACGGGCTCGGGGAAGTCCATGGACTCCAGGATGATGGGATGATCTTTCGTGGCCAGGGTGCTTCCCGTGGTCACGTCCTTCAGCCCCACGATGGCAGCGATGTCGCCGGACCAGACCTCGTCGATCTCCTCGCGCTGGTTGGCGTGCATCTTGAGCAAGCGTCCCACGCGCTCCTGGCGGCGCTTGGTCACGTTCCACACGTAGGAGCCCGCCTTGAGCGTGCCCGAGTAGACGCGGGCGAAGGCGAGCTGGCCCACGAAGGGATCCGTCATGATCTTGAACACGAGGGCCGAGAAGGGGCCGTCGTCGCTGTGCTGGCGCTCCTCGGGCTGGTCCGTCTCGGGGTTGATGCCGTGGATGGCGGGGATGTCCACCGGCGAGGGCAAGTAGTCCACGGCCGCGTCCAGAAGAGGCTGAACGCCCTTGTTCTTGAAGGCGGACCCGCAAAGCACGGGGGTGAAGTGCATGAGGATCGTGCCCTTGCGGAGGGCGGCCTTGACGGCGGCGTTGTCCAGGGGCTTGCCGTCCAGATAGGCCTGCATGAGCACGTCGTCTTCCTCGCAGGCCATCTCCAGGAGCTTCTCGCGGTACTTTGCGGCCTTGGCCGCGTAGTCGGCGGGGATCTCCTCCACCTCGAACTTGGCGCCGAGGGTGTCGTCCGTCCAGCGCAGGGCCTTCATCTCCAGGAGGTCGATGACCCCCACGAAGGTATCCTCCTGGCCCAGGGGCAGGTGAAGCGCCACGGGGCGAGCATGGAGCCTGTCCTCCATCATCTTGAGGACCCGCTCGTAGTCGGCGCCCTGCCGGTCCATCTTGTTCACGAAGGCGATGCGCGGCACGCGGTACTTATCGGCCTGGCGCCACACCGTTTCGGATTGCGGCTCCACACCGCCCACGGCGCAGAAGACGCCCACGGCACCGTCCAGGACCCGCAGGGAGCGCTCCACTTCCGCGGTGAAGTCCACGTGGCCGGGGGTGTCGATGATGTTGACGCGGCAGTCTCTCCAGGTGCAGGTGGTGGCGGCGGAGGTGATGGTGATGCCGCGCTCCTGCTCCTGGATCATCCAGTCCATGGTGGCGGTGCCGTCATGGACCTCGCCCATTTTATAGTTGACGCCCGTATAGAAGAGAATCCTCTCCGTCGTGGTCGTCTTGCCGGCATCGATGTGGGCCATGATGCCGATGTTGCGCTGATTCTCGTAAGGGACGGTACGGGGCACGGGGCGTCCTTCCTTGCTTACCAGCGGTAATGGGCGAAGGCCTTGTTGGCCTCAGCCATCTTGTGGGTGTCTTCGCGCTTCTTGATGGACGAACCCCGGTTGTTGGCGGCGTCCAGCAGCTCCGCGGCGAGGTTGCCCATCATGCTCTTCTCCCCGCGGGCCCGGGAGTAGTCGATGAGCCACCGGATGGCCAGCGAGAGGCGGCGCTCTGGGCGGACCTCCACGGGGACCTGGTAGGTGGCGCCGCCCACGCGGCGGGACTTCACCTCGAGGACCGGCTTCACGTTGTCCAGGGCCTTTTGGAAGACCTTGAGCGGGTCATCGCCGCTCTTCTCCCGCATGATGTCCATGGCCCCATAAAAAATGGACTCCGCTATGGATTTCTTGCCCTGGTACATGATCTTGCTGATGAACTTGGTGACCAGGACGGATCCGTAGACGGGGTCCGGCGAAACTTCTCTCTTGCGAACGACGGCTTTCCTTGGCATGCCCTGTGCTCCTTACCCTCTTTTCAAAGAGCGACGGCCCTGATGGGCCCGGGTGATGATGCGCCTACGATTTCGGCCGCTTGGCTCCGTACTTCGAACGAGCCTGGCGCCGCGCTTCGACGCCGGTCGTGTCCAGTTTGCCTCGGATGATGTGGTAGCGAACGCCAGGAAGGTCCTTCACGCGGCCCCCGCGGATCAGGACCACGGAGTGCTCCTGGAGGTTGTGGCCGACGCCCGGAATGTACGTGGTCACTTCCATGCCGTTGGTGAGACGGACGCGGGCCACCTTGCGCAGCGCCGAGTTCGGCTTCTTGGGGGTCGTGGTGTACACGCGGGTGCATACGCCGCGTTTCTGGGGATTGTTCTTCAGGGCAGGGCTCTTGGTCTTGTACTGGACGACCTGGCGCCCCTGTCGCACAAGCTGGTTAATGGTCGGCACAACGTCCTCCTTGCCTTTCGCGCCACACAGACCTTCTCCCGCTGGGCACCGCCCGTGCGGGTGGAGAGCCTGAAGCCGACCTAGGCTACCATCTATCCCCCGTACTGTCAAGCCCTAAGCGCCGCGCAGCAGACAGTGCGCCGAGGAGCACCACATGTTGTGGTCCTCAACGTCCTCCTCCCTAGCGGAGGCCTGGGCCCCGCTTCGGGCTTGCCAAATCCATGGCCCGCCGGGTACCGTGGATCCTGTCCGGAGATGCCATGGCGACCCGCCCGACCCCAGACCACTTCATGGACTTGGCTCTTCTTTTGGCCCGCGAAGCCGCGGCGGCGGGCGAGGTCCCCGTGGGCGCCGTGCTGGCCTCCGGCGCCGGGGACGTGATCGCCCGCGGGCGGAACCGGTCCGTGGAGATCTCGCCCCTCCGCCACGCCGAGGTGGAGGCGCTGGAGGCGGCCCTGGCCCGGGAGGACAGGTGGACCCTGGGCGGCGCCACCCTGTACGTCACCGCGGAGCCCTGCCTCATGTGCCTGGGCGCCATGGTTCAGGCCCGGATCGGCGGACTGGTTTTCGGCTGTCCCGAGCCGCGCTTCGGCGGCGTGGCCTTGTTGCAGGGCCTGTGGAAGGAGGGCCGCTATCCCCACCGGTTTCCCGTGGCCGGCGGCCTGCGAGACGCCGAAGCACGGGATCTTCTTCAGGGGTTTTTCAGGGAGAAACGTACCCCTCCGCCCGGCACGGCCTAGGCCGCCGGGCACACCACGAACCGAGGAGAACCCGCGAACGTTGCCTTCAGTTGGGCCGTACTCCGAGGTACGAGCCCGCCGCGTCGAGGGCCTTCCAGACGTTGTCCGGTTTGCGCGAAAACCCGGCCCGGAAGAGTTCCTCCGCCTTCGCGCGATCGCCTTTGAGGTTGTAAAGGGCGCCCACGTAAACCTGTTCAGAATCGTCTCCGGGATCCTTGGCGAGGACCGACTGGAAGAGCGGGACGGCTTTGTCCCAGTCGCCCGCCTCGGCGTAGACCCGGGCGATGCGATCCAGGTCGTCCTTTCCGGGTTTGTCCTGAAGAACCCGGTCAAAGAAGGCCTGGCCCCGCGTTTTGTCTCCCGATAGGTAATAGACGCGGCCCACTCCGATGAGCTCCCACGTGCCCCGCCCGGCTTGGCTCTCGGCCACCTCCAAGAGCGCCTTGGCGGCCTCGCTGGGGGCCTTGCCCTCATACAGGGCCGGCTGCACGGGGATGCCTTTTGCCAGCACCAGCCCCGCCAACATGCCCGCCGAAAACACTACCGCCCAGCACCCCCATCGCGCGATCCCCATGTCGTCCTCCTTGTCAGACACCCGCAGTCTATCGCACCCTCGCCCGGTCGCTCAACGCTCGTGGTGGGATGGTCCTCCCAAGATTCCGATCCGTCCCGCCCTCTCCGCTTCCCGCCTTCGCCAGCCTTGCGAGGCAGGTGAAAGTAGGATATCGTTCCTGGCGCGGAGAGATGGCCGAGTGGTCGAAGGCGGCGGTCTCGAAAACCTATCCGCCAAGGTTTTGCAGGGTTCGCCTGCTTTCATCACTCCCCATCTAACATCAGCCACATCAGGAGTTAGCAGGAATTCTGCTTTCGGCTCTAGTCGTCGGGTCCTGCCTTCCCTCGCCTCTCTTCCCCTGCAAAAGTTGCACGAAAAGTTGCACTCCTATGGCTTCCTCGTTTGGATAGGGACCACGGCTTTACACCTCCAACCCGGGCATCCTCTCGCCGATGCAAATGAGGGCGTTGCCGACATCTAACACGGAAGGCGGGGCCGAACCCGCCTTTCCTTAGCAACGGGAAACTCCTTCCAGCAGGAAGCCGACCACCGTTCCGAGATGTGGCATCTTTTCTTTGGATACTGACGGCGCAGGACACTTCCCGCCTTGCAGCTCCGGACCGGCGGTGACGCTGGGGCATCCGTTTCGTCGCTTCTGTCGCATTCGTCACCAGGATCCAGTGGGGACCACCTCCCACTCGCGACTAGGGTAGCGCCCGGTCGGATTGGGCCTTGCCGTCTCCCTCTTGGCGCAAACCCACCGTAAAAGGACAGGTCGTCCATGGGGGGTGATTCTTGCCATGGTAGCGGCCACCGCTAAGGAGAAGCAGGGGCCCGGACAGGCTCCCGCTTCTATAGATTAGGCGCCTTACAGCCTCAATAGGGGCTGGCTCCGCTCCATGCTGAAGAGCCCCCCGTCTGCCATGACGGCCAAGCGGTTGATCTCGGCGGACAGCTCAAGGCGCGTTCCTCCTTGCTTCATGACCATCCTCCGCGTACCTCCCCCCGGCATCGGCGAGGAGGAGCTGGGCCAATTCCGCGACGGTCATGGTTTCGGGCAGGAGGGCGTCCGGGTGGTTGAGCCCGTTCCAGAACCCGATGGATCCAGCGCGGTACTCGCCCGTGTCCTTGGCATAGTCGGTCCGCCCGATACCCGCATCCGGACCCATCCACACCAGTTCGATGGCGCCGATACCTTCGGCCGCAAGATAGAACCGGCTCTTGAGCCCGAAGGGCCCCCGGAACTCCACGGGGACCCCGAGGTGCCAGCCGACGGCCTCGGCGAGGGGGCGGACCACCCCCTCCGTCCAGGGCGGCGCTTCCGGGGCGAAGGATCCTCCCCTCTGGTACTTGTTCCTCAGGGCGATGGCTCTCCGATAGGGGGCCAGGAAGTGAGCGAGGGTCCTCGTTGAGCTGTCGCTCCTGTTCATGGCGTACCGCCTTTCGTGGCTTTCAAGGCGGCCCAGGCGGCATCGATGCGGTCCTCGGCCTCCTGGCAGATGAAGTAATCGCCGTCTTTGTCGCGGTTGAGGACCCCGAGCAGGAGATCCAGGGCGTCCCTCAGATCGGCGGCCGAGCGATGGAGAGGGCACCGGATGAGGTAGACCCCGGAGCCGTGGTAGCTGCGTACCATCCGGCATCCGCAGGCCAGGGTGTGTTCCCCCTCGCATCCGTCGAGCAAGGCATCGTAGGTTTGGGGGTCGTCCTCGGTGTCTTGTGGTGGACCGTGGAGATCTCGTCCGAAGGGATTCAATAGGGGGACTGCCATGGCCTCACCCGTTCAACAGCCCTTCGCGGGCGAAACTGAAGTAGCCGTTGCCTCCCACGATGAGGTGGTCGATGACCCGCACGTCCAGGTGCTGGAGGACGGCCTTCATCTCCTCCGTGAGCCTGAGGTCGTCGGGGCTGGGGCTCACGTGTCCAGAAGGGTGGTTGTGGGCCAGGATCACGGCGGCGGCGTTCTCCTTCAGGACTGCCTTCACGACCTCGCGGGGGTGGACCGAGCTGGCGTGGATGGATCCCCTGAACAGCTCACGGTAGGCCAGGACCCCGTGCTTTTGGTTCATAAAGATCACGGCAAAGGCCTCGTGGGGCAGATCCCTGAGCCTGGGCTTGAGGAACCTGTAGGCCTCCTCGGCTCCGGACAGGGTCTCGGCCGAGCAGACCTCCTCCTCCGAGAACCTCCGTGACAGCTCCAGGGCCGCCACGACCTTGGCCGAGGCCCGCCGGGGAAGCCCCAGGCTCCTGGACATCTCTTTGGCGTCCATGGAGGAGATGGCCCTGAGCGAGCCCGCCTGGCCCATGGCGTGAGCGGCCAGCTCGAAGGGGTTGGTCTTGCCGGTGGCCCCGTGGAACAGGACCGACAGCAGCTCGGTCGTGGAGAGGGCACCGGACCCCCTGGCCACGAGGCGGCTCATGGGCTGTTCGGGGGCGGGAAACTCAGCGACCCCCCACGGGCTTATGGACGGTACGAGGACATTCTTTCTCATCGGTTCCTCCTCAAAGGGAAAGGGGCGGACCACGCAGGGCCCGCCCCGGGGGTGTTCTCGTCAGCCGTTGGCGATCAGGACCTTGAGCACGGCGCGGAGAACCTTCAGCAGGACGATTTTCACGGTGCCTCCTTGATCAGCGGATGGGGTGGCGTTGGATTCGTTACTGGACGGGGGGATAGGACCGGGCCTGCTCCGCCTTGAGCATGTCGAGCAGCTCGCTGGCCTGCCGGCGGGTCAGCTTGTCCGCGTCCTTCACGTTGAACCTGGGCTCGAGGACCTTCTCCACGAGGTAGGCCTCGTTGATGCCCACAGCCTGGGCCAGAGCGCGGATGGCCTTGCACTGCCTCTCCGTGGCCATGGTGGGATTGACGGGAGGCCGGGGCGGTGGAGGAACGATCATGGGGGGCTGGATGCCCTTGGGCATGACCAGCGGCGGCTGGGTCTTGGCTTCCGCCTTCTGGACCTCGGCACCGTCCGCCTCGGGGTCGTCGCCGATGGGGAGCTGGAGCAGGGAGCGCAGGGCGTACTTGGTGGCCCCCGTCAGGGCCTTGTAGATCCCCTTATCGCCCGTGTCCTGGCCCTCCCCGGGAACGTCGAAGTGGAGCTCGCTCTCCCCGTCGGTCACGACGAACCTCACGGTGATCCGCTCGCGGAAGGCGGGTTTGCCCTGAGCTGTGGTGATGGTCTCGCTGGTCCGGTCCCTCAGGGACGAGAACACCAGGAGCCCGTGCTTGGACAGGGGGAGCCGTACCGCCTGGATGATGTCCTCCGCCGTGGCGTAGGCGTAGTTGTTGAAGGTGTTCTGGCCCCGCTTGGGGATGAGCTGGATCTCGCCGATGACGGCGATGAGCTTGGCCACGAGGCCCTTGCTCGCCCCGTCGGTTTGCTGGGTTGGGAACTGCTGCAGTGCTCCTTCCATGGTCACCTCCTGATTTCGAGTCGGGTGTAGGTGCTGGGTTTGAGGAACTCGGTGTAGATCTCGGGCCGGTCCTTCTGAAAGGCCTTCCCGTCGAACCTGGTGGTTTCGACCTGGCTCCAGAGGACCACGTTGCCCCGGACCCTGGCCTTGGAGGCGGCATGGCTGCGGAGCTGGTCCGTGAGGGTCTCCCTGGCCCTGGACGCGAGCTGTTCGCCCTCCTCCTTCAGCTCTTGCCCCGCGAGGTAGAGCTGCACGGCGTCGCCGAACCCGTCCCAGCCGTCGGCGTCCAGGCAGTCCGTGGCGGCGTCCTCAGGAACGGCCTCTTCGGGGCGGCAGGCGGACCGGAAGGGGCAGTACTTGCACTCGGAGGAGCCGGCCTCGAACTCCCTCTCGGGGAGGGTGCCGTCCTCCATGACCCCGGCCAGGAACTCGGCGCGCTGGAGGGCGGCTTCGACCACCGAGGGGTCCTTGGGGTAGAGCCACGAGTGGACCTCGCCGGATGTCCGATCGACCACCTCGATGCGGCAGGAGGAGACTGCGTCTCCGAGCTGAAGGGACAGGCCTTCCATGTACGCGTGGACCTGGAACGCGATGTGGCGGGGGATCCCTTCCTTCATCCACTTGGCCAGGGAGAACGAGGTGGTGGACTTGCACTCCCAGAGCACGGGCCCGCCCGGGGTCTTGAGGTAGCCGTCGATGTGGCCCGTGGCCGGGCCGAAGGCCACCTCGCGCTGGGGGCCGTACACCCTCACCCCCTCGCGGCGAAGCTCCCGGCGGCGAAGGGACTCGATCAGGTGGCCCAGATCCATCCTGCGCTGGGCTTCGGGGGTGATCTGGGGCTGGAGCTCGGGCCGGCGGCTCAGCGCGACTCGCGCCGCACACAGGCCGAGCGAGGACACTCGTATCAGGGGTTTCTCCATGGGCATCTCCTTCAGGCGTGCGATAGGGCGGAGGTAAGACGGGGATGGGGCAAAGACGGAGGCGGGAAGGGGGCCGGAGACCTCAGGCGCTCCCGATCACTCTCTTTATAACGGGCTCGGAGGGGAATTGCGGGCTAGGAGCAGGCCAAACGCCGCAAATGCCTTGAAGCCGGCCCGCGCGAGTGCGATACTTGGCCCACGAGGACAAGTTGCGGTGAACGGGTATGCGGGGTTGCTTCATGCAGTGCCTTGGGGGAGTCCGTTGAACGGTTGGCTAAACTGGAACCCGGTTGCCCGTTCCGGCGCACGTCGGCGCTGGACAGCCCGATTGAGGAGAATGCCATGGAATCCGCGCCCCACCTTTGTGAGATGATCGCTCACGCGCCTGATGGAGCATCCATAAGAAAATGGACGCTTCGCGAGGACAACAATTCGCACCATCACGGGGTCGTCTCAATCACTGAATCACCGCTCTTCCTAGAATTGTCGATCCGCGCCACATCAAAGAGTGAACCAAACCTCGTCGGCCTGTTTAAGCTCGATTTGCGTGGTTTGCTCAAGAATGGATACATTCGCTATGAGCCCGCCTGTGCAGAAGGCCCTGAAGTGCGCTTACGGGTCAAAAAGGCCTTCAACGGTGTCATTTACATTCAGGTGAACGACGATAGCCCGCGCCTCATGCTGCGCTAGGTAAAGACCAGGGCTGGCCAGCAAGCAATGGCCCCAGACTGGTCAACGGAGCTGCTTCACGCAAAGCCGTTGAGGGGGCGCTGTTGCTTAATCTGCTGAACTTGAACCCAGTTGCACGGCTCAATGCACAGGGCGATGAAGAAGGGGGCACCTTCACTGTCTGAACATCCTGCACCGATGCTGCGGTGGCAGAGATAAAGGACCTGCAAGGTCGTTCGGCCCAGTGACTCTCGCCCCTAAACCGAGCGACAAACCAGTTTCGTGCAAGCTGTGTTGCCGGGAGCACAACAAGTGGACCGGGCGGTGCTATACTCCGAATTTAGAAGCCACGCAGGATCCAGGTAAGCACCGGTTTGGGGGACGGTGTCCAAAAGTCGCCGACTCAAAGAGGAGGGACAATTGGGCCCATTTGATACCTTCCCTTGGGGGAAAATCCACATTGCTGGCACATCCGCCACCATTGACGCCGCGCTGCCCTTGCCCAGCCACTGCCTCGACGTAGCCGCAACCTTCCATGAGCTAGCCGTACTGCCCACTATCCGGCGCCGACTCAATGCAGCCGCTGGAGTGACCCTCAGTGATGCGCACCTAGACAGGCTCTCGGTGATGGCACTTTTGCACGATCTGGGCAAGGCGAATCTGGGCTTCCAGGACAAAGTATTCGATCCCAAGGCCCCTCGGGCGGGTCACGTACGGGAGCTCGCGCCACTCTTTTTTGAGGAGCCGTTACAGGAGGTATTTGCTCATGCATTGGATCATGAGCTGCTGGCCACATGGTTCGATTCACCGGCAGGGCTGGAGGGATTTCTGCTCGCGACGTGGTCTCACCATGGCCGTCCGGTCACCTTTGATCAGGCTTGCATGACGGGCAACTACTTCCTAGCGAAGACGCAATGGTGGCTCTCTGATGGCCGGCGTGACCCGATGGTAGCCGTGGCCGAATTGTTGGAGCTAGCCCGGCGCGCCTTTCCTGGAGCCTTTTCGTCGGATATCCCGCCTATTCCAACGAAGGCACTTTTCCAGCACCGTTTCGCGGGGCTGGTGATGCTGGCCGACTGGGTGGGGTCTCACCAGGGGTTCTTCCCCATCGATCGTCCTGACCATGACCCTGCCACATTCTCCCGCAGAGCTGCCGGTCTCAGCGTGAGGAGTATAGGGCTAGACCCACGTCTGTTCCGGGAGACGCTTCACGATCACCCTTTCCGCTTCAAGGATTCGTTCGGGTTCGATCCGTATCCCTTCCAGGCAAGCTTGGCGGACCGGCCTGCCGATGATCCTGAATCGCGCCTGCTGATAGCCGAAGCAGAGACCGGCTCCGGTAAAACTGAAGCTGCACTGGCCAGATTCTTCACGCTCTTCGCCGCAGGCGAGGTGGACAGCCTTTATTTTGCCCTCCCCACTCGCGTGGCAGCCAGAGAACTCTATGGCCGTGTTGCGAGATATCTGGAGCGCACGTTCCCAACTTACGAATCCCGCCCAGCAGCCGTGCTGGCAGTACCAGGGTATGCGCGTGTGGACAACATCCCAATGGAGTCGCTCCTCCCCGAAGAGAGCGCCCGCTGGCAGGACGATGATGGAGAGTCTCGCCGCGAGCGGCTATGGGCGGCGGAGCATCCGAAGCGTTTTCTCGCCTCAACCGTTGCAGTTGGTACCATTGATCAGGCACTTCTATCGGCGGTGCAGACTTCACACGCCCACCTTCGATCCGTGTGCCTGGACCGTAGCCTTTTGGTCGTGGACGAGGTGCATGCCTCGGACGCCTATATGCGAAGGCTCCTAACTGGGCTTCTGCGGCATCATGTTGGCCTGGGCGGCCATGCGCTCCTGCTTTCTGCCACCCTTGGCGCGGCGGCTCGAACAGATCTCTTGGCGGCTGCTGGTCTGCAAGCCCATGTGCCGGATTTCACCACAGCGTGCGCCACACCCTACCCCGCGATCACCGACCACACCGGGACCACAAGCACCCTGGGCCGGCCGCAAGAGAGGCGGCAGAAAACCGTACAGTTCGACCTTCGTAACTGCCTAGTGAAGTCCGAAGGCATCGTGCCAGAGATAGCTCAAGCCCTGACTCTGGGCGCAAGGGTGCTCGTAGTCCTCAATACCGTCGGGCGGGCCATTGCCCTCCAACGGACTGTTGAGGCTGAGAAGGCCATCCCGAAGGGAGCCCTGTTCGATTGTGAGGGAGCGATCTGTCTCCACCATGGGCGGTTCGCGCCAAGCGACCGGGAACTTCTGGACAGGGCTGTCAGCTCTCGCTGGGGCAAGGGTTCCGACCCTGGTCCCTTACTCCTGATCGGCACCCAGACGCTGGAGCAAAGCCTGGACATCGACGCCGACCTGCTGATCACAGACCTCTGTCCCATCGATGTCTTACTCCAGCGGATAGGCCGACTCCACCGACATGATCGTCAGCGCCCACGGGGGTTTGAGACGCCTCGCTGCGTGGTGCTCGCACCTGGGGATGAGAGCCTCGAACGGTTCCTCGATGCCAGGGGAGAACCTGTCAGTACCGCAAAAGCGGCGGGGTTGGGTAGTGTTTACGAAGACCTTCGCACCTTGGAACTGACCCGGTTGCTGCTCCTCAAAAGCCCTGAGGTGCAAATTCCACGGGACAATCGCGCCCTTGTTGAAGGAGCCACCCACCCTGAGCGCCTGGCCATGTTGGTAGGAGACCGCTGGAGTCTGCACGGTCAGTCTCTAGAGGGGGTCACTCTCGCCAGAACCATCGCCGCTCTTTCCGCCGCCGCTATCTATGACAAGCCGTTCGGAGGGTTCGTATTCCAGGAGTTGAATGTGAGGGCCCGCACCCGGCTGGGGCTCGACAGCCTGCGCGTGCCCTTGGCCGAAGCGTTTCCTGGCCCCTTTGGACAGCCTATCAAAGAAATCCTCGTACCGGGGCACCTCGCGCCCAAGAAGTTTTTGGAGGATACGGCGACAGTTGAGGGCCTGGACTCCGAAGGAATGGTACTTCGTTACGAGGATCGCCGATACCGGTATTCGCGTTTTGGACTGGAGAAGGCCGATGAACCTGCTAACTGATCCCGTTTTCCGCGTCGAAACGCCGGAAGGGACGACTCGCTTCGACCTGCCCCAACTCCTGGATGCCCTCGGCCGAGACCGGGTGGAATCCCTGAGTGGGCTCCAACGTCACCAGGAAGACTCCTTTCACGTCTTCCTCTGCTATCTAGCGGGCGCCGTCCTCGCCCGAGAAGGCCTCGAGGACACCCGACAGGACGCCCGCTTCTGGCGTGAGAGTATTCAACGGCTCACGATACAGCAGGGCTGCGCAAACGATTCCGCGTGGACACTGGTGGTCGACGATGTGACGCAACCAGCGTTCATGCAGGTGTCCCTGGCGAGCAGGAGTGCTTTTGACGCCTTCAAGCTGATGCCGTCGCCACCGGATTCTCTGGATATCCTTGCCACCGCCAAAAGCCACGATGTGAAGGCACGCCGAGTCAGCTCCCCAGAGATTGATGATTGGGTATACGCCCTGATCAGCCTCCAAACCATGGCCGGGTTCTTCGGCCAGGGGAATTACGGCATAGCCAGGATGAATGGGGGTTTTGGAAGCCGACCCGTGGTCGGTCTAGTCTCTGGCCTAAGGTACGGCGAGCGGTTCTCCCGAGATGTAAAGCGCCTCCTTGCGGTCCGAGGCGCTCTACTGGCCGGGCCTTGGGGCTATATCAGAGAGGGCATCGTCTTTAGTTGGATCTCGCGCTGGGATCTCAAGACCAGCATCGCGCTGCGGGCCCTGGACCCGTTCTACATAGAGATGGCCCGTGCGTTGCGGCTTGTCGAAAAAGACGGTGCGATTTTCGCGAAAGGGTCACCTTCAAAGACGACGCGGATCATGGCCAACGAGACCAACGGTGTCATGGGCGACCCATGGACACCTGTTAACCGGAAAAAGCCATCCTCACTGACCGTCTCCCCAAGGGGGCTGACACCGGATCTACTGCGGAACCTCCTCTTTGAAGACGGATTTGATCTGACCGCCATGCAACGCCCGGGTATAGGTCGGGAGGACGAGCCCTGTCAGTTCACCGCATCGGTCCTCGTGCGTGGTCAGGGCACAACGGACGGGTTCCACTCAATCTCTGTGCCTGTCCCAGCCCCCGTGTCGTCCCGGCTATTCCGACGAGGACCGGAGCGGGACCGCTTGGCCGAGCTGAGCAAGACCGCCCTCAATGATGCCGGGACCATGCAAAATCGCGTTCTAAAACCAGCCTTCTTTACGCTCCTTGAGAGCAACCCAGATCGCGTTGATGGATGGTGGCAGCAGGCTGCAGCCAGCTTTTCCGGTGCATGGTCCGGTGACTTCTTCCCATGGCTCTGGCGCACGGTGGAGCGAGAGGACCGCGAGCAGGCACGCCTGGAATGGCTCAAATCCCTGCGTGGCAAGGCCGAAACGGTCCTCAGGGAGGCCGTGGAACGATATCCTGCCCGTGACGGTCGCCGCTACCGCGCGCGGGTGAACGCCAACGGCCTTTTCTTCGGGACCCTTAACAAGAATTTCCCGGAACTCAAGGAGGCGCATTATGACGCACCGCGCAATGGTTGAAGAGACAACTACCTCACCGCCCTCACTCGCCACGACGGTGTCGACGATCGCGGCGGTGATCAGTTCGGAGCACTTCCCAACGGGCGACAGGGCCGCCCTCCGAAGGCTCAGCCCAGGTCAGCCCACGAGCCTGGCCTTTTGCCGGTTCGCATTCCGTCACCTGCCCGAAAGCTGGGAAAGCCGACAGGACTCGTGGGTGGTGATCGTGGCCAGCGACGCGGTCGCGGTCGAGAAGCTGGTCAAGCCGATGGAAGGGATCGTCTCCCAGCCGTCGTACGTGAAGCCCATCTATCTGTTCACGGACGGTGTGCCGCCAAGCGAGCTGATCACGATCGTCGGCACGGCGAACGAGGACCTCCGCAGGCGCTCGTTCGGTACGCTCTCCGAGCCCGACAGCGCGCGATTCACGGCGTTCTCCGACCGCTTCGGC
>JAKBES010000174.1 GCA_021833665.1 Acidobacteriota bacterium
AGGGAAGACCCGAGCTGGGGCAGCTTGGTGGGCCCGAAGAACAGAAGGGCGATCGCCAAGATGAGCAGAAGCTGCTCGGGTGAGTCAATGAACGCTAGCGCCTGAATCATGTCTGCCTCCGGGGCGCGCCAGAACACGCCTGGCACTCACCCTCGCCTGGGCCCCATATGTTTAGGCAGAACATTGGCGGATCGGGGGCCGGACATTGCCGCCGGCCCTCCCATTCAGGACGGAATAGTACTCCCGGCGGCGGCGCGGGTCAACAGGCCGAGAGCAGATAGCGGGAATCCGGGAAAGCACCCGCCGAAGGCCAGGCCGCTCCGCTCCCTGCTCCCCGCTCCCTACACCCCCAAATACAGCTCGAACTCTCGGGGATGTGGCCGCTCGGCGAGGTCGCGGGCTTCGTCGCGCTTGAGGGTGACCCACGCATCAAGGAGATCCTCGGTGAAGACGCCGCCTTCGAGGAGGAAGTCGTGATCGCGCTCCAGGGCGTCGAGGGCCCAGTTGAGGGTGCCCGGGAGAGCCGGGATGGCGTCCAGCTCGTTCTTGGGCATGTGGAAGAGATCGCGGCTCAGGGGCTGGCCAGGATCCAGCTTCCTCTTGATGCCGTCGAGGCCCGCCATGAGCATGGCGGCGAGGGTGAGGTAGACGTTGCACGTGGCGTCCGGCGGCCGGTACTCCACGCGCACGTTCTCGGGCGTGTTGGCATAACCGGGCACGCGGATGGCCGCCGTGCGGTTGCCCACGGAGTAGGCCAGGCGGACGGGGGCCTCGAAGCCTGGGACGAGCCGCTTGTAAGAGTTGGTAGAGGGGTTGGCGATGGCGCAGAGGGCTTTGCCGTGGGCCAGCAGGCCGCCCACGTAGTGCAGGCCCGTCTTGGAGAGGGGCGCCTTGCCCGTGGGATCGTAGAAGGCGGAGAAGCCGCCTTTGGCGAGGAACTGGTGGAAGTGGAGGCCCGAACCCGCCTCGCCGTAAAGCGGTTTGGGCATGAAGGTGGCCACGAGGCCGAAGCGGTCCGCGAGGTTTCGGATGGCCCATTTGGCGAGGGCCACGCTGTCACCCGCCTTGACGAGGGGCATGAAGTTGAGCTCGATCTCCACCTGGCCAGCGGGGCCGCACTCGTGGTGGTGGTACTTCACGGGGATGTCCATACCCGCCAGGGTGCCGCACATGGTGCCGCGCAGGTTTTCGAAGCGGTCTTCGGGCGCGGCGGCGTGATAGCCCCTGCGGCGGGGCTCGTGCTCGGGGACGCGGGGATCGCCGTCGGCGGCGCCCGCCTCCCGCGACAAAATGCGGTAGCCCGTGTGGCCGGGCCGCCCGAAGATCTCCACGCTGTCGAAGAGATAGAACTCCAGCTCGGGAAGCCACAGGCTGTGTTCGCCCTTGCGCAGGCGGCCCAGGGCGCGCTCGGCCTTGCGCGCCACGTAGCGCGCGTCCCGCGAGAATCCCTCCTTGGCCCCCACGTCCAGCAGGTCCCCCAGCACGCACAGGGTGGGGTGATCGGCGAAGGGGTGCATGAAGCCCGAGTCCAGGTCGGGGATGAGGACCATGTCGCCCGATTTGACCTTCCTGAAGCCCGTCACCGACGAGCCGTCCACCCCGACGCCCTGCTCACACATGGACCGAGTGAAGCGGCTCGAGGGCACGGTGACGTGGTGCCAGCCGCCGAGGAGATCGGCGTACATGAGGTCCACGAATTCTATGCTTTCCTTCTTGATGCGCTCGAAGATGGACGCGGCCATGGTATCCTCCAAGGAGTTCAGGAAAGGGCGCGGGGCCCCGCCCGTGCTTGCGTGAACGATCAGACGTCGACCCTCGGGCGCTGGCCGGACTCGGGCGCGAGGCCGCCGCGCATGGCTTGAGAGTCCTCGGCGCTGATGCGGTGAAGGCCCGAATCGGTGAGGCCGGGGCCCCTGTTGCCGTCGTCGCCCTTGGCGGCGTTGGCGCGGGCCGCGTCACTCATGAGTTTCAGAAGCCACACGCAGACCCCCAAGCCCCCCGCGAAGAGGACGAGGAAGAGGCCGACGGCCACCCACTGGGGATCGGACGGCAGGGTCCACACGTCGTAGGCAGGCTTGAGGAGGGCGTCCCGCAGCGCGTCGCGCATGAGGACCATGCAGATCAGCGTCACGGCGAGGGCGTGGCCGGCGCCCATGAGCATGGGCAGCGGCTTGAGCGAGTTGATGCCCATGAGAGCCAGCACGAGGGCCGACACGCCGAAGACCAGGCCGGCGATGAAAGCTCCCGTTGCCAGCGCGCTCCCGCCCATGAACAGCAGCATGGCCTCGCGCGGAAGGGCCATGAGCCACCAGGCCCCCACGCCGAGGTTCGCCACGGTGGCGGCGGCGAACCACGTGATGCCCGCCTTGAACTGCCAGCGCCCGAGCTCGGGCTCCAGGCGGAGCCGCTTGGTCCCCAGGTAGGCCACCATGAGGCCCGTCACGGCGAGGGACCCGAGGAACATGTGAAGGAAGCGGGGAAGCAGCATCGGATCCCCGAAGAAATACTGGACGCCGTCGGGGTGGGCCAGGTACATGGCGCGGAAGCGGTCCGGCGAGGTCATGAGGGTGAAGACGTGCGTGTAGGTGAAGCCCACGTACGCCAGGAGCATGAAGATCGCCGCCGCGAGCCAGCCCTGCGCCCGGCCCAACGCGGTCCACTTCCACGCCAGAAGGTACATGCCGTAGTAGGCGGCGATGAGGACGCCGATGATGGCCAGGAACGGGGCGGCCATGAGGATGGTGGAGGTGTAGAAGAGGGGCCCGTAGAGCACCTGGACGAAGAGCAGGGGCGCGACTCCGAAGGTGATGGCGAAGGGCATGACGAAGGGCAGCAATTTGGCCAGGGTCCTGGCAAGGGCCCGGTCCCGGTCCTTCCCCTTCACGGCGTAAACGGCGGACAGGACGGCTCCGCCCAAGGTCACGTTCATGAAGAGGAGATGGACGCTGAAGGTGACCCAAAGCAACGCCTTGACAAGCCAGATGGGCGCGGGAACGGGCATGGGATCCAGCAGAGGGATGGCGGGGATCATTTGTCACCTCCCTTGGCGGGTGCCTTGCAGGCCTCGGAGAGGTACCGCGCCAGGGCCGTCCGCTCAAGGTCGTTGCCCGTCCAGCGTGGCATCTGGTCGTTCATCATCTCGATGGAGCCGATGGTGTCGGCGATGTCCTCCACCTTCTGCCCCGCGAAGGCGTCGGCCACGGGGCGGAAAGGCCCGGAAAGGGTGTGGCACTCGCCGCACCGCCGTTTCCAAACGGCCTTCCCGTCGTTTGAGACGGGCTCCTTCGGGGCGTTGTCCATGAGGTACCGAGCCACGGCGGCCGCCTCTTCTGGCTTGCCCACGAACGGAGGCATCCCCGCGCGGATGAGGTCGGTCTTGGAGACGAGGGCCGTGACGAAGGCGTGGTCCAGGCCCGTGAGGCGGGGGCCGAGGGCGTTGAATCCCTTGCGCGGCACGTGGCAGATGGAGCACGCCATGCGGAAGAGCTCTTCCCCCGCCTTGGCTTCGTTCGCCGGGGTGATCTCATTCTCGGAGACCCACGGCGACGAGGCCAGCATGCCCTTGTCCCGGATAGCGTCAACCCGCTTCACGGGGATCTGGTTGATGTAGAGGTAGTCCGTGATGAGGTAGGGCTCGCGGATGTCCTCCCGGACCCATTCGGCGGCCCCCAGGGCGGCGAAGGCCAGAACCATGAGGGGAAGCACCACGTAGGTATTGAGCGAACGCGGCTTGAGCCAGATGAAGAGGAACGTGACCACGACCAGCAGGCAACTCGCGGCGACCATCACCCACGTGAAGTTCTCCACGATGGGATTGACCCTGAACAGGAGCTTCTGCGGAGCGGGGACGGTGCGCAGAAGCCAGTACATCACCGCGGGAAGGCCCAGGGCGGGCAGCACGACCCAGTAGGAGGCGTACCTTCCCATCTCCGCCTTGAGGGTGCGGTCCTTGCTGAAGGAGAGGATCAGGAGGGCGAAGAGGCCGCCGAGCATGACGCAGATGAGGCTCCGGGCCACGAGGGACGGGAGGTAGCTGGGATTGAAGAACCCGTCGAAGAGGGCGTGGCTCTGAAGCCACTTCCCGGGAGTGAGCATGAAGGAGAGGATGCCGTCGATGGCCACGAGGCTGAGATAGGCGGCGATGAAGTAGATCCAGCCCACGACGCGGTGGGCGGCCTTGGGCATGGAATCCCACGTGTAGGCGTAAACGATGATCGAGAGGATCTCCACGAGGAAGAAGACCCACTCGATGGCCCAGACCCAGACGAAGGAGTGGATGAGGGTGCTGGTCGCCTCGGGGCTGATGAGGCCGATGGTGAACCAGATGCCCACGCCGGTAACGGCGCCCATCACGAGGGTGAGGAGGATGAAGTACCTCGTGAACCGCCTGAGCCATTCCACGAGGGCCGGGTCGTAGTGGCGCCGCGTGCGCGCCTCGCCCGCCACGAGGAAGAGGCCTCCTCCCACGGCGAAGTGGGAGATGAAGACGTGGACCACGGCGATGGCCACGATGAGCCACTCCGGGCCGAAGGGCACGTACCAGACGGGGTAGTTCACTTTTTCACCCTCCGAAGAGAATCTTCGAAGTCGTGAGTAGGTGATGAGGTGATGAGGTGACGAGGTGAGTAGAAAAGAAACAAGCGAATAAGGCTGTTATTTGCTGTCCCCCTACTCCCCTACTTTCCTGCTCACCTACTCACGATCCCCCAACGGCCTACTTCAACGTGTTCTTAGCAACGACCAGCCTCTGGACCTGGTTCGTACCCTCGTAGATCTGGGAGAGCTTGGCGTCGCGCATGATCTTCTCGACGATGTAGTCCTGCGAGTAGCCGTCGCCGCCCATGATCTGCACGCAATTGGTGGCCACCTTCATGGCCACGTCCGTGGCGTAATACTTGGCCATGGCGCTGGTGGTGCCCACCTCTTTGTCCTGGTCCGTGAGGATGGCCGCGTTCCACACGAGGAACCGCGAGGCGGTGATCTCCGTGAGCATGTCGGCGAACATGAAGCCGATGGCCTGGAAACTGGCGATGGGCTGTCCGAACTGGCGGCGGTTGAGGGACCACTTCTTGGCCGTCTCGTAGGCTTCGCGGGCCATGCCCACGGCGGCGGAGGCCACGCCCGCGCGGGTCCGGTTGAAGGTTTTCATGGCGATGAGGAAGCCCTGGTTCTCCTTGCCGACCACGTTGTCCAGCGGGACCGCCACGTCCTTGTATTCGATCTCCACCTGGCAGGAGGCGCGCTGGCCCATCTTGGGCAGCTCCCGGCCGATGATGACGCCGGGCGTGTCGGCGGGCACGACGATGGCCGACATGCCCCGGGCGCCTCGGCCCGGATCGGTGTTGCAGAAGACCGTGTGGTAGATGGCCTGCTTGCCGTTGGTGATGAAGCGCTTCTTGCCGTTGATGACGTACTTGTCGCCCTGCTTCACGGCGGTGGTGGAGACGGCGCCCGCGTCGGACCCGGCCTCGGGTTCGGTGAGGCAGAAGGCGGCCAGCCCCCGGCTCTCCACGAGGTGGCCGAAGATGCGCTTCTTCATGTCGTCGCTGGCGCCCACCAGGAGCGGCGTGAGCGCGAGGTTGTTGGCGTCAATGCATATGCCGATGCCCGAGCACGCCGCGCCCAGCTCCTCGCTCGCCAGGCAGCCTTCGAAGGAGTTGTGGCCCGCGCCGCCGTACGCCTTGGGGATCGCGCCGTTGATGACGCCCTCGTCGTAGGCCTTCTGGACCACGGACCAGGGGAATTCGCACGAGAGGTCGTGCTGCCGCGCCACGGGCCGGACGAACCGGTCCGCGAAATCCTTCGTCTTGGCGGCCAACTCCTGGTGCTCCTTGCTCAGCTCAAAATTGACCATGCGCAGGTCTCCTCGTAATGGCACCGTTGGGTGGACGGCGGCCCTTGGCCCTCCGCCCTTCATTCCTTCCGCCGCGCGGCGGCTGGTTCGCGGGTGACCGGTGGACGCTCACGCGCCTCTGGCGCGCCCGGGCCCACCCCCGCATCTTATCGGACGACGCCATCGACGGGCGACGACGCCGAGGCATACCGCTTCATGGGCATGCGCCCCGCGAGGAAGGCCTCACGGCCCGCCTCCACGGCCTTGCGCATGGCGGAGGCCATGAGGACCGCGTCCTTCGCGCCCGCCACGCCCGTGTTCATGAGGACGCCGTCCACACCCAGCTCCATGGCGCGGCAGGCGTCACCCGCCGTCCCCACGCCCGCGTCCACGATGACGGGGACGGTCATGAATTCCTTGATGATGGAGATGGCCACGGGGTTCTGGATGCCCATGCCGGAGCCGATGGGCGCCCCGAGCGGCATTACCGCGGCGGCGCCGGCGTCCTGGAGCTTTCTGGCGTTCACGAGGTCGTCGTTGGTGTAGGGCAAAACGGTGAACCCTTCCTTCACGAGAACCTTAGTGGCCTCCAACAGCGCCTCGTTATCGGGGAAGAGGGTCTTTTCGTCCCCGATGACCTCCAGCTTGACCCAATCCGACATGCCCACCTCCCTGCCCAGGCGAGCCGTGCGAATGGCTTCGTCGGCGGTGTAACAGCCCGCCGTGTTGGGGAGGAGGAAATACTTCTTGGGATCGATGAAGTCCAGCATGGACGCCTTGGTCCGGTCCAGCTCCACGCGGCGCACGGCCACCGTAATGATTTCGGCTCCGGAGACCTCAAGCGCCTGGGCCATGGTGGCGTTGTCCTTATATTTTCCCGTTCCTAAAAATAATCGGCTCTTGAAGGGCCTTCCCGCGATCACCAGGGTGTCGGTTGACATGGCTGACCTCCCTAAGAGGAGCAGAATACCATACTCGAAGGTCGGCGAGGGACCGCCTAAGCGCCCATCTGATTAAGGTTAGCGCATGGGCCGGCGGATCTGCAAGCCGGCGGTCTCATTTCCGCGACAGACCTTCTCATCCTTACGACAACGTGTTACTGGCAAGGCCCACTGGAGTCTGAAAGGCCTGCGCGGGCGGCCCTTGGAAGCGGGCCCCGCTGGCCGGCGGAGGCGGCACGGGTCTTGCTGAGTCATGGGTGCGGGAAGGCCAGGAAGGAAACACGGGGCGGAGCTGTTTTGGAATCTTGGTTGGAGGAGGACCGGCCATGAAAATCCTGAACGGGAGTATGAAACACCCCCTGGGGCCGCACGCGGAGGCCTCCTCAGAACGGCTCCGGCACGGTACGGAGGACATGGTCAAGATCGTGCTCGCCGCCAGCCTGACCCTATTGGCCGTGCTCCTCATCAGCGGCCATCGGGTTTCCTTCCCCTTCCGCGACCTGCCCGTCTTGGCCCTTTCCGGAGAGCCTCACGCGCTGGTACCTGCCTCGCGCACGGAGGCCGGCGCGCTCGGTTCAAATCAGGAAGCACCCAGGCCCGCGGTCAAGCCGCCCGCCCCCGTCCTCCTAGCCCTTCTGCCCAAAGCGGCGGAGGCCGCGCCGGAGCACCTGGATACGGTGTGGGCCCAGCCCCGGCGGTGGAAACCCGAGCCTCCTCCTGCCCGGTCCGCCGCCGCCCGTCCTTAGCAGGCGGCACGCTGAGACGAAAAAGGCGGCCCGAAGGCCGCCTTTCGGACAAACCACGAACAACGCACGCTACTCGAAGATCACCGTTCTGGCCGTTTGGGCGCTCGCCATGCCCTGTAGCGCCCTGAACGAGGGGTAGTCCTTGGCGGCGATGACCGGTTTGGGGATGGATGCCTCAAAGGACAAGGTGACGGCTCCATCGGCGGCGCTCCACGCCTGCGTGAG
>JAKBES010000175.1 GCA_021833665.1 Acidobacteriota bacterium
TGAGCGGTGCACGGAGCCGTTGCGAGATGAAATCCTCGCCCTCCTCTCCGGAGAGCCGGATAAGGACGCCTACTGGATCCGAAGGGAGAATCTCTTTTTCGGGCGGATCATGAAACACGGTGGCTGGCAGACGGACAGGGTCATCAGGCTCTTTCGCAGGGCGTGCCGCTATCAGGACAGGCGCGTCCACGCTGAGATCGAGGGCTGGACCACCGTCGGCGCCCTTCGGTGCCCCCTTCAGCACTCCACCTTCCGAGGATGGGCCCACTACCTCGCCAAGCTGGACCAGTACACCACGTGGGGAGCCGAACAGGACTTCAAGGACGGCAAAGGAGCCGGCGCGATCAACGTGGTCCTGCGCCCCGCCTTTCGGTTCATCAAGCAGTACCTGATCCGCCTCGGCTTTCTGGACGGCATCCCGGGGGCCATCGCCGTGTATCTTGCGGTGTACGGCGTCTTCCTCAAATACGCCAAGTTGTGGGACATGGGCAGGCGCAAGCGCATGGTCCCCAGGGACGCCGGAGCCCCGAACCCCTAGCCCTCCGCGGGAACGCTTCCCTCCCCCTGCGTCCGACACCCTTTCTTGACTTCCTCCCCGGCCGGCGCCCATACTTAGGCTATGAAATTCAGGCGATACAGGGCCCTCGCCCTCATGCCCCGTATGAGTCCGTTCCTGGCAGTCTTGATGGCGGTCCTCCTCGGCCAAGCCGCGGGCGCGCAGGACGTTTTCCGCGTGGACCTGAACCAGCCCATCGAACCCATCACCGCCGAGTACGTGGTGCAGGCCATCGAGGCGGCCAATGCCCGAAAGGGGGCACTGGTTCTCCTGGACATTGATACCCCCGGCGGTTATGTCACCTCCGTGGAGAAGATTCAGCGCGCCATCCTGTCCTCTTCGATCCCCGTCGTGGCCTACGTCACACCGGCGGGAGCCCGCGCCGCCTCCGGCGGAGCCTTCGTGGCCATGACCTGCGACCTCATCGCCATGGCCCCGGGGACTACCATCGGCTCCGCCCATCCGGTGAGCGGCCTTCCCATTCCCATACCCAGCCAACCCTCCCAGCCTTCTCCCGGCAAGGGCCCCAAAGAACCGCCCGCCAAGGCCAAGGAGGGGGACGTGGGCATGGAGAAGCTCGTCAACGACCTGGCGGCCCACATGCGGTCCCTCGCATCGAACCGCGGACGGAACCCCGAGCTGGCCGAGCAGATGGTCCGGGAAAGCATCTCTCTCACCGAACAGGAAGCCTTGAAGGGCGGCGTCATCGAACTCGTCGCGAAGGACGAGCAGGAGGTTCTTGCCTACGTCCGCGCCCACCCCCTCAAGCGCTTCGACGGCCAGACGCAGAAGGTCACCTTGCCGGCCCCGGCGGTGGTGGTGGATCTTCCCATGACGGCGCGGCAGCGTTTCCTCTCGGCGCTGGCGGACCCGAACCTCGCCTACGTGCTCTTCCTCCTGGGCGTCCTGGGGCTCTTCGTGGAGTTCAAAAGCCCCGGCCTCATGTTCCCCGGCATCCTGGGGGGCATCTTCCTCCTCCTCTATCTCATGTCCATCCCGCTCCTGCCGGTGAACGTGGTCGGGCTCCTGCTCGTCTTTCTGGGGTTGGTGTTCTTCATCCTGGAGGTGAAAGTGGTATCCTACGGGATGTTGGCCATAGGAGGCTTGGTGTCCTTGGTGATCGGCAGCCTCATGATGTATAACAGCGCGCCCATACCGGAACTCAGGCTCTCGCTCGTCGTGATCCTGCCGGTGGCCATCGCGTTTTCCGCCATCCTGGTGTTCCTCCTCACCCTGGCGGCCCGTGCCTTTCGAGAGCCCGTGGCCACGGGCGACGAGGCCCTCGTGGGCCAGGTGGCCGAGGTCCGAGAGGACATAGAGCCACCCCGGGAGGGCAAGGTATTCCTGATGGGCGAATACTGGAACGCGACGTGCGACCGGCCGGTTAAGAAGGGCCTTAACGTGAAGGTGGCGTCC
Organism: Acidobacteriota bacterium; assembly: GCA_021833665.1. Lineage (GTDB taxonomy): Bacteria > Acidobacteriota > UBA4820 > UBA4820 > DSQY01 > JAKAJA01. The sequence goes on from JAKBES010000175.1 coordinate 1,973, forward strand.
CGCCAAGGCATGGTGTTGAAGGTGGTGCCCCTTGAGGAGGGCGAGGCATGATCCAGCTCCTGAGTTTTCCCGTTTTGGCCGTCATCGTCATATTTTTCGGGTGGCTGTTCTCGTGCATCAACATCCTGAACGAGTATGAGCGGGGCGTCATCTTCCGCCTTGGCCGCGTGCTGCCTCAGCCCAAGGGGCCGGGGCTCATCTTCGTCTTCAAACCCTTCGACCGAATGGTGCGCGTGGCCCTCCGGACCATCGTCATGGACGTGCCTCCCCAGGACGTGATCACCAAGGACAACGTGTCGGTGAAGGTGAACGCCGTGGTCTACTTCCGCGTGGTGGACGTGCTCCGGGCCATCCTCCAGGTGGAAAACTACATCTACGCCACCTCCCAGCTCTCCCAGACCACCCTCCGTTCCATCCTGGGCCAAGCCTCTCTCGACGAGCTGCTGTCGGAACGGGACAAGCTGAGCGGAGAGCTTCAGACCGTCATCGACCAGCACACGGACCCGTGGGGCATCAAGGTCACCCAGGTGGCCATCAAAGGCGTGGACCTTCCGCAGGACATGCAGCGCGCCATGGCCCTCCAGGCCCAGGCGGAGCGGGAAAAGCGCGCCAAGATCATCAACGCCGACGGCGAGTTCCAGGCCTCGCAGACCCTCTCCGACGCGGCCAGGATCATGACCGAGAACCCGCTCACGATCCAGCTCAGGTACTTGCAGACCCTCACCCAGATCGGCTCGGAAAACAGCACCACGGTGGTCTTCCCCATCCCCATTGACTTCATCTCCTTCCTGGCCAAGAAGGCAGGTGAGTAGGGACTCCGCGGCCCCAGCGATTCCGGGGGGAACCGTCGTGCAAGCCGGAGGACACTCATGCGGCGTTTGAAGAGGCTCCCGCCCAACCTGGAGCTCACGCTCTATAAGGATTTGGCGAGAACCTTCCGCTCGTTTGACCTGGCCACCGTATCCGAGGAGGTCCTCAAGTCGCTCCAGAGGGCCCTCCGGGTCGATTTCGGGACCCTCCTGATCCTCTCCGAGCACGGCCAGTGCGTGGAGCGCCTCTTCCGGGCGGGCTTCAGCCCCGAGAAACACGCCGTGGACCGGTTCGGACTCACGAAGACGGAAATCGAGGCCCTCATCCGGGATATGATTCCCAAACTCCGGGAGTTCCCTCCCGGCCCCGGCGGAAGCGGTCCCATGGTGGATGGGCACACCGTGGGCCTCCTGGCGATGTTTCCCTTCCAGCTCGTGTACGATTACTCGGCCCTCCTCCTCTTGGCCGTGCAGGAATCCAACCTTGAGGAGACCTACCTCAACGGCGAAGGGTTCCGCGTCCTGGAAGGCGTCCTGGGCGACCACGGCTTCGCCCTCAAAAACGCCCTCACCGTGCGCCGGCTCAACGAACTCATCACCAAGGACGACTTGACCCTCTCCTACAACCGCCGCTTCTTCGAGGAATATCTCCTGGAGGAGATGGAGCGGGCGAGGCGGTACAACAAGCCCGTCTCCCTCATCTTCCTGGACCTGGACGGCCTTCGCGAGGTCAACAACCGGTTCGGCCACGCCTTGGGAAGCCGGACCCTCCAGGAGGCGGCGGCCCGCATCATGAACGCCGTGCGGAGCATCGACAAAGTGGTCCGGTACGGCGGCGACGAGTTCTGCATCATCCTCCCGGAGACCGACTCCAAGGGCGCCTTTGAGGTGGCCGAACGGGTCCGCCAACGCCTGGCCGCCACGCCTTTTCTCATGGAGGAAACCGGAGGCATCGAGATCACGGGCTCCTTCGGCGTGGCCTCCTACCCGACCCACGCCATCACCAAGGAGGAGCTCGTGGCCAAGGCCGACGAGGCGATGTATCGCATCAAGACCCAGACCAAGAACGACATCTCCCTGGCCCAGCCTCTCAAGCGATTCCCATGAACGACGGCGTCATCCTCTCAGGCGACTTCAGTGAAATCCGCCTCCCCACCCTGCTCATGTCTCTCTACCGGGACCGGGAGACGGGCGTCCTGGCCTTGGAGGAAGGTGGCATACGGAAAGCCCTGTACATCAAGGACGGACAGGTGGTTTACGCCACCAGCTCGGATCCCGATGACCGCCTGGGCGAAAGCCTCCTCCGCCGCGGGCTCATCACCCTCGCCCAGTACGAGGACGCCTCCGGCCAAGTGCTCCAGGGGAACAAACAGGGCAGGGCCCTGGTGGACATGGGAGCCATCACCCCCAGCGACCTCGTGGAGAGCGTCACCCAGCAGCTCTACGACATCATGTTCTCGCTCTTCGGCTTCCGCTCGGGAACGTACAGCCTCGAGCTGGCTCCCTTCTCCACCCTGGAGATGATCACCATCGCCATCGACATCCCCGCCGTCATTTTCAAGGGAATGAGCCGGCAGATCGCGTGGAGCCAGATGCGCCCCGTCGTGGGCAACCCCTCCTTGCGGCTTCGTACCCGTGCCGAGCTGCCCGCCTTCGTAGCGAACCTGGACATCACGGGAGATGAAGAGCACCTCCTCCACATCGCCCGGGAGGGCATGGCCGTATCCTCGCTCCTGGAGGCCAGTTACCTCTCCCAATTCGAGACCCTCCGCACCCTCTGGATCTTCCTCACGCTGGGCCTCATGGAGCGGGAGGACCCGGCCAACAGAGGGCGGGCCGCCGCGGCCCAGCCCGAGGCTCTCATCGAGCAGTACAACGAGCTCTACTCCTACGTCTACTACCAGCTTCCCGTCCCACCCAATCAGGACGGCGGCTTGGACGCCATGATGATGGAACTCAGCCGCGCCCATCCCGCGCTGGCGGCCCATCAAACGGACTTGGCACGCTTCGGGCGCCTGGATGTCGACCAGGCCCTCGTATCCCTCCGGGCCGTCCCCGAGGCGAACCGCGAGGGGGCCCTCCAGGCCTTCCTTGAGGAGGCCCTCTACGCCCTCGTGCTCGAAGCCGACCGGAGGCTGCCTCAGGCGAGGCGCGAGGCCCTTCACGCTCACATTCGCCACCTGGCCGGAACGTCACAGGGAGTGGAATCATGAGCGAGGATAGACAAGCGGCACCCGCCCTTCGCCAGCTTCTCTGGATCGCGGCAGGCGTGGCCGTCCTGACCCTGATCGTCGTGGCCGCCTCGTGGCTCTTTTCGCCAAGGCCCGCGCCGGGCGAGCCGTCTTTTGGACGCGGCCCGGGCGTTCTTCCCGAAGGCAACGTGGAGCGCCAAACCTTCTCTCCCGAAGCTCCGGCCCCCGGTTCGGGCAGGACGCCCACGGCCCCAGCAGGCGTTCCAGAGCAGCCCCCCGCCGCGCTCCTGCCACCCGCGGCTCCGCCGCAGACGACGTCCGAATCCCTTCCCGAGGAGCTTGCGGAACCGAGACTCGCCCCTGCACCCGAGTCCTCCGCCCCGCCGCCGCCGACGTCTGCCAAAACGGCGGCCAAAGCGGCGGGCGGCGCCTTCGGCCTGCAGGCGGGCGCCTTCGCTGAAGAGAGCAAGGCCCGTGATGTGGGCCGCCGCATCGAAGGACTGGGTTACAAGACAGCCATCCTCCACCGGGACGGAAAGTACAAGGTCATTGCCACGGGGTTCCCCACCCGCGCCGCCGCCGCCAAAGCCCAGACGGCTCTGAACAAGGCAGGGCTCAAGGATTCGTTCATCGTGCCCATGGAGTGAGCATGCCCCGCACATCTAAAAAGGCCGGCATAGAAGCCCAGCTTCGCGCCCTAGAGGACATCGTGAAGAAGCTCGAGGACGCCGCTCTCCCCCTCGAAGAAAGCCTGGCGCTGTTCGAGCAGGGGATCCGCCTGAGCCGTGAACTCCAGGCGGGCCTCCAGGCCGCCTCCCTCAAAGTGGCCCGCCTGCTGGAGGGCGAGCCCGGACGGGAGGTCACGCTGGACGCGGCCGCCGAGCCCGAAGGCGAGGGCGAACCGTGATCCCCGAGGTTCTCCAGAGGCTGGCGCCCCGAGTTGACAAGGTTCTGGACCAGATTCTGCCTCCCGCGGACCGGGAACCCGTGCGCCTGCACCAAGCCATGCGGTACAGCATCATGGCGGGAGGCAAACGGCTCCGGCCCATCCTCGCCGTGGCCGCCTACGAGGCGTGCGGAGGGGAAGACGAGGAAGCCGTTCTTCCGGCCGCGGCGGCCCTTGAGCTCTTTCACACCTACAGCCTCATCCACGATGACCTCCCGGCCATGGACAACGACAGCCTCCGGCGGGGCAAACCGACGTGCCACGTGGTCTACGGGGAAGCCATGGCGATCCTCGCGGGCGATGCGCTTCAAACGCTGGGAGCCTACCTCCTCGCCGCTTATCCCGAGGGCAGCCGGTGGTCGGCCAGGCGCAACAGGGCCTCCCGTGAGATTCTCTGGGCCCTGGGCTCCCAAGGAATGGCGGGAGGACAGGCCCTCGACTTGGAACAGACCGGATCGGGCAAAACCGTGTCGCCCAAGCTCCTGACGGCCATCCACACCTTGAAGACCGGCCGGTTCCTCGAGGCCTCCCTCCTTGCCGGCGCCCACTGGGCTGGCTCGAACGCGGCCCAGCGCGGCGCGCTCAAAAAGTTCGGAACGTCTCTCGGACTGGCCTTCCAAATCGTGGACGACATCTTGGATGAAACGCAGACCGCCCAAGCCCTGGGGAAGACTCCCGGCAAGGATTCGGCCCAGGGCAAGGCTACCTTTCCGGCCCTCTGGGGGATCGAGGAGTCGCGCCGGGAGGTGGAGAGGCTCCTTTCCGACGCCTTGCGGGCCGCCGCCGAGTTTGAACCCCGCGGCCGCGATCTGCGCGAGCTTGCCCATTTCGTGGCGGGGCGAAAACATTGACGAACCCGTGGGACCGAGGGCGGCGCGGAGCCTCTGCGCCCATGAGAGAAGTTGCCTGTCGGCCCACCGATCCCCGTGGCCCGCGGCCAGCCAGCCCATGAAACAGCGCGCCGATAAGCTTCTGTTGGAGCAAGGCCTTGCCTCAACGAGAGAAAAGGCCCGGGCCCTCATCCTCGCAGGACTGGTGTATGTGGGGGAAGCGCGCGTCGACAAGGCGGGCCAGCTTCTGGTGGTGGAGACCGTCCTCACGGTTCGCGGCAAGGCCTGCCCCTACGTGAGCCGAGGCGGCCTCAAGCTTGAGGCCGCCCTGGAAGCCTTCCACCCCCGTCTCGAAGGCGCCGTGTGCGCCGATGTCGGGGCCTCCACGGGAGGCTTCACGGACTGCCTCCTGCAGCACGGGGCCGCCCGGGTCTACGCGCTGGACGTGGGCCACGGCCAGATGGACTCGTCGCTCCGCTCGGATCCTCGGGTCGTGTGCTTGGAAGGGATCAACGCTAGGACCTTGGCGGCCGGATTCTTTCCCGAGCCCGTGGCGCTGGTCACGGTGGACGCCTCCTTCATTTCCCTCAAGCTCCTGTTGCCCGCCATTCGGGCCAGCGCCCCCCAGGCCTTCGTGATCGCCCTCGTGAAGCCTCAGTTCGAAGCGGGCCGAAAAGAAGTCGGCCGGGGCCGAGGCGTCGTGAAAGACCCGCTGGTGAGGGCCAGGGCCCTGAGTGAAGTGTGCCAGGCGGCCATCGCCTTGGGGTATACTCGGCTTGGGACCCTTGAAAGCCCCGTAAAGGGCCCCAAGGGCAACGTGGAATTCCTGGTGCACCTGGCACCAGGGGAGGACCCGTCACCATGACCTCCCGTCCCGCCACCGTCGTCGGCATCGTGGCCAAGCCCCGGCGCGAGAGCAGCCTGCCCGCCCTGGAAGAAGTCATGGGGTGGCTGGGCGCACGGCAGATCCCCTTCATCCTGGACCC
>JAKBES010000176.1 GCA_021833665.1 Acidobacteriota bacterium
TCACCCGCGCGGTCACATCCTCGATGGACTCCACCACGGAGATGGAGGCCCCGGGCATGGGCAGTTCCTCCGCCTGGGTTTTCGCGTAGAATCCGTCCTTCACGTAGTTGTGCTCGGGGGTGGAGAGGCGCTGCACGTAACCCAAGGTCACGTGGTGGTTCGTGAGGATGAGGCCGTCCGCCGACACGAAGGAGGCGCTGGCGTACATGTTCACGGAGGAGAGCCGGAGGTGGTCAAGCCAGGCCTGCGAAGGCGTGAACCCGTAGCGCTCCTGGAGCTGCTTGGTGGGCGGATGGTCGTAGGTCCACATGCCCTCGTCGGCCTTCGCCGATGAAGGCATGAGGCAGAGGAGGGCGAGGGCGGCGAGCGGCCCGGCTGCGCTGCGTAACCGTGGTGAGTTCATGGCTCTCCTTTCAAGATCGTCGTGCCCCCGGTTGGGAGCAAGGAGGCATTATACCCCGCCCCGCCGCGTTACGTTTGATCGAGCGCCGCATCTTGCCAGTTGCTCCCCTTGGCGCTTCCCCACGGGGGGAGCATACTTGGCCCACTACTAACGTTGACCAATGGAGGCACGACCATGGCAGAGAAAATGACCTACGGTATCTATGCCCGCAGCGCCAAACCCTTCGAGGAGGCCCTCCAGGCCACGCGCGACGCCCTCAAGGCCCGAGGCTTCGGCATCCTGTGGGAAATCGACGTGAAGGCCACCATGAAGGCCAAGCTCGGGGTGGACTTCTCCGACTACGTCATCCTGGGCGCCTGCAACCCGCCCATCGCCCACCAGGCCCTCACCGCGGAGCCCAACATCGGCCTCCTCCTGCCCTGCAACCTGATCGTCCGCCGCGAGAAGGACGCCACCGTCATCGGCGCCATCGAACCCCACGAGCTCATGGGCCTCACGGGCCGAACCGACCTCAAGCCTTTCGCCGACCACGTGGAGGAGATCCTCCGGCAGGCCGTGGACGAAGCCGCGGGGTGAGAGCAGGGCAAGGCTGAAAGACAGGGGATCGCCACAAAGACACCAAGGACCCGAAGGGAGAATGGGACCAAAGGGAGGAGATTGGCATGACGGATGCGCTCAAACCACCCTATCTGGAAAAGGACGAACGACGCGGGGATTTCCAGGTGTGGATCGTAGATGGACCTTACATTCGCGGCCACATAGACGAGGAATTCACCAACTTCGGCCAGCACTACCGCTTCCCCTACATTCCCGAGAAGGAGTTTTGGATCGACCGCGAGGCCCAGCACGACGAGCGGCGCTTTTTCGTCGATCACCTGCTCGTGGAACACCGCCTCATGGCCGCCGGCATGCCCTACGAAAAGGCCATCGTGCTCGCCGACCACGCGGAGCGGAGGGAGCGCCGGAGGGCGGGAGACGTACGCAAGCTCACCCGCTCCGGACGCCAACTGCCCGAGGGTAAAGATGTACACGAGCGGCTCTGGAAGCGGCTTGAAAGCGCCCTTTCGGTCTGGGTCGTCAACGGGCGGATGGTGCGGAGCGCCTTCGACATCGATTTCACCGAGGGAGGCCACGACTACGTCTACGAGTTCGTGCCCGAGAACGAGGTCTGGATCGATGATGCCATCGAAGAGGCGGAGCGCCCCTTCGTCCTCCTGCACGAACTGCACGAACGAAACCGGATGGCGGCGGGCTGGCCTTACAGCAAGGCGCACGCCGAATCGAGCCAGGTGGAGGTCCACTGCCGCCACCACCCCGACGAGCTCCACGACGCCCTCGCCCAGGAAGGGTGGGCATAGCAGGCTGCTGAGGCGCCCATGATGGCATCCCGGCATTTCGGCATTCCGGCATTCCGGCATTCCGGCATTTCGGCATCTCGGCATTCCGGCGAATGAACGGCACTCCCGGCGCGTTACATGGGTTTGAGCCCCGGGGCCGCGCGCGCCCCGCGAACGCCATCCATGGAGGTCTTGCATGATCCGATCGCTCCTCAGAACCGCCGCCCTGCTGGCGGCACTCGCCGCCCTGCCCGTCCTCGCCCAGTACCAGCCCGGCCCCGGCGAGGAGCCCACCCCGTCCGCGGGCCTCTCCGCCCAGGCCATCCAGGAGATCCAGTCCTCCCTCACCCTGACCCCGGCCCTCAGGGCCACCCAGAACGCGCTGGCCGATCACGCCATCGGCGATCTCGTGATCAACCACGAGAAGGCCATCGCCAGCGACGGCCTCTTCACCCACGTCATCAAGAATCCCGGCTCCATCACGGACCAGGAGCGTTCCGGCCGGTGCTGGCTTTTCGCGGGCCTCAACATCCTGCGCCCTGAAGTCATGAACAAGTTCAGCATGAAGGACTTCACCCTCTCGCAGGCCTATGAGGACTTCTGGGACAAGGTGGAACGGGCCAACCGCGCCCTGGAGCTCTCCGTCGCCCTGAGCAAGGAGCCCCTCGACAGCCGCAAGAACATGCACCTGCTCAAGCACCCCATGGACGACGGAGGCGACTGGAACTACGTCCTGGCCCTCATTGACAAATACGGCGTGGTGCCCCAGAGCGTCATGCCCGACACCTTCAGCGCCTCCCACACGGACCAGATGAACATGCTCCTGAGCACCGAGGTGCGCAAAGGCGTGCTCGCCCTGCGCGCTGCCATCAACCAAGGTGTCCCGAAAGGCAAGCTTCTGCAAATCAAGATGGAGACCCTCGACCACGTGTACAGGATCCTCGTCCTGTGCATGGGCCAGCCGCCCCAATCCTTCCAGTGGCGCTACACCGGTAAGGACGACAAGGTCTCGCCCCTCAAGACCTACACGCCCCAGAGTTTCTATAAGGAGTTCGTGGGCAGCGACCTCCACAACTACGAGCGCTTCGTCAACTATCCGGGCAAGCCCATGCACCAGAGGCTCCAGTGGGCCTGGGACCGGGACATGGCCGACCAGCCGGACCTGACCGCCGTGAACGTCACCCAGGAGGAGCTGGCCGACATGGCCAAGGCCTCCGTCCTCGCCGACCAGCCCGTCTGGTTCGCCTCCAACGCGGGCGTCCAGGGCGACCGGAAGGCCGGCCTCTGGGCCGAGGGCGTGGAGGACTACCAGGACCTGTTCGGGCTGGACGTCTCCATGGACAAGAAGGACGCCCTGGCCACCGGCGACGGCGCCCCCGACCACGCCATGGTCTTCGTGGGCGTGGACATACAGAACGGGGTTCCCGACAAGTGGAAGGTGGAGAACTCCTGGGGCAAGAAGGCCGGGGACGAAGGATTCTTTTCCATTGACAAAGGCTGGTTTGACAAGCACGTCTACGAGGTCATCGTGGACAAGCGCTTCGTCCCCCCCGAGCTCCAGAAGCTCGTGGACCAGAAGCCCTTCATCCTGCCACCCTGGGATCCCTTCGGCGCCTGATCTCCAGCTCGCGGGCATTCCATTTCGAAGGCGGGGGCTCGTTCCCCGCCTTCGGTGTTTGTAGGCGTGACGCGAGACGCGAGACGCGAAAAAAATAATGTACCAGCAAGGCACAAGGGGCACCTAGCAGGCTGCCTTCGAAGGCCCGTCCGCGCCCTCATCCCCTCATTTCGTCCCTCCGCCTTGCCACGCGGCCTCCGGGTGCATGAGGCGATTGACACGCGAGGCCACGGTGGGCCTCCCCCGCGGAGCAAGGCGCGGGCGCGCCTTACGTGTCTCGCCGGACGTAGACCTGGTCGGCCATGTGGCGGTCCACGGCGAACTGGCTGTGGCCGCAGCGGAAGACGATGGAGGGGGTCTGCCGTACGACGGCGATGGGGTCGCCGGGGTGGATGCCCATGGAGAGGAACTTCTGGAGGTCGCCGCTCTCGTGGGTGGAGAGGTAGGCGATGGTGCCCCCCTCCCCGGCCCTGATCTGGGAGAGGGCGAGGACGACGGGGTCCACGGTCTGGCTGGCCTTCTTGCAGCAGTCGCCCTCGGGGATGGGGTGGCCGTGGGGGCAGACGCGCGGATGGCCCAGGAACGCGCAGACTTTCTCGTCGAGGCCCTCGATGAGGGAGTGCTCCAGGACGCAGGCGTCCTCCTCGGCCTCCTCGGCGCGTTCGCGGCCCGTGCCCATGAGGTCCGCAAGAAGCCGCTCCGCGAGGCGGTGGCGGCGGATGGCCCGTCGCGCGAGAACCTGCCCCGCTTCCGTGAGGGTGAGGGTGCCCTGGGCGAGCCACCCGCGCTCGGCGAAGTGATACGCCTTCACCTGCGCGGGAAGGCTCTCCGGCAACGGGCGGTCTTCCATTTGGTGCTGCCAGAGGTCCTCGAGAAGCTCCTGCTCAACCTCACCGATGTCAACGCCGTGGACCATGGAGGATCTCCTTCCATCGCTGTTTGAGCTGGAGGGCGGCGTCCTTGAGGGGCCGCTGGTTTTCGTAGCCGCAGTAGGGGCACTTCACCTTGCCGCACCCCCGGGTGAGGAGGGTGCAGGAGGAGCACGCCCCGGCGCTCTGGTCGGGGTCGTAGCGCCGGTGGCAGACGATGCATTCGATCACAGCGTCACTCCCGTGACGACCAGCGCGGTGTTGAGGAGCCAGCCGATGGCGAAAGCCGTCCCGAGGATGACGCCGGACATGGCCAGGGTGACACCCCACCCGCGCTCCTTGCGCATGATGAGGAACTGGGCGATGCAGGGCAGGAAGAGGGTGAGGACCACCGTGGCTACGAGGAGCTGGTTGCCCGTCATCACCCCCGTCCGCTGGAGGTCGTAAAGGCCCGCGGCGCCATAGTCACGCCGGAAGAACCCGAAGAGGAACGCCACGGCCGCCTGCGCGGGGAGGCCCAGGAACTTCACCATGGGCACGACCATGGCCACGATTTTAGTGAAGAGCCCCGTGACCTGGCCGATCCAGATGAGCACGGAGGCCAGGATGAAGAGGGGGAACACTTCCAGAAAGTACCACCCCATGCGGCTCACCGTCTTGCTCCACACGTTCTTGATCGAAGGCAGGCGAAGGGGAGGAAGCTCCATGAAGAAGGTGGGCCGCTCACCGGGCAGGAAGCGCGCCATGAGGGTCCCCGCGGCCACGAAGATGCTGAGCATGATGGCTCCCCACAGGAGGAGGGCCGCGGGATGGCCCGAGAGGAGGCCCAGGATCACGCCGATCTGCGCCGCGCACGGGATGCTCAGGGCCAGCAGGAAGGTGGCGATGACCCGCTCCCGCTTGGTCTCCAGGATCCGCGTCACCATGGTCGCCATGGTGTCGCATCCGAAGCCGAGCACCAGCGGAATGACGGCGCGGCCGTTGAGGCCGATGCCCTTGAAGAGGCGGTCCAACATCATGGCGAGCCGCGGGAGGTATCCTGTATCCTCCAGCACCGAGAAGGCCACGAAGAAGGTCCCCACCACCGGGAAGATGATGGCGGTGGCGTAGCGCAGGCCCAGGGTGAACATGCCGTAATCGCCCACGAAGAGGGTGCGGAGCCAATCCCAGGGCACGATGACGGCGAAGACCCGCTCGAAAAACGGGTTGACCCACTGCCCGAAGACGACGTTTTCGAGGAAGTTCACCACCGTTCCGCCCCCGAAGACCCCCACGAACTGGTAAAGGCCGACGTAGATCACGATGCCCAGGATGGGAAAGCCCGTCCAGGGATTGAGGAGGAGCTGGTCGAGGCGCCGCTGGAGGGTGGAAGCCCAGCGCCCGCCGTCCGTGTAGACGCCCCTCAAGATCGCCTTGGACGCCTCGTGGAAGGCCTGGGCCACGTCGGCGGGGAGGGCTCGCAGGCGCGCCGGCCCTCCGATGATGGCCATGGCGGCGGCGAGGGCGTCTTCCGGCACGGGGCAGGCCTCCTGGGCGGCGGGGTCCGCCTCCAAATGGTGGAGGGCCCAAAAGCGCCCGGCGCAGCTCGGAGCGCGTGCTCTCAGCTCGGAGAGGGCCGCCTCGATGGCTCGCGGGAAGCGAACCTCGGGCACAGGCGGGGGCGGCGGGGGAGATGCGAGGATCTCCTTGAGGGCACTTAGCCCCTCGCCGCGGGTGGCCACCATTTCGATCACCGGCACGCCAAGAGCGGCCGACAGGGCGCGCACGTCAACATGGACCCCCGCCGCCCTGGCCTCGTCCATAAGGTTGAGGGCCATCACCAGGGGCCGCCCCATCATGCAAAGTTCCAGCGTGAGGGGCAGCATCCGGGGGAGATTTTTCGCGTCCACCACGTGGACCATGCACCCGTCGCTCCGAAGGAGGATGTCGCGGGCCACGCGCTCCTCGTCGGTGATGGGCCGGAGGGAGTACATCCCCGGCGTGTCCACCACCTCGCACCGCTCGCCGCCAAGCTCCACGTGTCCTCTGGAGACCTCCACGGTGGTGCCCGGGTAGTTGGAGACCACGGCGTAGGAGCCCGTCAGGGCGTTGAAAAGGACGCTCTTGCCCACGTTGGGGTTGCCCACCAGGAAAACCCGGCGGGCGGGCTGGGCTTGCGATGAGCCGGCCTCCTCGGGCCGGGGCTGAAGGGCGGTCGTCATAGCCACTCCCTGCTCTTGCGCCCTTCCTGGAGGTAGTCGGAGACGTGCTCGCGCGCCTCCTGGAAGAGGATGGCCACGTGCGGATCATCCAGGGCGTAAAAAGCGAGCTGCCCTTCGCGCCGGAAGCGCACCAACCCCATCTGCCGGAGCATTCTGAGCTGGTGGGACACGGCCGAGGGCGTTACCGTGAGGTTCTCGGCGAGGTGGTTCACGGAGCTTTCGCCGAAGGACAAAAGATGGACGATGCGGGCCCTCGTCGGGTCCGCGAGGGCCCTGAAGGTCTCCGCGATGGCGTTGTAGGCCCGGTCGCTGAGCACCGCGCCCTCTCCCTTGTTGGTCACCTGCCCCGCCACTGCCGCCATGGTCTCTCCTCGATATCTGAGCACCTGCTCAGATATCCACTCTACCCCCGCCCTTTCCGCCTGTCAAGCCCTCAGGAGCGATTCCTGCCCCCCATTGACGGCACGACCGTTGGCCTTTTAGCATAGCGAGTGTGCCGAGGAGGGAGAAAGCCATGGGCCGTATCGAGTTCACGGATAACTATCAGGATCTGAGCACGGACAACGGCTACCAGTTTAAGTTCTTTTGCGAGTGCTGCGGCAACGGCTACATGTCCTCGTGGAAGGCCAACACGCTGGGCGTGGCCGGCGGCGTCCTGCGCGGCGCCGGGAACCTGCTGGGCGGCGTCTTCGGCCGGGCGGGGTCCAGCGCCTATGACATCCAGCACGCCATCGGCGGGCCTGGCCACGACTCGGCCCTCAAGGATGCCGTGGAGGAGATCAAGCCCTGCTTCATCCAGTGCAAGCGGTGCGGCAAGTGGGTCTGTCAGGAGATCTGCTGGAACAAGGAGCGTGCGCTCTGCAAGAACTGCGCGCCCATCCTCCAGCGGGAGCTGGCGGCCAAGCAGGCCGAGATCACCGTGCAGCAGGCCGAGCAGAAGCTCCGGGAGCAGGACCTCACGGAGGGCATCAACCTGGCGGCCCAGGCGGCCGTCCTCTGCCCGGAGTGCGGTGCCGAGGCGCAGGGCGGCAAATTCTGTCCCGAGTGCGGCGCGAGCCTCATCCCTAAGACCGAGTGCCCCAAGTGCGGCGCCAAACTGGCCAAGGGGGCAAAATTCTGCGCCGAGTGCGGGAACAAGATGTGAAGGGGACGCGATTAAGCGATTAAGCGAGATGGGATGAAGAGGCCGGCCTCCACGGGGTCCAGTAAACTGGCCCCAGGGTTAAGGGCACGAAGCCCAAAGGAGACCGGCCATGAAGAAGGATATCACGAAGACGGTGGCGGTG
>JAKBES010000177.1 GCA_021833665.1 Acidobacteriota bacterium
AGCTATGAGTCCAGCCATAGCCGAGGGGGCCGCTGGTCCCCGCGTTCCGGTGGACGAAGGTCCGGGCGAAGACGAGGGGAACCGGACCATCTATTTTCAAATCCTCCTGGGTGTACCACATCTTCCCGTTGGCCACGTCTACCGGACCGCCCATGGTGGAGGTCTCACAAGGAGGCGGGTCCTCGCACTCGTCGTAAGCCACGGAGGCATCATAGACTGTGATGACACTCGAATAGAAGGTCGTGAGGTAGGCCGGATTGCAAAACGAATCTGCCCTAGCGTAGGCCTTGAGTTGAATCGTGTGCATGCAGTTGTTTGGGAAGGCCGCAGTATAGAGAGTGATCGTGCCTCCCGCCCCAGAGCACGCTCCGTAGCAGTTCTGCAGGACGCCGTCCACCCGAACTTCTGTGATGGTGGCGTTCTTTACCGAGCACCTGGTGTGGAGGGTCCACGTGATGTCCAAGGTTGCTGCAGGGGCGATAGGGCTCTGGTCAGCCGGGGAATCGATCGAAATGCTCTGGGCCATTACCCCAAGTGACGTTCCCATCATAAAGGCCAGACTGAACCAAAGGCTGGCTCTTCGCCGGTATCCCATGAGATCCCCCCCCATGCTCTCCAGGACGGTCAAAGCTGGCACGAATCGTGGATGCGGTGTCCTAAATTTAGTGTAGGCTCTTCTCGCAAGAATTCATACCCCGCGCCGCCTCTCCAAGCACATTCCTTCTGCGTTAGACCGGGGGACCATAGATACTGTTCCCTGCCCGTTTCGTTGAACCTGGGCCTTTTTACGAAGCCGTTTTGAGCCGTGGAGGCTTCCGCCTCTATGCCCTCACCGCCCCCGGCCTCCAAAGAACAGGTCTTCCCGGGTGCGCTCCAGCGTGCGTCCCAGCTCGCGCGCGAATCGATCCGGGTCCAGCTCCTTCATAGCATCGCGCTCAATGCCCTTGAGTTCCCGGTCCATCCCCCGGTCGCGTTCTACGCCGGGGGGATGCTGCGCACGGCCCTGTTTGTACTCTTGCAGCTCCTCCGCGTGCTCCATGCGCCTCTCCGCCCGCTCGTAGATGTCTTTCATGTCCGGGCTGCTTGCCGCTTGTTGCTTGAGCCATTCCCTCGTGACCGGGTTGTCCGCGTCCACCTCGAGGCGGCTGATGTCCCGGCTGTCCTCGGGCCGCCATACGCCCGATTCCAGCCGCTCCCGGTGCCGCGCCACGATCTCGGGGTCCCGCTCAACCCTCGCCTCGCGGTGGCGCTCGTAGCCCTCGGCCGCGGGTCTGTAAAGATCCCTCGTCGCCGCGGCCTCGCGCTCTTTCCCCGCCAAGCTATCGGCCTTCTCGTGGTTCGAGTCCCACTCCTGCCGCAGGACGCTCTCGGGCTTTCCCTCAAGCGGCCGAAGGATTCTCTCCTCCAGCGCCTTCAGCCTCTCCCGGTTCGCATGCTCCTGATTCCTGGCGTCATAGCGGGCTCGCAGAGAAGCCATGAGGGGGTCTCGGTCCCGGCAAAGAACCGCTGACTTCAATAGGCGGTTGTCGTTCCACTCCCCCATCCGGTCCTTGAGCTTGTGCCACCACCCGCTCTCTTTCTCAACTTGTTGGCGCAAAGAGCCTATCTGGGCTTGGGCCTCGCGAGCCTTCCTTACCGCCCCCGCGATTTCTTCCTGCCGTTCCTTCAGTCCTCGCAGTTCCTGCGCCAGCTCCTTCGCTTGGTCCGTGCTCTGCCACAAAACCCGGTCGATCTCGTTGGGGTCCACCGGCCCGCCCCGGACCCGCTCCACGTCCGCCACGGCCCGCGACCCCTCGTCGTCCCAGGTCCCCTTTTCCATTCGGGCCTGGTGCCGCGCCTCGATGCCCCGCTCGGCCTCCAGTTCGGCCTTGGCCCGCTGGAAGTCGATCACGGCCCCCCGCTCGTCCGCCCGGACCTGGTTGTACGCCCGCACGTCGCGGTTCTCCTCCCCGATCCTCGTGGGGATGCCCTTCTCTTCCATAGATCGCACGTTCGGCCCCTCGTGCCGGGTTGGCTCGCGCTCTAGCCCTTGTTCTCGAAGTGACCTCCGGTCAACGCGCTCCTCACGCCCGGCCCGCTCCAGCGCCCGGTTGGCGTGCTCCTCCCACTGCTCTCTAAACCGCTCCGTGCTCCCCTTCTCCGAACTCAGGATCACGCGCTTGCCTGTCTCTAGGTCCCGGTCCCGGAGCACGATGTGCGCGTGAGGGTTGTCCGCGTCCTTCGGTCCCGCATGGATCGCCGCGTAGTAGGGCGTACGCCCCTGCGTCACCTTGTCGCAGTACTCCCGGACCAGCTCCAGCCGCTGCTCCCGGTCCAGTTCTTTCGGGACCGCCACCATAAGCTTGTCCACCACCCGCGCATTGGCCCGGTCCGCCATCTCCTCCCGGTCGATCCACTCCTTCACGCTCGCCCGGTCCGATTCGATTCCTTCGGGCAGGCGCTCCGCGTGGTCGCTCTGAGCCCCCTCCCGCGTGATGTAGTGAATGTGCGCACCAGCGGTGCCCGCCGCGTGCGTACTGCGCCCTATCGGCGAATGGCTCAGACTGTAAAGCGCCATGGTTAGCTTCTCCAGAGGTCCAGGAGGGCGGAGCCTTCATGGCGCACGGGTTCGTGAAGCAAACCCATAAGTGCGCCCTTCATTATTATTCGGGATTCTACAGCTCGCATCGGCCACCCTCTGCTCTATTCCACGATTGTGCCTCCGTGATACTCCCTTGTCAAGTATCTTCTCTTTGTCCTTGCATTCACGGATCACTCCCGGCTATCCTTGTTTCTTGGTCCGCGCCCTGACAGTAAAAGTGGACCTAAACTAGCCCCTGGCGGGCTGAGCATGGTCCGGCGGCCAGCTATAAAACCGAAGGGGCCCCGCATCGGCGGAATGAAAAGCACAAGGAGCAAGGATCATGGCGGGACGTACGGTGGAAGAACGGCTTAAGGCCCTCATCGAGCGCGAAGCGGAAGCCAAAAAGAGGCTGGATGAAAAACGGAGCGCCCGCAAGGCCCTCGAAGCGAAGTTGCGGTTCTCGGAACAAAAACAGGCCCGGAAGGAACGCACCCGCCTGCTGATTCAGATGGGCGGCATCCTCAATTCGGTGGGGTTTGAACGCCTCGGCCAGGTGGACGCCCTAAAAACCTATCTCCTCGATCTCCACAACAAGTATGAGTGGGCGCCCAAGGTCCTTCAAAAGATCTTCATGGGGGAGCTGCCCGAGAAGTTCAAGGAAGCGCTGCCGAAAACACCGCATCCTAAAAAGCCCCAGGAAACGTCAAACAAGCCCGCCGAGGGGTAAGACCCAGCCCCACCCCCCTTCGGCCCTCCTGTGCACCCCGTGGACGGGTCGGCCAGGCCATGGGGAACACCTGTTGGACGCCCTGCGGTCTCCCACGAGGGTTCCCCACGGCCTTTTAGGTAAGCCTCGAAGACGTCCCGTCCGTCCACCGGCTCCACAGGGGCTACTTGATGGAACAGGGTGTGCTCGGGTTTTGGGTATGTGGTGGGAGCCGAAGGGTTCCCACAGGGCCTCCGGAGTTCTGAGGTCCCCCTCCCCCCCTCCGGGGGCCTGAGTGTCTTTGCGCCGGTTCATGCGGCGCGCTGTAGAGTCCCAGGACCGGCGAAATGAGTCCCGCTCTCATGACTATCCTACCCAGCATCCTTTGACCCGTTCTTTGGTGTCGGACCTGATCCGAACCACAGGGGAGAGGCGCGCATGCACCTAGACCCTGTGGGCGGCGTGGGAAAGGGCAAGGCGGAGCCTTAGCCCTGTGGGAAGGGTCAACCAACGGGCAGACCCTTTCCACGGAGCGGCCCTTTTCCAAGGGCCATAGGCCCGCCGCCGTCCATCAGGTCCAGTAGGCCCGAGCGGAACGGTGGGAAACCCAAGCGAAGCGCTGGGTTTTCCACGGGACCGCCGGACTCTACTACATGACAAGAACTACATGGACCTACATGAAAAGAACTATATGAAGGCGAAAACAAACGCGGCTAACATGTTGTTATGGAAGAAGTTAGAGGCGTGATTTGAAGAAAGGGGGGGTACAGATCACCGATGAAGGGGGTACAAATCACCGTTATGGGGGGGTACAAATCACCGCTATAGGGGGGTACAAATCACCGTGGAAAACTCCCTCATTCCACAGGATTTTCAACACTGAAAGACTATGGGAGGTTAATAAGGTGGGCCGCAAAGACGCTCATTCGTTCCCCTTCCTCTGTACTGGAAGAACTCCATGGAGGGGGGGGCGGATCTCCAGGGTGCCACCAACTAGAAAATCCGCCCGCAATTCAGGCCAGTGGGCTCGAAGCCGACGAAGCACGTCCTTAAGGCTTTTGCGGAGCTGCTTATGGTCCTTGTCCACACTGCCAAGCTGCTGTAGTAGTTCTTGCCATGAAATTCTGGCGGTCTTATCCGTCTCGCGACAGATATAGGACCGCCACGAAATGAAAGCTGCAAAGTCCCACGCCTTAGGCTCGTCCTGAAACTCGCGCATCAAACGTAGGGGAAGAGGGACGGGGTGAGCTTTTAGGTTTTCCCAAAGCGTTCGTCCAAGCTCGACGCCGTAACGCATACCGGAAAGAAGTGTGAGGCGTCGTTCGTTTTCGTCGCGTTTGTCACGCAAAGTGGGAAGGTCAGCCCGCTCGAAAATCATGCAAGGCCGGATGTTCTGCTCGCCATCACGGACCACTTCAAGGAGCATGGTTGCCTTTGCGAGCCGTTCCCAACTTTTTTGCAGCGCTCGATACTGAAAGCCACCCTTGTCTAGCCCAAAGGTTTCCAAATATTCCGCCGCCGATTCCCACTCTACGCGAGGGATTCCAGTCTGCATTGCCTTGGTAGTCACCCAAGCGAGAACAGCTCGATCCTTCCCATAGGGTAGTGGGGTGTTTGGGTCCATCGCACCCACGGTCAATCGGACCGTGCCATGTGCCGTTTTGGCTTCGCGGATGTAGTGGTGGTCGGCCATCCTCCGGTAGGGCAACCCGCATAAAATGAGAGCTTGGGCGGTGATGAGAAGGTCTTGCTCGTCGGCCTTCTCCAGCTCCGAAAAGAAATCTGCGAGTCTGGTAAGCTGGTTCGGCGGGGTGAGTTTTTTTTGCTGCATCCGTGGCCTCCTATCCTTAAAGCTCGGGTGGGCTTCGGGTGCGCGGCGGGAGGGACTAGCTCCCGCCGCCACCCCGCTTAAAGTTTACTCCTTTACTTGGCCAAGCTGTCCGGTGGGGACAAAATTGCTTGATAAACTTCATACGATGTAAGTTTGCGCTGCTGTTTTGCTAGGACGGCCAGGTGGGGCTTGGCGGCTAGGGCGGCCAAGCGGAGGAAGGTTGCGAAAGAAAGCTTGACACCTGAGGACCGGCGAAGCTCGGCCAGCATGAAAATGAGCTCGTTGTGTTCCTCTGGGGGCAGGTAGTACGTGCCCTTGGCGCACTGCTTAGCAGGTGGAAGGGGGGGGGAGCAGAGAGTCTGCTAACTCCCCTGCCCCGCCGGCGCGTTTGAGAAATTCCTTAGTCATGGCCTGGCCTCCTGCTGTTTGGCAAGAAAGTCGTCCACCGCAAAAGCGTAGTCCTTTGCGGCGTTGCAAGTGGGACTGAAGAGCTGGATGGGTTGTCCTAAAGGAATTTTCAAGCCGGTGTACGAACCTCCACCTTCGGCCCAGCTCGCGGATGACGCCTTCGCGACATCGGTGCTTCTGGAGATCCGATCAGGCATGAGGTAGCGTTGAAGTCGGCCCGCATCGAGGTTAGCCAGAACCTGGTTACAAATTTTCTCGGCCGCGGCCCACTTCGTAAGGAGGATGCCGGCGATCCGGAGTCTTGGATTGAGGGCTGGGTCGGATTGGATCGCCTCGATGTTGTCGGCGAATTGGTACAGGCCCAAAAGTGAGAGCGGGTGGGCCTCCACGGGGATGATGACGCGATCCGCCGAGAAAAGGGCGCACTTGGTGATCGCGCCCAGGTGGGCTTGACTGTCCAGGAGGATGTAATCGTAGGAGAGCGACCGAAGGGCGTAGGCGAAGCGCTTTTCCAGGGCCTCGGTCGGAACCGTCTGGCCGAGTTCGACGGCGAGGAGATTTTCATCGGAGGGAATGAGGTCGTATCCGTAGGCGGTTGCGGTGACGGCGGCTTGTGGTGCGGTGCGTCCAGCGAGGACATCAGCGAGGGTGGAGGTGTCGGAGCCCGCGAAGGCGGGCGGCAAGAGTCCGCTGCTGCTGGTACCGTGGCCTTGAGGGTCCAGGTCTAGGAGAAGAACGCGGTAGCGGAGTTGGGCTAGGTGGTAGGCGAAGGCAACCGCCGTGGTCGTCTTACCGGAACCGCCCTTCTGGTTGGCGAAAAGTAAGATCACTGTGCCTCCTATCTAGCAAGACGCTAAGCGGGTATGCCACATATACAGCAAAGCGTCTTGCCGTAAAGCTGTAATGTGGCATAATGCCTTCTCATTATAATAGTATAGTATGTTGCTATTATACCGTCAAGTGGTGAAGCGCGGAGAATGTGTAACTAACAGGAATAAAAGAGGAACCTGTCACAGGGAGACCACGCGCCGCCGAGCCGCGACGATCATGTACGCACCCCACAAGGGAAACATTGACGCTTGCCCTGTGTTGATGTACTATTTGAATGTGTACGGTGTTGTGAAGGAGTTATTGCTATGCCGAGAGTAGCAGTGGAAGACAACAGCCGGATGTCCCTACGAATTCGGTCCGAGGAAAAAGCACTGCTCTTGCGTGCGGTGGCGCTGAATCACACCGACCTGACGGACTTTGTGGTTCGCCACGCCGTGAGTGCCGCCAAGGCCGTTATCGAGCAGGCAGATCTTGTGCAGCTCTCCGAGCGGGATAGTTTGCGGGTTTTGGATCTGCTGGAGAATCCGCCCGCGCCGAACGCCAAACTGCTGGCGGCCGCCCGGGCGCTGCCAAAACGGCGGGCCTGAACGTGCCTACATGGCACGAAGAGCCAATTAGCAAGGCCCATGACCGGGAAGCATTCGACTGCGGCGAAGAAGCGCTCAATGATTTTTTGCGCCGTTATGCTCGCAAGAGCCACGAGCTGGGCGGAGCAAAGACGTTCCTTGCGATTGATGATGCCGACAACAAAACCATTCTCGGTTTCTACAGCCTGAGTCCCGCTTCGGTCAATTACGCCAAGACACCGGAGATCATAAGGCGCGGGCTGGCGCGCCATGATGTGCCGGGCTTCCGCCTGGCGCGCTTGGCCGTGGACCGAAGGTTCCAAGGGCAGGGGATTGGCGGGCAACTTCTGATCGCCGCGGGCAAGCGCTGCTTGTTGGCCTCGGCGGAGGTTGGCGGCGTGGTGCTTGTCATCGACGCCAAGAATGAACGGGTGGCGGGATGGTATGCCAGCTATGGGGCTCTGCCGCTGTTGGACAGCCCGCTGTCCTTGCTGCTGGCGCTCGCGACCATCGAGGCCGCGCTTAAGAAAGCCGAAAAATAAAAGTACGTTAGGCCTCCCATAAGATCCCATAACCTGTGTTGATCTTTTCCGTTTCGTTCAACCTCGCGGCTCCTGGCGCGCCTTTTTTCGGCCTTCGGGATCCCGAAGGCCACTTTTCGGGCCTTCGCTGCGGCGGGGGGGGTACAGGTTCACGGTTTGGGGAGCTCGTCTTGTACAAAACGGAATGGTTTTGTACACTGCTTCCCATGAAAAAGGCCCCGGACTGCCGAAATAAAGCTCTCT
>JAKBES010000178.1 GCA_021833665.1 Acidobacteriota bacterium
CAAGAACGGGTCAAAGGCGGCTGGGTAAGGTGACTGGGCGGACTCGGCTCGTTTCGCCGCTTCTGAGCCCCTTTGCGCGCGCCGTGGTCCCCGGGGGAAAGGAGACTCAGACCCCCGGTTCCCCTCCAAGGCCTCCAGGTACTTCCGGGTCTTCATCCCTGGTGCCCTCATCCACCCCCACCCGGCCCTGGGGAGCCGGTGGATCCCCAGGACATCCTCGAAGGCCTTCCCAGGGCCGGCGGGAAACCCGGTGGGAGCCGGGACGGCTTCCAGGGGGTTTTCTGGGGGGCCGCCGCCGGGATCCACGGGATCCACAGGGCAGCCCCGGTTCTTAACCCCCCGGAAGGGGAGGGAGAGATAAGGGGAAGGGGGTGCTGGACGCGCGGCGGGGAAGGTGCTATGCTTTACACGTAAAGCATAGGAGGGCCCCATGCCCACGGTGTCGATTCGGCTGGACGAGAAGACCAACAAGCGCCTGGAGATCCTGGCGGCCAAGACGGGACGGACCAAAACGTACTACGTCCGGACGGCGGTGCTGGCTCAAATTGAAGATCTCGAAGACCTCCACGAAGCGGAGCGGGCGTTTATCGAACTCCGGTCCGGGCGGGACCAGGTGTACAGCCTGAAGGACGTGGAGCGCCGCCTTGGCCTGGCGGATTGAGCTGGCCGGGAAGGCCCTCAAGACGCTGGAGAAGCTTGACCGCGGGGACGCCCGGCGGATTCTTGGCTTCTTGACCGACCGGCTGGGCCATGAAGACAACCCCAGGCGGCTCGGAAAACCCCTCCGGGGGGACCAGGAATTCTGGCGGTACCGGGTGGGGGATTACCGCCTCCTATGTGTCATCGAGGATGAGCGGATTACCGTCGTGGTTTTGCGTATCGGACACCGCAAAGAGGTCTACCGCTAAAACGGGGCCGAGGACCCGGGACATGGATCACCCAAGAGCAGCGGACTCTTAATCCGTTGGTTCAACGCCCGACCTCTTGAATGGCATTCAAGCGCGCTTAAATAGCTAAGAGGATGTTCAATCCGCTGCTATGAAATATTGCGCGGCGCCTCCGGGCGCGCCTCATATCCTCAAGCCCGCCCATCTTCACCCGCAGTTGTTTCCGGCGGATGCTCCTGGGGGAGCGGCCCAACCGTCCGGATCCACCAGGCCTTGAATTTTTCCGAGCCCTCCACGACCTCTTTCCGGAGGGCCTCCGCTTGCTCCACGGTGTTGACTCCCAGGTGCGCCATGATCCCGCCCACCTGAATCAGCCGCCGGGTTCTTTCCCTCCTCACCTTCTGCTTATTGACGGCTTCGAGCTTCTGGAGCCTCGCCTTGGCCTGTTTCACCTTTTCTTCGGCTTCTCTGATCCGGTCATCGATGGTCTTTCCGACCATGTCTTCCTCCTCCATCACCACCTTACACTCCCGGCGCAAACGGGGGCAAGCGTATGGCACTTGACGGCGGCGCACCGTTGGGGGGAAAATCCAGAAGGCGCACTTATACATCGCTTCGCGATGTGTGCGCCAGGAGGGCTCCGCCCCCCTGGACCCCGTGGAGGAGATGGCCCCGTGGCGATCTACCATGTGTCGGCGCAGATTATCGGAAGATCAGCGGGCCGCTCCTCGGTCGCCGCCGCCGCGTACCGGTCGGCCGAGCGCATCCGCGACGAGCGCACGGGGCAAATCCACGACTACACGAAGCGCCATGGCATCGAGAGCGAAATCCATACCCCCGGAAGCGCCCCCGAGTGGATGCGCGACCGGTCACGCCTGTGGAACGCGGCGGAGGAAGCGGAAACGCGCAAGGACGCGCAGCTAGCACGGGAGATGAACATTGCGCTTCCCAAGGAGCTTTCGGCCGATGAGCAGAAGGAGCTTGTCCGGTCTTTCGTGAAGGAAGAATTTGTGAACCGGGGCATGGTGGCCGACGTGGCCTATCATCACAACGACCCGGACAACCCTCACGCCCACGTCATGCTCACCTTGCGGGACGTGACCCCCGAGGGGTTCGGGTCCAAGAACCGCAACTGGAACCACCGGGACCTTCTCGAGGCGTGGCGCGAGAAATGGGAAGAGCACGCCAACCAGGCGCTAGAACGCGCCGGGCGGAACGAGCGGATCGACCACCGCACCCTTGAGGCGCAGGGTATCAACCGGGAGCCCGCCCGGCACCTTGGGCCGGCCGCCGCCGCGATGGAGCGCAAGCACATTCCCACGGAACGCATGGCCGAGGCTGGCATGGTCCGCGAGTACAACGACAACCTCTTGCGTTTTCGTGAAGAGAAGGCGCGGCTGGAGACTCTTCAGCGGGAAAGACGCGAGCATGCCCGGCTTGCGCAGGCCGCGCGCCGGCAGAACTGGGAAATGAGATCCCCCAGGCCACCAGGAGAGATCAAGCATGAGCGCCGGGAAGGGGAACGACTTACCACGACAAGGCGCCGGTCCCAGCTCGCGGAACAGGAACGCTTTTGGAGCGGCCGTCACGCGCACGCGATCAAGAGCCTCGAGTCCGCCAAGCACTGGCGCGACTCCCCAGCGGGCCTCAAGGCCAACTGGGATTACTGGAAGAGCAAGGTCGCGGAAGGCTCCAAGCACCCCGTTGGGCTCATGTTCTCGCAAAAGGACCGCAACATGCTCCGCTACGCCAAGCGCCGAGAATTTGACGCCATGGTGACCTATCGCACGCGGGCAGCCTATGAGGCGATCAAGGGCTACGCCGGGAAAGCAGTGGCCCTTGCGAAACAGGAAATCACCAGGCTACGCGAGACCCCCTCTCAGCGGCGCACGGATCAGCTTTTACAGCAGGGATATTGGGACCGAGAGGGTGCCCGCGCAGTGGCGACCGTAGAACGCATTCATAAGCACACTGTTGGGTACCTCGAACTTCGCGAAAGCCTAGTTCGGACCAGCTCCCAATTGCATGGGGTTCTTGGCGAACGTGCGACCGCTGCCAAAGAGGCAGCCGATGCCAGCCGCAGGTTGGGTAGCTTGAGCCGTCTGGAGGGACAGTGGAGACGGGCCGATGCGGCGGTCCGCCAGCTCGAAAGCCCATCAGAGAAAGCCAAGAGGCTTTTTAGCGACCATGCCCGGCAAGACTACATGAATGCGACGATGCAACGAGATAGGCTTTCCGCTGAATACTGGCGTCTCGTAAAGAATAGCGGATTTAGCGATGGCACTCAGCTTCGGGGTCAGTTGCGCACCGTCACCAGCGAAGCAGAAGCCCGCCTCAGCACCCTTGAGCGCAGGGGGAAAATCCTGGAGCACCGCTTGCGTATCTACCAGGGCGCCGATGATGCCTTTGCGCGCCAAGCCGAAGCCCGCTTGAAGAATGACCCCGAGATCAAACGCCGCCACGAAGAGCGCCTTTCAAGCGGGCGCTGGGATCTTGAGTATTGCCGCGCGCTGCGCCTACTTGAAGCTCGGGAGGGGAGACCCTTGACACGGGCTGAGCTGGAGCGCCTAGCTCGCGGGAAGGACTGGAATAGTCCGGAGGGCCGGGCTTGGCTCGGGCAACAACGCGCGCAAGAGCTCCAGGATTATCAGGCGCGGGCCAACGTGGATCCTGCGGCCAGAAACAGAGAATTGGAGCAGCGATTGCGCGAGAACCGCAGGGACGCGATGGCCGACCTACGACCCGCGCAATATCAACGCCTACTGGATCGCGAGCGTGACGCCAATACGCACCGCCACATTCACACTCGCCGCCGCCCTGGCTAGGCCCAACGAAAGGGGGGATCCTTTCATGTTGACGGACCGCATACCTTTCTCGGTGTTCCTGAAACTTGTTGGCCTTGCTTTCTGCGTGTTTCTTCTCGCCTTGCAGTATTTCCCGCCCATCCTCGCCATCGCCAGAAAGAAGCTCACCAAGCTCTGGCAACAGACCCTTGCCCTGGCCATCCCCGTGGCCATGAGCAGCGCGGGAGCTGCTGCGTATCTCTTCTTGCCTCACACCATCGACATCATGGGCCCCGCCGTTATTCTCTTTGCGTTGGTTTCCATTGGCTGGGCCGCGTTCATGATGTGGCTCGCCCTATTTAATACGTGCCGCCGGCCCGTCTCCATTCGCGATATCGCGCGTAATCCGGACGGCTTCGACTCCGCCAACCTTGAGGGTGCGGTATCAGCCCACGAGCTTTGGCCGTCGGGTTTACTTGTTTCTGGCCAGCCGCTTGTCCCTCGCCCCAAGGGGGGCAAGGACTTGGACCCGCAAGAGTGGGCATGGCCCGCCCAAGAGGCCCATCCGGACAGAGTGATACTCGGTCGGTTCTATGACGCGCGCGGCGCTACAGCCTATTTCGTTGCGCCCCACATCAAACACCTTAATCAAACGCTGATCGTGGCCCCCCCCGGAAGCGGCAAAACTTTTTCTTTTGCCCTGCCCTGGAGCGTTGAATTTCCCCGAGCCGGCCACAGCGCCTTTGTGGTGGATGTGAAGGGCAACCTGTACGGCAAGGTGCGTGCCCAGCTGGCCACCGAAGGATACGGAGTCTTTCACTTTGATCCAATGCATCCTTCGGAGTCTCTCCACTGGAACCCGTTCGATGAAATCAACCGCGACGACTACAACAGCCACGCCTTTTACCAGACCGCGAACGACTTGGCCGAAGCCATCTTCGGCAAGATCAACCCAGGCGATAGCGAGCATTGGGACACTTTGGACCAGCGGGCCATCAAGGCGGGGGTCGTGCTCCTCTGCCTTACTCACGACAACCCCACGCTTCGAGATCTCTATGAGCTCTTTGACGACGAGAACACGCTCAAGACGGCTCTCGACTTTCTTGAACAGCGGGCCAAGGGTGAAGCCTCTCTTGATCGGCATGTTCGCGACATTCGCCGCGACTTGGACTTTCTTTTCACCACCCGCCGCAGAGGCTTTCCCGAGGCCGTATCCGGCATCCGAAACCGGCTCGAAATTTTGGGCAGTCCCGCCGTTGCCACCATAACGGATAGGAGTGAGGGGTTTTCTCTCGGCGCACTCACCGAAAAGCCCGGACTTTTCGTGTGTGCAACGCCGCTGGCCTTGGGCCGCGTGGGCATGACGCTTGCCGCCATCATCATCCGCATGATCGCCCGAATGATGGTCAATCGCTTCTCTGCGGACCAGCCGCGCAAGCTGTTCCTCATCCTGGACGAATTTTCAAAGCTTCAGATGAGCCACAATCAAGTCGAGCAGTTCATTAGCACCAGCCGAGAAGCAGGCTGCGTGTCCGTCGTATTTCTGCAGGACGTTACCCAAGTAGACCGGCAGGTTCGTGGGGCTCTTCTTGCCAACTGCAAAGACAGGTTCATTCTTCGCGGCGTGGGAACCGAAACCGCAAAATGGGGGGTGGACCTGCTAGGTGAACGCGTCCGCTACCAGGTAAGCATGGGAAGCTCTACTAACTATTCGCCGGGTCAGTATGGGATCCCACAGAGAAGCGACGGCGATTCCTTGAATGTTACCGAACAGACCGTTCCGGTCCTTCGGCCACGGGAGATTATGGCGTGTGGCGGCCTTCGCTGGGGAGCGTGGGCCATCCTTAGCGACTACTGTCCCAAGCCGATCCTGATTGATATGACTCGCTGAGCCCCCAAGGGAGGCGACCGTGCGAACTCTCGGCCATGTCTTGACACCACCGCCCGGCACTTCTACTGTGCTTCCAGCCGATGTTTTGGCCGACTCCGGGTCCGCTACCCCGGCAGGACAATCAGTCCGGAGTGTGTATTGGCCGAAGAAACAGGGTATTCAGAAAATCCCCCATTTCAAGTTCTCGCCTTTGCGCGCGCTGGGCTATCCGGGCCGTCGTCCCCGTGCGGCCGGAGTCATATCCCTAAAGAGGAGATGGCATGAAACGCAATCGCACTAGCACCACACGCTCTAAACCTCTGGCCCCAGGTACTCCGCCACGCCAGCGAGTTTTCGTTTACCTTACCGGCAGCAACAAGGAGGAGCTGCTAGACCTCCTCCACCGGCTTCGGCGCCACGGCGTCCGACTCAGCCAGACGGAGTATTTTGAAAAGCTTTACACTCGCGCACTCCCACACCTGAAGCGGGCCGCCAAACTGTCACCTGGAGATCCCCACGCCGCTACTGCTCTTAATGAGATCTTTTCCGACCCCGCGAAGGTTAATCATGAGAGTTCTTCTACGAAAGCCCGCACAAAAGGCCAAGAATCTCTTGCAAGCCTGTCTCACGCCACCACTGCCCGCCATTTCGTGGATATGCCCGGCGAACAGACCGCGCACCTTGCGTTCCTGGCTGGCCAGGAGTCCATCATTAACCCCCTACTCGCATATATCACCAACTACAACGAATTGCAGCGGCAGCAGGGCAGCCCGCACAAACACACCAAAACCACCGTCCTCAAAATGGCCCTCCAGCGCTTTCTCGATTTTGAGTACGCGCAGCGCCCGGAACTATTTGCTTCGCCTAACAAGTAATGCGGAGTAGCTCATGAGCTGGAAGTGTAACTGTGGCGCCAATAATTCCGATCAAGCTACTTACTGCGAGCAGTGTGGAACGCTCAATCCTCGGGCACCCCAACCGTTGCAGCGCCCACAAACACCCTATGCCGTCGCCCCTCCTCCCCTCCCCCCTCCCCCTCCTCCCTCCAACATTCCTCGTCCTTCGAAGAAGCCCCGCATAAGCCCCCTGCTACTGTTCCTTATCTTTCCCGCTATTGTATCCGCACTTGTGTACGCCGGGTTCGCGGTTTTCGGCGGCTACATCACCTTTGAGGGACTTTCTTTTTCGCGTGAACGGGGCCAACAAGAGAGAGCCATGGCCGACATCAAGACCATTGCCGCCGGGTGCAGAGCCTATCGCGGCGCCAAGGGCGTCTATCCCCAACCGCCCCTTAGCAAGAACTTCTTTTCCGATGTGGCTTTCGTCCCCGACTTGGCGCCTTCCTTGGTTCCCGCCTTTATGGCGAAACTGCCGGACAGTGACCCCCGCGGCCTGACTTATTGCTACGGAGTTTCCCCTGACGGAAAGGAGTTCGTCATCGTTTCGGGTCAGTGGAGAAAGAAGATCGATCCCCGCGACATCCCATCCCAATTTATAGGGACCCATTGCTTCGATGACGACATCATTTGGAAAAATGACGGGTTTGTACAGGCGCCGCAGGGGAACCAGCAGCCTTGCACTAGCCAACTCATTCGGCCACACCGCCGCCTGGAAAATGGCGAGCTGCGAGTTCCCCCCCGATGATACTGCCCTGTGGAGCTGGTGGGAAGGTTCTTCGCTTCGCGGGTTCCTTAAGCCTTGTGAGAAGGACGGTGAGAAAGGCAACGCCTTTTCCACGGGGCTTTCCATCAGGGCGGGGAGTTTTCCACCAACCCATCAGGGATCACCTTAGCCAAGCTAGGCCGTGACCGGCCCAACAAAAACCAAGGAAAGCGAAGCGGCCTCCGAAGGGACCAGGCCGCTGATAACCGAGAAGGTCAACCCCGGCAGAGGGCTTGACCGATGCGGGTGCTTGCTCAACAAAACGTGTGAGCGCTGCCCGCGCCAGGGCGCCGTGCGCTTCTTCCTGTCACGGGCACCGCAGACGCCCGTTGTGTCTCGCTTTGCTCCATTTGGGTGGACGCTGGGTGGCCAGCGTCCTGCTTCTGCCGCGGCGTCGCCGCGGCGGGGCGGCATTTTGTCCGCCCGCCGGGAGGTCCTGTGACCGGCGGGGCGGAAAA
>JAKBES010000179.1 GCA_021833665.1 Acidobacteriota bacterium
GTCCCACGTCTCTCGCTTGGACGTTCCATCCTCGAAGGCCACCAGGACCTCCACGGGAACCACCAGTTCCCCCTCGCGCTGGATCACGACGGAGGAATCGAAGAGGCGATTCGCCCGCCGTCGGTCTCCCTCCTGGGCCTTGTCCTTCCCCTTGCTCTCCCGGGCTCGATCCGCCGTGCGGGCTTTCTCCGCCAGGCGGGGGGGTGCGGCGCTCATGTCGTATCCTTTCAGCGTCTCTTCGGGAAGACTGGTGACCCTGGCCACCTTGAAATCCACGGTGCCCGTGCCGAAGAGCATGGGCCGGAGCAAGGGACCCAGGTCCGTCCCCGCCGCTTCGCTGGTGATGCGGAGAAAGTCCTCGGTCGTGGGATGGGTGAACTTGACCTTCATGAAGAAGGCCTTCATCACCTCGTCCATCTTGGGCCTGCCCAGAATTCCCTCCAAGGTCTTGAGGACGAGGACCGGCTTGGCGTAGCTCATGGCGTTGTAAACGCCGTTGGAGACGTACTTCCACGAGGGCAGAACCATGGGGTCAAGGCCGGGAATCTGGAGATAGGAGAGGCGCTGCATGGCCACGTCACCCATCCGCCAGCCCGCGAAGCCGTCCACGATGGACCGGCTGGGGCCGAACCATTCGTCCATCACGCGGGTTTCGTAGTAGGAGTTGATGCCCTCGTCCAGCCAGGCCTCCTCGAACTCGTTGTTGGCCGAAATGCCGTACCAGTACTGGTGGCCGAACTCGTGAACCGTGACCATCTCCGGAAAGAGGAGGGAGCGCGGGATGAAGGGGTTCGCGTCGGTGGTGATGAGGGTCGGATACTCCATCCCGCCGGCGCCCTCGCCGCCCAGGGGCGGATCCACGACGGTGATCAGCGAGTAGGGATAGGGCCACAGCCACCGGCCGAAGTCGTCCAGCGACCGCTTCACGGAGGCCATGTAACGCGGAATATCGCCCCTGTTCACGGGCTGCATGAGGACCCGGA
Organism: Acidobacteriota bacterium; assembly: GCA_021833665.1. Taxonomy (GTDB): domain Bacteria; phylum Acidobacteriota; class UBA4820; order UBA4820; family DSQY01; genus JAKAJA01. The sequence goes on from JAKBES010000179.1 coordinate 984, forward strand.
TCTTCACCTTGCCCCAGGTCTCCTCCGCCACCACGAAGTCGGGGGAGGCGGTCCAGGCGAAGTCGTGCACGTCCTCGGCGTGGAACGACAGGGTCTTGGTGTCTCCCTGGTCCGCCTCCTTCCACAGGACGCCCGTGGCCCCCACCACGTAGGCCTTGGGCACCGTCACCGCCACGTCGTACACGCCAAAATCGGAGAAGAACTCGCTGTTCAGGTGATACTCGTGGCAGTTCCAGCCGCGATCGCCCTGGAAGACGCCCAGCTTGGGGAACCATTGGCCCATCATGTTGAAGGTGCCCAGGTAACCCGCGCGGGCAAACACTTTGGGAAGCTGGTCCTCGAACGCGATCACGAACTGGGCCTCGCCGCCCGGCGGAACCGGCGCGGCCAGATCCACGCGCATGACCGTCGTATCCTCCCGGGGAAAGGACTGTTTGAGCGGAACCTCCTTGCCCTCCACGATCTGCGCGATGGCCGTGACGCGACAGTAGCCCCAGGTCTTGTCGTCGAACTGAAACCGCCGGTGCTGGCCTCCCGATTCCTTCATGAAGGCCGACCGGTTGTTGGCGAAGGCGTTGAGGTAGAGGTGGAACCACGCGTCGGCGGCAGGCGCCTGCTGGATGTTGCGCCAGCGGATTCGCTCCTCCCCTTTCACGGTGTGCTTCACCGGATCGAGGCTGGCTTCGATGGCGTAATTGGCGTTCCGGGGAGACATGGGGTTCTGGAACAAGACGGGCGGAGACTGGGCCGCCGCGGCCGTGGCCAGGACCGCGCCCAGAATGGCGGCAAGGGAACGTGTGCGCATTCGGCCTCCCAAAAGCGGTTCTACGCGCTGAGCGGCACCAAAGTTTTCCCCCGGCGCCGCAGGGCGGGCAGGGAGCCGTCCACGCCGAAAACGGGCGGCGCGAAGGTGGCCCTCCGGACGATCACTTCCACCCCAGCCTTCACGGCCCGCTCCAGGGCCTTGCCGTAGACCGGATCCTTTTCGTAGGCGGGTCGAAAGAAGGTCCCGTCCTCGCGGTTCACGAGGTAGAACATGACCGCCCTGTGCCCCTCCCTCACCACGCGGCGAAGCTCCCGCAGGTGCTTCAGCCCCCGTTCCGTCACCGAGTCGGGGAAGCCGATACCTCCGTCCGGCGAGGGCCACGTCGTGTTCTTCACCTCCACGAAGCAGAGGGGCAGCCCCTCGCCCGAGAGGAGGAAGTCCACCCGGCTGTGGGCGCCATACGGTACTTCCGCGCGGACGCCGTGGTAGGCCGCCAGCTCGGGGATGGCGCGCGCCCTCAGCGCCTCCCCCACCAGGAGGTTCGTCCGGTGCGTGTTGATGCCTACCCAGCCCGTGGGCAGCTTCAGGTATTCCGCGGTGTACTTGAGCCGCCGGGCGGGATTGGAGGCTTGCGTGGCCAGGACCGTCGCCCCTTCCAGCAGGCAGCCCTCCATGCTCCCCGAGTTGGGACAGTGGGCCGTCACCACGGAGCCGTCCTCCAGACGGAGGTCCATCATAAAGCGGGCGTACCGCTTGATGAGCTTCCCCTCGATGACGGGCTCGGCGATCACCATGGGCCACCCCGAAGAAGCATACCCCAGGTTCATGTGGCGTGATGAGGAGATGCCGAGATGAGGAGATGAGGAGGGGCGCGGAGGAGGGCCGGCAGCGCGGCGCAATTCGTCTCACCCCCAACGAGAGCGTCCGGTTCGGAGCGAGACATCCGAACCGGACGCAGAGTTGAACGGACACGAGAAGGGTCGGGGCTTTAGCCTTTCTTGCCTCCACCCCCACCCTTGGCGGCCGTGATATAGAGATCGATGTAAGTCACATTGTTGACGGGATCAACCTTGGCGAAGAAGGACTGCTCGGCGGGCGGAACCGCCGGGGGAGGAGGCGTCAGCACGGTGCCTTCCGTAATGAGGATCGTGTTCTCACTGGTCGAAAACGTCAGCCGCCACCAACCGTCCTTGGCCTCGCCCGCAACCATGAGCTGGCGCTTGAGCATCCAGTTGAAACCGTAGATCACCTTGCCTCCGACGTTGATTTCGGCGCTGCAGAGCTCAACGCGGACCGTCTGGGCGGCGGCATTGTCCCACTGATGCGTACTGGCGTTCCAGACGTAGCCGCTGGTGTCGGGAGGTGCCACCAAGCTGCCCCCACCGGCCTCCAGCTTCTGAAGGGTCAGCCACGCGTTGGTGGAGTAGACCGTGGCATAGCTGGGGGAGAAAGGGTATTCTCCCGGAACGGGCGGATCGGTGCCAGAGGCTCGCGCCCCCCACACTTCATCGACGCCCTTGCCGCTTGCCCACCACATCTGGAACCCCAGCATGCCCGGCGCGTAAGCGAAGGGCACGGTCTCCACTCGGACGACGGAACTGTCGCTCCAGAGCGTGGACTCGATGTCGTCGCTCCAATCGAAGTAGGCCGCCGGCACCGGCACACCCGATGCCACGTGTCCGGCTTGCCAAACGCTCAGGGGGTCCTTCTGCAGATAGATGCGCGAGATCTCTACGCCTTCGGGCGGGCAGCCCAATACGGCGGGATCGCAGGCCACTTGCAGGCCGGTCGCGGGGTCGATCCATCCATACCAGTAGGTTCCAAGGAGGCTGTAATCCGTGCCGGCCGGTGGCTCGCGAAAGGGAAGAGACGCGCCGCCGGCCAAGATCACCGGATAAGAGAGGTTGTTGCCGGCCGTTTCAATCTCGCCGCCACCGCCGCCCTGGGCCCAAACTGGCGCACTCACAAGCAGAGCGGCCGCCATCAACAAAAGGAAAGAACCGAAACGCGTGCTGGTACTCCAGTGATTATGTACCATGGGGACACCCTCTCGTTTACGGCCGGCGCTTACGCGGAATGGCACCCTCCGGCCAAATTGCGCGGCTACATCACGAACTCTCCCGTCAAAGACAGCGCTACCCGTCGGCCTCCTTCAAATCCACCACCTCCCTTAGTGACAAAAAGACCGGTCACGCCGCTGGGCGCGCCGGCCGGTTTCACCTCTGGCTCCCCGGGGGCGAGGTGACCATCTAAGCCCCCGGATCAATGCCTCCGGGCATGTTTGCCGCCTGTCCTGCCGCCCCGCGCTTGGCCGCACCCGCGGCTCGGTGCCACCCAACCGTCGTCCGGCACTCCCCCGCCCGGTGCTGACGTCCTCGCGGCTTCAATCTGAGGTCACTTCAACCGCAACGCTCCTGTTACCGTCGCGCCGGGGGAACCGCTCCCACGGAGGAGAAAGCGACCCCCTCACGCCCCGCGGCGCTCTCGCCTTTGGCTTCTTACACCCTCACGCCTCACCCCAAACCCAACGGAGGCGCGCCTAAATGAACGGGCCACGAATATGCGGGAAATGTAGGGGCTCAGACGGCTATTGTCAAGCCCGGGTCCGAACGCCGCCGGGTGCTGAAGCGGGGCCGCTCAACTCCCGCGAACGAGGGCTTCGTAGATGGCGCTCTCCCGGCGCTCCATGAGGCGCGACGCCCAAACCAGGAGCAGGAGATAGAGGACCAGGCCGTAGAGAACCCAGGCCAGCGCCAGAAGGAGCCCCGCTACGGGGCCAGGAGCGTCCGAGAAGGCCAGCCGCCCGAGCAGGAGGGGAAGGAGCGCGATCTCGGTGGCGGCCACCACGGCGACATTCAGCAGCCCGAGCAGAAACATCATGCCGCCCGAAACCTGGGGCATGAGGCGGCGTCCTCGCGGTGCGACGGGCACGGGCATCAGGACAGCCAAGAGGTTGGCGAGCCCGAGGTACACGGCACAGGTGGCGAAAGCCGTAAGGACGGTGGCCCCCGCTTCGGCGGGCGGCATGCCCTTCCACACAAAGAACCCCATCGGAACCACGAGCAGACACAGGAACAGCGCCATGAGGGCCATGTTCTTGCCCGCCAGGACCGCCCACCGAGGTACGGGAGAACTCAGGACCAGGCCAAAGCCCGAGCGCTCGATAGCCAGGTGATTGGTGGCGAACCGCGAAAGGGCCAGGAGCAGAAACAAAAGAAAACCGGCGTGCTGGAACCAATCGCCCGCGAAGAAGCCCGACGGCTCGTTGGCCATGATCACGACGAAGAAAGGAAAGACCACGATGCTGAGAAGGGACGTCCGCAGCAGCGGGTCCCTGGCCAAGTAGCGCAGGTCCTTGACGAAGAACGGCCACGGAAGGAATCGGTCTACCCTCCTCCGCCCTCTCGCCACGTGCCGATCCACCGCCCGCCTCGCCGGCCGCCGGCCTGACTCCACTCCGCCGCTCTGGGCCAGCCTCATCAGCAGGAGCCGATCCGCCGCGAACAGCCCCGCGATCAGCGCCCCCGCCACACCCGCCCTAGGGATGACCGCCCAGCCTCCCACGATCCAGGAAGCCGCCGATGCGCCGGGCAGGAGGGGCGCCAGCGGTACCAGCAGCCGGCCGGCGGCCGAGAGCCAGCCGGGTACGGAGAGAGCGGCCCCCTGGGACGAGGGGCCCGCTGCGTGTTGAGCCATGACGTTCTGGACGAGGATGAGGCCGATGAAGAGCGCGCTCCCCGCCAGCGCCAGCGCTTCCCCGAACTTCCGCGACCGCCGGATGTGAAAGAGGGCATAGTCCAAGGCCATCATGAGAAGGTTGGCCTGCACGAGCCAGATCAGCAGCGCCAGCAGGGCCGCCAGGGCCAGGGCCGGCCGGCCCGCCCACAAGCCGCCCGCGGCGCACCCGGCGAAGAAGCCCAGGCCCGGAAAGCTCGCCGGGCCGGCTATCCGCGCGATCAGTTCGGAGAGCACCATGTCCCGCTGGGTGACCGGGTAGTGGAAGAGGAGGCTCAAGTCGATGCCTCCCGCCACCGTCTCCGCCATGGAGCCCATCAGGACATAGAACAGGAGAAGTACCCCCGCGCCGGCCCAAAGCACCAGGTCCTGGACCGCCGGCTTGTCCGCAGCCGCCATGGTCATGCCGAGTGACACGCCGAAGGCCATCAGGCCTACGAGACTCGCCAGGAGCACCAGAAGGAGCCCGCCCGCCCAGTCCGAGGCACCGCCCCGTTTCTGCGGCCGCCAGGTGAGCAGAAAATGGAGCCGCACGAGCACGCCCAGCCGTCCGCGGGAGGCGCTCACTCCGTGAGCCATGCCGCCTCCTCCCCGCCGATGGGCTCGCCCACCGCCGTGACGAAGACATCTTCGAGCGTCGCATCGCCCGCCAGACCTAGATTCGCTCTCATCTCCGCCAGCGTTCCCACGGCGTGGATTTCGCCCCGGTGCAGGATAGCAACGCGAGTGCAGAGACGCTCCACCAGCTCCATCACGTGGGAGGAGAAGAAGACCGTGACCCCCTCCCTCACCATCTGTTGCAGGACCTCCTTGATGCCCTTGAGGGCGAGCGGATCGATCCCCGAGAAGGGCTCGTCCAGAAAGAGCAGGCGCGGCCTGTGGATGACCGCGCATCCCAGGGCCGTCTTCTTCTTCATGCCCGTGGAGTAGTCCACGATGAGCTTGCCGCCGTCCTCCTCCAGGCCGAGCCACGCGAGGAGGTCCATGGCCCGCTGCTTGGCGGTCGTCTCGTCCAAGCCGTAAAGACGCCCCGCGAAAGTCAGGGCCTCGAATCCCGTCAAGCGCTCATAAAGCGCCAACTCCTCAGGGACGAGACCGATCCGCCCCTTCACGTCCATGGGCTGGGTGAAGGGATCCAGCCCGAAGACGCGAATCGAGCCGCTCGTGGGCCGCAGCAGCCCCGTCGCCATCTTGATGGTCGTGGACTTGCCCGCCCCATTGGGCCCGAGAAAACCGAAGAACTCACCCTCATTCACCGTGAGCGTCAGGCCGTTCACCGCCACGCGGTCTCCGAAGCGCCGCGTCAACGCGTCGAAGCGCACGGCCTCGCCGTTGGCGCGTGATGCGCGCGCGCCCAGTGGATTCTCATCCATCTCCGCCTCCTAACATGGCGAGGATACCCATCCTCGCCCCGGTCCAGGCCGTACTGCCCTCAGACCTCGAAGCAAGTGCCCGTCCGCATCTGCGCGAGGCGGTCGCCCATGACGCCTTTGAGCACCCCGTAGGCTTTCCTTCCCGTGCAGTGCCCCGTATAGGCTCTTTCCACGGGGTAACGCAGGAGGGACCTGGCGAGATCTTCCACGTCCCGCTTGCGGTCTGCCATCACGTTGAATGGCGGCACGGACACGAGATGGAACCCGCCCACCACCGCCTTGACGGGGAGGCCGCCCAGCTCCCTAGCCACCGTGTCCACCATGTTGAGAACGCCGCTGTGGGAACACCCCGTGAATACGACCAGCTTGCCGTCCTCTTTGATCGCCATGACGATCTCGTGGGTGAAGCGGTCGGGCGTGTAAGTATGGCCGCTTCTCAGATAGAGGTGCCGGTTCCCTGCGGGGGTGGGATGGGTGCCCGGTACGTGGGGAAAGAGAAAGACGCCGGGGAGGATTTCGGCGGGCCTCATGACCGTCCTGAACCGGCCGGCGTGGTCCGTCAGGATGGCCCTGTCCAGGCCCGCATATTTCCTCACGATCCCGAAGAGCTTGGCGGCGCACTCGCCCTCGGGCGCCGCCCCCAGGTGAACGGCCGCGTCGGAGTTGATCTCGAAAAATCGTCTGAGGCCCCCGCCGTGATCATAATGATGATGGGATAGAACCGCCGCGTCCACGGACGCGAGGTTGACCGACAGACGCTCGGCGTTGCTCGCGAAAGAGCCGGAGGCGCCCGTG
>JAKBES010000014.1 GCA_021833665.1 Acidobacteriota bacterium
GCCCCTTTTGCCTCTTTAGGAGATGGGGGTTGCCGCGGCACGGGCCCGCCTGCTGTGTTGCCGCTCCTAGACGATGTGCAAGGCATCGACGGCGTCGCGGCGCCTTGCATCCGGGCCCGTGGCGCTGGCAACGCGACCCACGGGAGTTTCTCAGCAGCCTGCTATGGTCTAGAATGTGGGCAGGAGGGGAATCGGCCATGAAATTGCTGATCGTTGACGACATGAAATCCTTCTTGGACCTGGAACGCACCTTCCTGCGCCGGGCCGAATGCCAGATTTTCACGGCGGCCACGGGGCTGGAGGCCATCAAGGTGGCCCAGAACGTCCAGCCCCACCTCGTCATGCTTGACATCGAAATGCCGGAGATGAACGGCATCGAGGCGGCGCGCATCTTCTCCACCACGCCTACCTTGAAGCACATCCCGGTGGTGGTGTGTTCGAGCACGTCCCGCGAGACCGAAGCCCTGGCCGCGGGTGCCGCCGCCTTCATCCAGAAGCCCGTGGACGAGGAACACTTTCTCGCCACGATCCAGCGCTACGTTCCCCTGGCCTTCCGCAAGGATCCCCGAAAGGCCCTGAGCGCACCCTGTGAGATCGAATACCTCGGCGTCAAAGCGCGTTGCGACCTGCGTGATCTTTCCGCCTCGGGGATGTTCATCTCCACCAACCAGCCTTTGCAGATCGGGGACAAGGTTTCGCTCCGCTTCATGGTTCCCATGAACCGCGGGGCCAAGACCATCCAGGCGGAGGGACACGTCGTGCGCGCCTCCGGTGAGGGCTACGGCATCGGCTTCTCGGACATCACCGAAGGGGCCCGCATGTTCATTCAGGATTTCATCGAGGATTGAAGTTCTCTTTGTCTTACAAGATCCCGCAGCACGGGTTGCAGCAACAACTGTCGCATCCCATGGTCACCGCGCAAGCACAAGCCGTCCATCCGTTGCAAGTGACGCAACATCGGGCCTGCACGCAGGTGTTCGCCAGCGGAGAGGTCTTCGGTGATTGAACTGGGCGGGGGACCACCGTCACCTGCAACACCGTGAACCCCGGGAACCGGACCCCTGGCGTCTTAGGCTGCAGCTCCTTCATGGCCTCATTGCCGCCCGGACCTTGAATGATGGAAAAGACGTGAAACCGCACTTGGCGAATGGCCCCGTCTTCGATAATGGGGGTCAGGCCGTATATCTCGCCTTGCGGCGTCGTGACCCGGATCATGCTTCCCTCCGGCTCCAAGCCTTTAACCTCTTGGCCGTCCGGCAGTCTCAGATCGAATTGGACCGAATAGGCTGATGCCTTGAATGTCTCCGCTTTTACTCCCGACTGAGCCCATACAGGCAAATTCATATATAGCCCGGCGAGCGCTAGCACGACCGCTAGTTGAACCTTGAACCCGCTCATGGCATGCCTCCCCTTATCGCAATATATGCCTCCTCAGTGATCCTTTCAACAATACCCTCCGAAAATGGGTGCGGTATCCCAGCCTGCGGCGGCGCCGTAGCTCTAGGGGCATCCGGCCGGCCCAAAACAAAGGGCCGGAGCGACCACGTCGACCGCCCCGGCCGTGTTTTGCTTTTCACTTTTAACTTTTCACTATTCACTTCTCCCTACTTCCCGCCCTTCGCGATGTGGTTGAGCATGCCGCCGTCCATGAGGATGGCCGCCTGGCGGTCCGTCACGTCCACCTTCACCTTGAAGGTGAAGTTCTGCGTTTCGTCTTTCACCTCCAGCACTTTGCCGTTCTTGAGCGAGCCATGGAGGTTCTGGAGCGAGAAGGTGTCGCCCTGCTGGATGCGCTCGTAGTCGGCGGCATCGGTGAAGAGGAGGGGCAGGATGCCGAAGTTGACGAGGTTGGCTTTGTGGATGCGCTCGATGGCCTTGGCCATGACGCCTTTCACCCCGAGGTAGCTCGGACAGATGGCCGCGTGTTCGCGGGACGAGCCCTGGCCGTAGGAATCGCCCGCCACCACGAAGCCGCCGCCCGCTTCCTTCGCGCGCTGCGCGAAGTTCGGGTCCACTCCGATAAAGACCACATCAGCATATTTGGGAATGTTCGAGCGATACTTGAGGTATTGGCCCGCAGGCATGATGTGGTCCGTAGTGATTTTGTCCCCCACTTTCAGCAGGACGCTCTTGGTGATGGCCTCGGGCAGGGGCAGGGTCTTGGGCGGCTCGCCGATGTTGGGCCCCCGCACCACCTCCACGGCTGAGCCGTCGGCGGGCGGCACGAGCACCATGGAGTCGTCGATGGTAAACGCTTCGGGAAGCTCGAAGGACGCCGCCGTAATCCCCAGGGTGCGGGGGTCCGTAAACTCGCCCGTGAGGGCGCACGCCACGCACGTCTCGGGGCTGGCGAGGTAGATCATGGCGTCGGCCGTGCCCGAGCGTCCCTTGAAGTTGCGGTTGTTGGAGCGCACGGACACTTCACCGGACCCGGGCGCGTGGCCCGAACCGATGCAGAAGCCGCACGCCGACTCACCCACGCGCGCTCCGGCCATGAGGAACGTGGCGAGGAGCCCGCGCTTGGCCGCTTCCATCTCCACCTGGCGTGATCCCGGGGCGATGACCAGCTCCACGTCGGGATGCACGTGGCGGCCCTTCAGCATCTGTGCCACAACCACCAGGTCTCTCAAGGAGGAATTCGTGCACGACCCGATGCAGACCTGGTTCACCTTCTTGCCCTTCAGGGACACCACCGTGCCGATGTTATCGGGGCTGTGGGGCTGGGCCACCATGGGCTCCAGGGCGGAAAGATCGATCTCGATGACCTGGTCGTAGGCGGCGTCGGGGTCCGCCGAGAGGGGCACCCAGGCATCCTCGCGCTTCTGGGCCTTGAGAAAAGCGCGGGTCTGCTCGTCGCTCGGGAAGACCGAGGTGGTGACGCCGAGCTCCGCTCCCATGTTGGCGATGGTGGCGCGCTCCGGGACGGAGAGGTGCGCCAGCGCGGGGCCCGCGTATTCCACGATCTTCCCCACGTTGCCCTTGGTGGTCATGATGGAGAGGAGCTTGAGGATCACGTCCTTGGCCGAGACGAAGGGCTGGAAGGCGCCCGTGAGGTTCACCTTCACGACCTTCGGACGGGGCATGAAGAAGGCGCCGCCTCCCATGGCCACGGCCACGTCCAGACCGCCCACGCCGATGGCGATCATGCCGATGCCGCCCCCCGTGGGCGTGTGGCTGTCGCTGCCCAGCATGGTCTTGCCTGGAACCCCGAAGCGCTCCACGTGGACCTGGTGGCAGATGCCGTTGCCCGCCTTGCTGTAGTGGACCCCGTACTTGGCCGCAACCGTCTGGAGGTAGCGGTGGTCGTCGGCGTTCTCAAAGCCCACCTGCAGCGTGTTGTGATCCACGTAGGAGACGGAGAGCTCCGTTTTGATGCGCGGAATTCCCATGGTTTCGAACTGGAGGTACGCCATGGTACCCGTGGCGTCCTGCGTGAGGGTCTGGTCGACCCGGATGGCGATCTCCTCGCCTGAGCTGAGGCTCCCCTCCACGAGGTGCGCGCCGAGAATCTTGTGAACGAGGTTCAAACCCATGCCGTCCTCCTAAAGCGTAAAGATGTCCGAAGCGTTTCTCCCCCAGACCAAGATGGCGCATCAGTTTAGGAGCCGCACGGGGCCCTGTCAAGGCGGGAAAGTGGGCGGGAAAAGAGGATGAGGCGGCTTGAGGGGAGTGATGACGCCTGCATCCCAGTGCTGCAACGCCTGTGGTACAGTTTGCCTGGGGAGGATTTCATGGATCGCACACGCGCCGTTCTCGGCCTGCTATGTCTCGCCTGTCTCCTCGCATCCGCCCCGGCCGTGGCGCAGGCCGTCTATAACGGAGGCCGTTGCACCGGCTCCTATACACTGTTTGCCGGGGACTCGCTCACGTTCACCCCGGGGAGCCATCCCGCCGCTGACGGGCTTTGGATCGCCGTCAACGCCGGAGGGGGATACGCCATCCTCCTGGACGGTGCGGGAGGGCAGACGGGGACCGACTTCGCCTTCAAGCAGGGCGCCGTCCTCCTCTTTCCGGTCACGGCGGGGTACACCCTCCATTTTCAAGGAAGCTCCATGCAGATCTTCTTCGGCGGCACCCTGCTGAACAGGCCCGCCGCCCCGGTGTGCGACACGGGCCTCCTCGGCCCCGTCTTCCTCAAGGCGGACCGCCTCCTAAATCTCATGACCCAAAGCCAAGCCTCGGGAACGCCCAAGCTCCAAGTGTGGGCATGGTTTGAGGCGACCAAGAAGACCAGCGGCAACATCACCTACACGCAGTTTTCGCAGCCGCTTCAGCAGAGCCAGTTCGACATTCCCCCGTGCACGGGCACATCGTGCTGCCAGCCGTCCTCCACCAACTTCGCTTTCAAGAATCTCTCCGGAGGCAGCTACACCCTCTTCGAACTGGACGCCCAGGGAGCCTACAACTTCGACTGGATGACGGCCGTCCCCGATCCTCTCGCCTGCACGGCCAGCGCCTCCCCTGCCTCGGGGACGGCGCCCCTGGACGTGTCCTTCATCGCCTCCGCCTCGGGCGGGTCCTCGGGGTACACGTGGCTCTGGTCCTTCGGCGACGGGAGCACTTCAACGAAGAAGGAGGTCATCCACACCTATGCCTCGGGCGGCAAGTTCACCTGGAGAATGACGGTGACGGACAGGGCGGGCCAGACGTGCAAAAAGTCCGGGACCCTCCAGGTCGCAAGCCCCCTCACCGTTGCGGCTTCCGCCACGCCGAGGCAGGGGAGCGTTCCGATCACGACCGTACTCTCCGCCAGCGCCTCGGGCGCCAAGCCCCCCTACACCTACCATTGGGACTTCCAGGACGGCAGCACGGCGGACACGGCCACCGTGACCCACACGTTCGTGGCCCAGGGAGCCTACGACTGTTCGGTGACGGTGACGGATTCCGCGGGACTGAGCGCCGTGGGACGGGCGCCCGTCTACGCGGGCGTCCCCATCGCCCCCGCCATTACCAGCGTCAAGGCGGTCACGAGCCCCACGTTTGTCTTGAAGGTCACGGGCGCGGACTTCCAAAGCGGGTGCACCGCGTCCATCGAGGGCCAGAGCGTCCCCCTGGTGGTGGTCAAGAGCACCTCGGCCCTCGTGTTCAAGAAGGGCAAGGCTTTGAAATCCCTGGTTCCCAAGGGGACGGCCGTCTGCGTCGTGGTGGCCAACCCGGACGGCGGCCAGTCTGACTGCTTTACCTACACGAGGTGAGGTTCCCCGCCTCCACGCTCCGCGCGCCGGCCCCCGCCGACAGATAGGTGTTCATGCCCTCCAGGAGGATCTTGGCCGCGCGCTCCAGTTTGTCCCGTTCGAGTACGTAGGCCACGCGGATTTCATCCCCGCCCAGTCCAGGCGTGGCGTAGAAGCCATCCCCGGGAGCCACCATCACCGTTTCCCCATCCATCTGCCAGTCGGTGAGGAGCCACCGGGCGAAATCGTCCGTATCCTTCACGGGGAGCTTCACGATCATGTAAAAGGCCCCCTGAGGCTTCCTCAGAAGAACGCCGGGCGAAGCCGTGAGGCCCGCCAGCAGCGTATCCCGCCGGGCCTGGTACTCGGCGCGGATGGGGTCGAAGTAGGAGGGATCCATGCGGTAGGCCGCGATGGCTCCCACCTGCTCGGCCGTGGGAGGGCAGAGGCGCGCCTGGCCGAACTTGAGAACCGCGTCCATCACGTCCCGGTTCCTGCTGATCAGGGCCCCCACGCGGGCACCGCAGGCTGAAAACCGCTTGGAGATGGAGTCCACCACGATGACCCGGTCCGACATGCCCTCGAGCTGGAGGAGGCTCGTGTGCGCGGCGCCTTCGTAGGTGAACTCCTTGTAGACCTCGTCTCCGATGAGGAAGAGGTCGTGCTTTCTGGCCAGCCGGGCCAAGCCTTCCAGCTCGTCTCTGGTGAAGATGGTTCCCGTGGGATTGTTGGGCGAGCACACGAGAATGGCCCGCGTCCTGGGCGTAATGGCCGCCTCGAAGTCCTCCAGGGGGGGCAGCCTGAAGCCGTCTTCGGCCCGGGTGGTGACGGGCACGACCGTGAGCCCCGCGAGGGTGGCGAAGCCGTTGTAGTTCGTGTAGAAGGGCTCGGGGACGATGACCTCGCCTCCGAAATCGGCCACGGCCGCGAAAGCGAAAGAGATGGCCTCGCTCCCTCCCGTCGTCACGAGGACGTCGCCCGGCTCGATGCCAATGCCATACCGGGAGAAGTAGGCCACGATGGCCTGCTTGAGGTCGGGAAGGCCGTCGCTCGGTCCGTAGCTGAGCACGGGATCTTGGTAGTGCTTGAGCGCCTCCCAGTAGGCCGCCGGCGTGGCGATGTCCGGCTGGCCGATGTTGAGGTGGTGGATCGCCAATCCGCGCCGCCTCGCCTCCACCATCAGGGGAGCAAGTTTGCGGATGGGCGAGGCCTGAATGGTCAACGCACGCTGGGAGAGCTTCATGGGACCTCCGTGGCCTTGGAGGGGAAAGGGTCTAACCGGGCATCCCCCCCTAAGTGTTCATTTTGCCACAGGCACCGGGCAGGAATCTACGCAGGGACCCTTCCCGTCACCCCGTCCCCCTGGTGGCCCGGCCTCACATGCCCATGGGCACGGTGTCGGAAGATCCGGGTTGGAAGGATCCACAGTTGGAAGGATCCACCCTTGGCGCGGGAGGCTCGCTGGGCTAACATGGCTTGTGGACGGAAACGGTGCACTCCGAGAAAAGGTGGCTCGTGAAGGCTGGTGGACCGGCTTCCGGTGGTCCCAGCTTTTCAACCGGGAAATGCTCAAATATCTCGGACCGGGCTTCCTGGTCACCGTCGGGTTCATCGACCCGGGCAACTGGGCGACCAACATAGCGGGCGGCTCCCAATTCGATTACACCCTGCTGTGGGTCATCACCCTCTCGACCCTCATGCTCATCCTCCTGCAGCACATGGCCGCCCACCTGGGCATCGTTACGGGGGAATGCCTCGCGGAAGCCTGCAAGCGCTGGTTTCCTGTCAAGCTGAACCTTTGGGTGGGCGGCTCCATCATGCTGGCCTGCGTCGCTACGGCCCTCGCCGAGTTCCTCGGTGCCGCCTACGGGTGCCTCCTCCTTTTCGGTTGGCCCCTCTGGATCTCGGGCATCGTTTCGGGAACCGCCGTGCTGGCCCTCGTGGCCGTGCAAAAGTACGAACAGATCGAGCACCTGATCATCGCCTTCGTATCGGTCATTGGTTTCTGCTACCTCTTCGAACTCTGGATCGTGAAGCCCGACTGGGCTCTCGCGGCCCGATGCGCCTTCGTGCCCGACATCAGCTCCAAGACCATCTTCATCGCCATGGGCATGCTGGGCGCCGTAGTGATGCCCCACAACCTCTACCTGCACTCGGAGGTCATCCAGAAGCGGAACTGGGTCGCAACGGACCCGGTCCGCAAGCGGCAGCTCCTGCGGTACGAGTTTCTGGACACCTTGCTGGCCATGGGGGCTGGCTGGCTCATCAACTGCGCCATGGTGGTCGTGGCGGCGGCCGTCTTTTTCCGCCACGGCGTTGTGGTGACCGATCTCATCCAGGCTTCCCAAACACTTCAGCCCTTGGCGGGCGACCTGGCCAGGACCCTCTTCGCCATCGCCCTCCTGTGCGCGGGAATCTCCTCATCCATCACGGCCTGCCTCGCGGGGGGAACAGTCTTCACGGGCTTTCTCGGCAAGGAGATCGACCCGCAGAAAACGTGGTTCCGCGGCGGGGTGCTGTTGACCGCGGTTCCGGCCATCGTGATTCTCATCCTCCAGCGCAACCCTTTCACGACCCTCATCTGGAGCCAGGTCGTCCTCTCCATCCAGCTCCCCTTGACGGTCATCCCTCTCATCTGGCTGACCCGGAGCCGCAAGGTCATGGGGGCTTACGCCAACGGCCGCACGGAAAACACCTTGCTCTACATCACGGGCGCCCTCATCATTGGCCTGAACATCCTATTGATTCTGGACTTTTTCGGCGTCACATTCTGAAGGGCGGCGGAGAAGACGGCATGCGGACGGTCATCTTGGGCGATGTTCACCTGGGCTCACCCCTGTGCAGGACGGCCCTGCTGCTTGAGGTCCTCGACAAGGTCCCCTTCGACCGCCTCATCCTGAACGGGGACATCTTCGACGACCTCAACTTTCGGCGCCTCAAGGCGCGCCATTGGGCGGTGCTTGAGAAGGTGCGCGAGCTGGCCGATACGCGCGAGGTGGTATGGATCTCCGGAAACCACGACGGGGCCCCCGAGGCGCTCAGCCGCCTGCTGGGGGTGAGCGTCTTGATGGCCTACACCTTCAAGTTCCGCGGCGACAAGGTTCTCGTCGTCCACGGACACGAGTTCGACAAATTTCACCACGCCACCCGGGGGTTGAACAACCTGCGAAACGTCTTCTACGGGTTCGCCCTGTGGTTTGACGTCCCCCGTAAGACGGCCATCCAATGGGTTCAAAAATCCTCGACCATCTTTCTGCGGGCCACGGAGAAGGTCAAGAAGAAGGCCGTCCGGAAGGCCCAGGCCGTTGGGGCACGTTACGTGGTCGTGGGGCACACCCATCACAGGGAGGAGGACGAGGTCGACGGGGTCACGTTCTTGAATCCGTCCTCCTGGCTCACGTCCCAACCTGCCTACGTCCTCTTCGATGACGCGCGCGAACTCCCCTGCCTCGTGGCCGTGGGCCGGCGCCGCCGGCGCCTCCTCCGAGACGCCGTCAGGATCAGGGCGCGCCTCACGGGACGCAAAGTGTCGAAACGATCCCGCAGTTAGCGCCCGCCCGCCGCGTCGCGTGCCTCCGCCGCCCACGGGCCGCCCCGACCATGGTGTATACTCTCCCGGGCGGGTCCCCATGTTCATGAAGAGCCAGATGGTCGGCAAATACCGAATCGACAGACCCCTGGGCAACGGGGGCTTCGGAGCCGTCTACCTGGCCGAGGACACCATGATCGGCAAGCAGGTGGCCCTCAAAGTCCCTCACCGCCAAAACCAGGGCCTTGAAGAACTCTCCGCCGAAGCCAAGCTCATGGCACCCCTGAGCCATCCCAATATCGTGTCGGTCCTCACCGCCGAGCGGGACGCTGAAGGGATCTTCTTCATCGTCATGGAGTACGTGGAGGGTGAGTCCCTCGCCGAGCGCCTCACGCGGGAAGGCCAAATCGAGGAACCCCAGGCCGTGACGTGGTCCATCCAGATCTCTGACGCGGTGCGCTACGCCCACTCCAAGAACCTCCTGCACCGGGACCTCAGGCCCAGCAACGTGCTCCTTGCCCAGGACGGCACGGCCAAGGTGGTGGATTTTTCTATTTCGCGCCTGCTGGAGCGCGATCCCTACGCCTCCACCCGCATCGGCTCTCCCCCGTATATGGCACCCGAACATTTTCAGGGCCGGGCCACGTTCGCGTCGGATCTTTACTCCATCGGCGTCATGATGTACGAGATGGTCACGGGAGTCCTCCCCTTCTTTGATCTGAACCCGTCCCGCATCGAGGAGCTGGTGGCCGCGGGCCGGTTCACCCCGCCGAACCTCAAGAACCGGAAGGTGAGCAAGGACCTCAGCGATATCGTTCAGAAGGCCATGGCGCGCGATCTCTCCCAGCGGTACCGTTCCGCCGAAGACCTGGTCACGGACCTGAGGCATTTGCGCGCCACGCCCAGGCGCGAGCGCGAACTCACGGACATCCGCCAGCGCATCGCCGCCCGCGAGCAGCGCGCCGAGGGCTTCTGCTTTCACTGCCGCCGTCCCCTTCCCAAACGTGCCACCACCTGCCCCTTCTGCGGCCAAAAGCAGTAAATCCATCGTGAAGCGCCTTACTACCGGTTGCGCGCAGCGCGGCCCCCGGCTTATCCTGCAAGCATGATGGGATGGGTCCAGCGGCTGACGGCCTACGTCTTGAGCGAAGTTCAAGGATCTCGGCCGGCGCGTCTGGCCCAGACGGCAACGCAGGTCCTCTACCACGTGGGACGCAAATCGTGGGAGGATCACTTCACACGGCGCGCGGCGGCGCTTTCGTTCTTCACCCTGCTCAACCTGTTCCCGCTGGCGGCCCTGATCCTGTTCATCCTGAGCCATTCGTTGCTGGTCCAATCCAACGTGGAGGCCATCGAATCGGCCCTCGTGGAGCAGCTCGTCACCCCCGCCGCCCAGCAGGTGGTCATGGACCTCTTCGACAGCCTCTCCAAGAACCTGTCCGTTCTGAGCAAGGGGGTCTCGGGCGTGGTGGCCCTCGCCGTGCTGCTCCTCCTGGGCAGCTCACTCATTCTTCTCGTGGAGCGGTCCCTCAACGAGATCTGGCGTTCCCCGGGAGGGAGCGGCGGGAGCTTCCTGGCACGCGTTGCCCTTCTCTGGATGGGTGTGACCCTCCTGCCCCTCCTGGTGGCGGCGTCCTTTGCCCTTTCGGCCCACTTCAAGAAAGGCATGCCCCATTTTTACTGGACGGCCCACTACCTCCTGCCCTACCTCGTGACCTTCGCCGCATTCTTCGCCCTGTATTGGTTTATCCCGCGAGTCCGTCTCGGCTTGGGGGCCGTGGCCTTTTCGGCTCTCTTGGGCGCCGCCTTTTGGGAGGCCGCCAAGCAGGGCCTGAGCGCCTACGTGCGCGTGGTCTTCAGCCAGAGCGCGGTGGAGAAGCTCTACGGCTCCCTCGCCCTGTTCCCCATCGGAATGGTTTGGATTTACTACTCCTGGGTCATCGTGCTATTCGGAGCAGAGCTGGCCTACGTCCTTCACCACCGGCACAGGCTTCAGAGCGAGGCACGCTTGCGGCAGGCCTTGGAGCACGGGTTCACTCCCCTCTCCCGCAGGGCCGCCGTGGCTCTCCTCATGGACATTCAGGACGCCTTTGACCAAGGGGCCGGACCCGTGCGTCCCGCGGACTTGACGGCCCGCTACCAGCTCCATCCGGAGCAGGTGGACCGATGGCTCGAAGCGCTTGAGCAGGGGGGATTCGTGGCAAAAACGCCCTCGGGAGCCTTCGTGAGCGTGATGCCCGCCAAGGCTATTTTCGTTCGCGATGTGGCGCGGCTCCACGCGATCGCCTTCGACGCGGCTCTGACGCAGGCCAGGCAGGACGTTCGGTCTTGGGCCCACGAGGAGGAGGAGATGTTCCTCGCCGCCTTCGGGGACAGGACCCTGGCCGACTGGACCCCTTCCCCCGCGGCGTCGCGGTCCCCTTCGTCCGTTCACACCCGTCCCGCCTGACGCCCTAACCCTCGCCTTCGGCCCCGTGCGTGTGGTAGAATCTTCCCCTCGATTCATAGGCTTCGAGGGTGGACGATGTTTTGGTGAGGCCGCGGGCCTCGAACCACGGAAGGAGCGTGGCCAGAAGCAGCTTGACTCCAGCCGTGCGCAAGGCGGGAGCGCTCCTGTCCAACTTGAGCACCCAGCCGTCCGGCGACTTCGCCAGGAGCACCGAGACGGTCTGGCTCAGACGCCCTTCCACCACGAAATACCTGAGAAGAAGAACGTCGCGGTTCGTCCCGAGGTAGGACTCCACGAACTTGATATGAAGGTCCTCCTCCGGGACCGAGAAACGGAGGGCCGGGGGCTCACCCCACGCGGCCTCCATGTCGATGCTTCCCATGAATTTGACGTGAGGCATGAGGTCTCCCGGAATCAGGTCTTCTGATAGACGAAGTAATGCAGGGGCCGCCCCTCGGCCATCCACTTCCGCTCGTACCGGGTGCGCACGGGAAAGGGCGACTCGGAGAGCCACCGAGCCTCGGGGTGGCGGCTGGCCAGCGACGCGACCCCTGCCAGGGCGTCGGCCGCTTCATAAGCGTAGGGTACGTCGTCCGTGGCGGCATAGAGCAGCCCGCCCGGCGCGAGCTTGCGCGCCACGATGTGGAGAAACTCTTCTCTCAACAGGCGATTGCGCGCGTGGCGGGCCTTGGGCCACGGGTCCGAGAAGTTCACCGTCACGGAGGCCACGGACTCCTCCGCGAAGGCCAAGTTCATGAGAACGTAGGCGTCCCCAACCATGGGCAGGACGTTTCGCAATCCGTCTCCGGCGAGAATCTTCAACAGCCTCCG
This sequence comes from Acidobacteriota bacterium, assembly GCA_021833665.1. Taxonomy (GTDB): domain Bacteria; phylum Acidobacteriota; class UBA4820; order UBA4820; family DSQY01; genus JAKAJA01. The sequence goes on from JAKBES010000014.1 coordinate 11,984, forward strand.
GTGGCCTTCGCCAAACCTCTCGATTCCCACGAACCGGGTGTCCGGGTTGAGGCGAGCCATGCCCGCGAGAAACTCCCCCCCGCCGAAGCCCACCTCCACGGCCAGCGGGCCACCAGGGAGAATGCGGTCCCAGGCCACGGGCAGATCCACTTCCTTCCACCAGTCGCCCATCAGGAGCCTCACGGGGTCGAGGCTCCCGGGGCACGGGAAGGAGGCGCCGCGGGACGGCGAGACGGGTTCTCCGCTCATGAGTTCGGTTCGGCCCGGGCGCCCGCCTTACGGCCGGCCCACGGAATAGTAATTGAACCCGGCGTCACGGACGTCCCGCGGGTCGTGGAGGTTGCGCAAATCCACCGCGAGGTGGTTCTTGAGACATTGCTTTAACCGGGGCCAGTCGAGCTGTTTGAATTCGTCCCACTCGGTGGCGATGACCAGGCCGTCTGCTCCCTGCGCGGCCGCATAGGAATCGGGACACACCTTCAGAGCGGGGAGTTCCCTCAGCGCGTTCTCCGCCGCCGCTGGGTCATAAGCCTGCACCGCGGCTCCCGCGTCCAGCAGGGCGGCGGCGATCTTCACGGAGGGAGATTCTCGAATATCGTCCGTGTCGCTCTTGAAAGCCAGGCCGAGGAGGGCGACGGTCTTGCCCTTGACCCCGCCGAAGGCTCGCTCGATTTTGTTGAGCGACCGCTGGACCTGGTCCTCGTTGGCCGCCACGGCGGCCTCCACGACGCGCAGGGGCACCTTGTGCGCCTTGGCCACGTCCAGGAGGGCCCTTGTGTCCTTGGGGAAGCACGAGCCCCCATAACCGGGACCTGGGCTCAGGAAGCGCGGCCCGATGCGGCTGTCCATGCCCATGCCCCGAGCCACGTCCATGACGTCCGCGCCCACCTCTTCGCAAAGCCGGGAGACCTCGTTGACGAAAGAGATCTTGACGGACAGAAACCCATTGCTCGCGTACTTGATGAGCTCCGCGCTGACCCGGTTGGTGATCAGGAGGCGGATGCTCTTGTCTGTCTGGTTCTTGTACAGGCGCTTCATGATCTCCAGGGCCTTCGGGTCATCGCACCCGACCACGATGCGGTCCGGGTTGGTGAAGTCGGAGACGGCCGACCCTTCCCGCAGAAACTCGGGATTGGAGACCACGGCGAAGGTGTCTTTCGCGTGCTTCTCCGCGAGGATCGCCTCGATGCGCGCCCCCGTGCCTACGGGAACCGTGCTTTTCGTCACCAGCACCTGATAGCCCGTGTGATTCTCCGAGAAAACGCGCACGGCGTCGAAGATATAGCGCATGTCGGCGCTGCCGTCCGGAAGGGGCGGCGTTCCCACGGCGAGGAAGACCACTTCCGCGTCGCGCGTGGCCGCCGCCACGTCGGTCGTGAAACTGAGCCGGCCGGCATGCACGTTGCGGTGCACCACCTCTTCCAGGCCCGGCTCGTAAATCGGGATGCCGCCGGCCAGAAGCACGGCGATCTTGCTCTCATCCACGTCGGCGCACATCGCGTTCAGGCCCAGGTTAGACAGACAGGCACCTGTCACCAAGCCCACATAGCCCGTCCCGACGACCGTGATCTTCATAGATTTTGCTCCTTCTGGTACCACTGGATGAACGCCCTGAGCCCCTCCTCCAACCCGACCTTCGGCTCGAAGTCGAGCAGCCTTCTTGCCTTCGCGTTGTCCGCCTCGGTTCGAAACACGTCCCCAGGCGGCACGGGCTGCTGCTCGATGCGCGCCTCTTCCCCCAAGAGGCGCTCGAGGGTCTGGATAAGATCAGCGAGGGTCGTGGTATGGGCCCCGCCGATATTGATGATCTCGTAGCCGTCCACCCGATGGACGGCCTGCACCACCCCCGCCACGATATCATCGACGTAGGTATAGTCGCGGTGCGTGGAGCCGTCCCCGAAGCGCTGAATGGGACGCCGCTGCGAGATGGCGCGAACGAACTGGTGGATGGCCATGTCGGGACGCTGCCTCGGCCCGTACACGGTGAAGAAGCGCAGCACGTAGACGTTCAGCCCGAAGAGGTGATGATAGGTATGGCAGAGGACCTCGCACGCCTTTTTTGTGGCCGAATAGGGAGAGACGGGCCTGTCCGTGGAATCATCCTCGCGAAAGGGAGCTTTCGGAGAGTTGCCGTAGACGCTCGACGTGGAGGCGAAGACGAGCCTCTTAGCCGCTCCTTCTCTCATGCCCTCAAGCACGTTGAGGGTGGCGCCATAGTTCACGTCGAGGTAGGCCCCGGGCTCGGCAATGGAGCGGCGAACCCCTCCGCGGCCCGCCAGGTGGGCCACGCAGTCCCAGCCCTGGGCCATGAGCGACGTGGTTGCCGCCGCGTCGCGAAGGTCCAGCTCCACAAAGGAGAAGCTTTTCTTCTCCATGGCCGCAGCCAAATTCCGTTCCTTAGAGCTCCGCGCGTAGTACGTATCGAAGTTGTCCACCCCCGTGACTTCACACCCTTCCCGCAGGAGGGCATCGCACAGGTGCGATCCGATGAATCCGGCGGCGCCGGTGACCAAGACCTTCATGGCGACGGTTTCCCCTCCTCCTTGTCCTTCGCTGTTCGAGCGGCCTTCTCGGCCTTGCTCTTCAAGTACCATCTCACGAGGGAACTCTGACGGATGCCGTCGGCGACGGCGGAAAGAGAATCATACACCGAACGGTCGTTCACGAGAGCCCCCACGGTTCCCTGCCCCTGGTCTATTTTCTTCAGGATGGAGGCCAGGGAATCGCTCATGGAGAGAAGATTCGATGCCAGGTGTTCCCCATACTGCTCATCGATGAACAGCTTGTAGCCGAGGGTGCCCGGTTTCTGAAGGCTCGCGGCCACCTGAGCCAGAGTGTCGGCGGTCTTGCCAAGGTTCTTCACGATGCGGTCGCCTTCTCCCCCCGGCTGCAGGAGGGCGCCGGCGCCGCCCTTGCCCTCTTGCAGATCCTTGAGGATCTGGTCGGTCCGGTGCAGGGCGTCGGCCAGGTCACCCGCCGTCTTTTCGCCATACTCCCGGTCCACCAGGAGCTTGCCCGCGAAGCCCTGCCCCCCAGCCATGGTCGTGGCAATTTTGTCCATGCTCTCGCCGATGCGCTGGAGCTGGGCGATGGTGGTCTTCCCCACCTCCGGGTCGTTGAGCAGCCGCGGGATGGCACCCTGGCCCTTGTTGAACGCGCTGATGAGCTGGTTGAGGTTTTTAGACAGCTCGATCGTGTTGGTGATCACGTCTTGGGCGCCCCGGCCAAGGGCCTCCAGGTTGATAGTCTTGTCGATGGGGATCTCGTTGCCGGGCAGAAGGTTGGGCTCGTCTGAGGCGTTGGGCGGCGTGGTCAAGGCCAGGTACTTGTCGCCCAAAAGCCCCAGGCTCCTGAGGGTGGCTCGCGTGCCCGTCCGAATACGCGGAACGAGGTCCGAGCTGATGCGATACTTCACCATGACCAGCTGCTCGTCCGTATTCTTGGGGAAGGTGATGCTGGAGATGAAGCCCACCTCAACGCCCTGGAACCAGACTCCGCTCCCCTCCTTCAAGCCGGCCGCGTCCGGAAACAGGCTGTAGTACTCCACCTTCCGCTCGAAGAGCTTGTGCCGGCTCGAAATGCCTACGATGAAAAGGGCCGCCACCACGAGGGCCAGGGCCGTGACGATGCCGATGCGCAGGGCGCGGAATTCAGGATTCGGATTCATTAGGTTCCCTTCCCTCGATAAACCCCCGGAGCATCGGATGATCGGCGCTCCGGGCTTCCTCGGGCGTTCCCACGAAGGCCATCTTCCCCTTGTAGAGGAAGGCCACGCGGTCCGCCACGCGGAACATGCTCTGGATGTCGTGCGTCACCACGACGGAGGTGACGCCCAGAACGGACTGCATCCTCTTGATGAGCCGGTTGATGGAGTCGGACGTGATCGGATCGAGGCCCGACGTGGGTTCGTCGTAAAGGATGCAGCGGGGCTCCATGACGATGGAGCGCGCCAGCGCCACCCTCTTGCGCATCCCTCCCGAAAGATCCGACGGAGAAAGATCTTTGGCCGCTTCCAGCCCCACGAGGGAGAGCTTCTCCATGACCCGCCCCTCCACGTCGGCCTCGCCGCAGAGCTTGCGCTCCCGCAGGGGAAAGGCGACGTTGTCGTAGACGCTCATGGAGTCGAACAGGGCGCCCCACTGGAACATGTACGAAACGTGCTTGCGAACCTCCATCCACTCCGCTTCCCTGGCCGAGGTCACGTCGTTCCCTTCCACCAGGATATGTCCCTTGTCGGGCTCCAGGAGCCCGATGGTCAGCTTGAGGAGGACCGATTTTCCCGTACCCGATCCTCCCAGGATGACCATGGTCTCGCCTCGCATGACCGTGAGGCTCACGCCGTCCAGCACGTGATTGTCGCCGAACCGTTTGTGGATGTGGCGATATTCCAGAAAGGCTTCCATGTCAGAGGGCCAGGAAGAGCTTGGTGAGGAAGAAGTCGGAGATGAGCACCACGATGGAGGAAAGGACCACCGTGTCCGTCGTGGCCCGCCCCACTCCGTCGGCGCCGCCCTTGGCGTTCATGCCGTTGTAACACCCGATGAGGGTGATGAAGGCCGCGAAGAAGACCGTCTTTCCCATGCCCGAGATGAGGTCGCTGAACTTGAGGAGCTTGAAGACCTGCGTGATGTAGAACCGGCCCGAGATCTGGAGGGAAAAGGACGAGATGAGATAGCCGCCGAGAATGCCCAGCGCGTTGGCGAGCAACACGAGGACGGGCAAGGCCAGGACGAAGGCCACCAGCCTGGGAATGACCAGCTTTTTCACGGGGTTGGCTCCGAGGGCGCGGAGGGCGTCGATTTGCTCCGTCACCTTCATGGAGCCGATCTCGGCCGTGATGCCGGCCCCCACCCGGCCGCCGACCATGAGCGAGATCAGGACGGGAGCCAGCTCGCGGGTCATGGAGAGGGCCACCACGCCTCCCACGTAAAGTTTCGCGCCGAAGGCGGACAGGGCATAGGCGGTCTGGAGGGCAAGAACCATCCCCATGAAGACGGCGGTGATCAGGACGATGGTGAAGGACTGGACCCCGAGAAGGTCCAGCTGGTAGAGAATGTCTCCCCAGTCCCAGGCCGATGTGGCGGCCGATCGAGCCGTCTCCCTGGCGAGCAGGGTCAGCCCTCCGAGATATTCAAAGCCCCCCACGATTCTCATCCGGCGCCAGTCCACTCGTGCCTCCGTGTGAAAAAGCATAGCCTTTTGAGGCCTTACCGGTCAAGGACTCGAAGCCGCGAGCGGCCGGGCCCGTGACAAAGGTGTTATGTTCGTGTAATCTTCGTTCATGAAACCGAAGGAATGGAGGCCAGAACCTGAGCTGGCAAGCCTCATGGAGATCCTGGACCGGCTGAACATCGGCATGTACCGCAGCGACACCGAAGGCAACATCACGCACATCAACGACGCGGGCCTCCGAATCTACGGGCGTTCCTCTCCCGAGTGGGGCCAGATGAACACGCGGGACCTCTCCGCGGACCACAGGGATTGGAGCCGCATTCGGGCTCAGGTCCAGGAGTGGGGCCACGTGGCGGCCTTTGTCGGCCGAGCGCGAGCGAACGATGGCTCGGTGGTCTTCCTTGAGATGAGCATCCGAAGCCTCGTCGACCAGGAAGGAACCTTCTTGGGGACGGAGGGGGTTTTCAAAGACGTGACCGATGCGGTGAGCCGCTCCCGCGAACAGACCGCCCTGGCGGCCTCCATCCAGCAGGCCAACGAGCGGCTGGTTCAGTTCTCGTCGCTTCAGGAGGACCTTCTCTTCAGCCTTTCCCACGACCTCAAGACACCGCCCGTGGTCATCCAGGGCTTCGCAGAACTTCTCCTGAGGGGCCGTTACGGAGCGCTGAGTTCCGAGCAGGAGAAGCCGGTCCAGACCATCTACCGCAACATCCTTTCTCTCTCGGACATGGTGGACCAGCTCCTCGACTTCTCCCGTATGTTGCGCAAGGTCCACGCCCAGCCCTCGCCCAAATCGCTGGTCCAGGCATGGAACGACGTGTGCGAAGGATTCGGGCGGACGGGCTACGTGATGGCGGCCTTCGAGCCCTGCGAAGTGCATGGGCCTGACGCCGTGAGGGCGGACCACACGGGGTTGGCCTACGCCCTCCGCAACATCGCCCACAACGCCCTGCGCTTCGCGCGCCCGGGGACCGCCATCGCCTGTCAGATCTCCCGCGACGGGGCCTATGTGTGCCTGGCCGTGGACATTCCGTCTCTCCTGGAGGACCATCCGTCCCTGCAGCGCATCTTGGACAGCCTCTTCCAGCCCGCATCCGCGGCCCAGGCGGAGGCCGGCCTCACGGGCCCGGGCCTTGCGGCGGGCCGTTACCTGGCCACCCTCATGGGGGGCGACCTTCGATGCGAAGAATTCCCCGGGGACCGGGGGCGCATCCTCCTCAGGCTTCCCGCCGCGCGCGCCGTGGATGAAGAAGTCTGCTGAGCGCGCCCTAATAAGGGCGGGCCCGGGAAGGCGAGGATGCGAGGCGGCGCAGAACCCCTAGGACGCCAGAACCACCCTCAAGGGGCCTAGGGAAGCCTCCTGGAAGAGGAGGACGACCTTCTGTTTCACCAGCTCCAGGAGCGCGAGGAAGGTCACGACGATTTCCAGGCGGCTCGCCCCTTCGGCGAAGAGCTCCTGGAACAGGAGAGACCCGTGGACGCCGAGCTGGTCCAGAACGGTGTTCATGCACGCCACGAGGCTGACTTCGGGCGCATACACGAGCCGCTCCTTGCGGTCAGCGGCCCTGCGAAGAACCCGCTGTAAGGCATCCAGCAGATCGTAGAGATCCACCTCCAGGGCCGCCGCGTCCGGGTCCCATCCCCCGGGAAGAGCCCCTTCCTGGCGGCCGAACTGGGCGCTGGAGACGGACTCCGCTTCCAGCAGAAACTTGGACAATTCCTTGAACCTTTGGTAGGCCAGCAACTGGTCCACTAGGGGCTGCCTCGGGTCCTCCAGACCTTGGGCCCCGTCCTCGGCGGCGGGCGGCGGGAGGAGCATCCTGCTCTTGATGAAAATGAGGGTGGCGGCCATGAGGATGAAGTCGGCGGCCACGTCCAGATCCAGATCCCTCATCCTGGCCAGGTGCTCCTCGTACTGCTTGCAGATGAGCGCGATGGGGATGTCGGCGATCTCCAGCTCGTTTTTCTGGATGAGGTAGAGAAGAAGATCCAGGGGTCCCTCGAAGACGGGAACGACGTACCGAGGCGCTTGGTCGCGCCCAGCCTCTTCTCCTCCTTGGACGCGGGCTTGCAGTTCAGGCTCCACCTGGCCTCCTCTGAACCAAGTGTACCCCGAAGGGCTCCCGAAGCGAAGGGCGCTGAACCCGCCGCGCAAGTCGCCTCGCCCCCGCGGGAGGGGCCGTGGAACCACCCATCCTTGACCGGCCTCGCCAGGCCCCGTAGAATTTGGCCACGGAGGTGGGGATGGACGCACAGCTTCGGGAGCTCCAGCGGAAGGTGGATTCGGAAGCGGCCTCGATGGTCCGGCTTCTGGAGGAAATCGGCCGCGTCATCGTAGGCCAGGGCGCCCTGCTGGACCGCCTGCTTATTTGCCTGCTCTCGCGGGGGCACGCGCTGGTGGAGGGCGTCCCGGGGCTGGCCAAGACGCTGGCGGCCAAATCCCTGGCGGGAGCCACGTCGTGCGCCTTCCAGCGCATCCAGTTCACTCCCGACCTGCTCCCCTCGGACTTGGTGGGCACCCTCGTCTACAACCCGAAGCAAGCCGCCTTTGAACCCAAGAAGGGGCCCATATTCACCCAGATTCTCCTGGCCGACGAGATCAACCGGGCCCCCGCCAAAGTGCAGTCGGCCCTCCTCGAGGCCATGGAGGAGAGGCAGGTGACCCTGGGCGGCACCACGTTCCCCCTTCCCGAGCCCTTCTTCGTCATGGCCACGGAAAATCCCATCGAGCAGGAGGGCACCTATCCTCTCCCCGAAGCCCAGGTGGACCGCTTCCTCATGAAAATCGTCATCACGTACCCCACTCCGGAGGAAGAACGGGGGATGGTGGAACGCATGTCCACGGGAACCCGTCCCGCCGTGTCGCCGGTCATCTCCGTGGAGGACATCCTCCGCGCCCGCGTCGTCGTGGATCAGCTCTACGTGGACGGGCGCATCAAGGACTACGTGGTCCGCCTCATCCAGGCCACCCGCCACCCGGCCCGGTTTAAGGTGTCCGCGGAGGGCTTTATCAGGTACGGCGCGTCCCCCAGGGCCACCCTCTTCCTCACCCTCGCCGCCAAGGCCCACGCCTTCGTGAAGGGCCGCGCCTACGTCACTCCCGAGGACGTGAAGGCCGTGGGCATGGACGTCTTGAGGCACCGCCTCATTCTCACCTACGAGGCGGAGGCCGAGTCCATCACCGCCGAGAGCCTCCTGGCCCGAATTTTCGAGAGCGTGGAAGTACCGTAGGACTCGAGATGTGGACCTTAAGAGATGCCGAGATGAGGGTTGGGGCCATGCAGGGACGCGGGCAGGACGGTGCAACTTCGCGTAGCCGAAGGCGCTTTCGTGTTTTCCCTTATCTCCTCATCTCCCCATTTCCTCATCACGGCCTCATTTCGACGGTCCCATGCTAGACATCCGGGAAATCCTCAAAAAGGTCCGGCTCATCGAAATCCGGACCAGAAAGGCCGTGAAGGAGGTGCTGGCCGGCCAATACCACTCCGCCTTCAAGGGCCAGGGCATGGAATTCGCCGACGTGCGCCTCTACCAGCCGGGGGACGACTACCGTGCCATCGATTGGATGGTGACCTCCCGCACGGGGGAGCTGCACGTGAAGCAGTTCGAGGAGGAGCGCCAGCAGACCCTCCTCTTCGCCGTGGACGTCAGCGGCTCCCTGCGGTTCGGAACGGCGGGCCGCCTCAAAAGCGAAGTGCTGGCGGAGGCGGTGGCCCTCTTGGCCTTCTCGGCCCTCAGGAGCCAGGACCGCGTGGGCATGCTCCTCTTTTCGGACCGGGTGGAGCTCTACATCCCGCCACGGAAGGGCCGCGAACACATCCTTCGCCTCATCAGAGAGGTCATGTACTTCGAGCCCAAGGGCCGCGGTACGGATTTCTCCGCGGCCTTTTCGGCCCTCAACCGCCTCATCCCCAGGAAAGCCACCGTGTTCTTGTGCTCGGACTTCCTGGCGCCCCTGGGGCGCGGCCTGCCCGTTCTGGCTCGCAGGCACGACGTGACAGCCCTCTTTGTAGAGGACCCGGGTGAGACGCAGATCCCCGCCGCGGGCTGGGTGGAATGGGTCGATCCCGAGACGGGCCGCAACGGGTGGTCGAGAACCTCCTCGGCCGAGCTGCGGCGGCGCTTCCACGAAACCCGGCTCAGGCAAAAACACCTCCTCCTCCAGTCCCTGTTGCGCGCCGGTGTCCCCACCGTCAGCCTTGAAACGGGAGCTGACGTTCTCACGCCGATCGTGGCCTATTTCCGCGGCCGCGGCGGGAGGCACGCGGCGTGAGAACGGCTTTCCTCGCCTTGGCCGCCGCGGCGCTCGCTTCCATGCTCCGCGCCGCACCTCCCGCAGAGCCCCGGCCTCAGCCCTTGGCCGCGCGAGTGGTTCCAGGCGTGTACCATCTGGGCAACCTCGTCCCGCTGGAAATCAGCGCTCCGTTGAGCACTCCCGCCTTCTATGTGGAGGGCGACTTGACGCAGGGAGCCGACTGGGGAAGCTCCCGCATTTCGCGCGTGACCTCGGTCACGCCCAAGACCTTCCCTGGGACACTCGTGCTCAAGGTTCAGCTTCAGGTCTTCGCCACGGGAACGATCCACCTTCCACCGTTGCCCCTCGCCATTCGCACGGGTGACCGAAAGCAGGCCTACCTTCTCACCGTCCCCGACTTTACGATCCAGGCGCTTCTCCCTCCCGGTAACCAGCCGGAGCCGCCCCCTGCCGCCCTCCTGGGCTTGCCCAGGCCCGTTCCCTGGGCATGGATCATCCTCGGAATCTTCCTCCTTTTCGCGGCCGCCCTCGGGGTTCTTGCTTATCTGCGGCACAGGCGGCGCCGTCCCCCCGCGGCCCAATTACCTCCCTCCCTTCGGATCACGGATCCGGACCGATGGATCAGCGAAGAGGTGGATCGCCTTTTCCGGTCGCCCATGCCCCCAGAGGAACGCTACGGGACCCTATCCCAGCGCCTCAGAGACTACCTCGAACTCAAAACGGGACTCCCCTACCTGGAGTGGACCACGAGCGAGGTCCAGGCCGGCCTTCGCCAGATGGGACACCTTTCTCCGGAGCGGGCCACCGACCTCATGGCCGTTCTTTCGTTGTGTGACTGGGTCTGCTTCGCCCGCTACTATCCTGAGGCCAGGGAGGAGTCGGGCACCCGGGACCGGGCCCTGAGGTTCGCTGCGGCCGTGGCGGCTCCGCCGCCCTCCAAGGAGGGCGCGCCATGACGTCCTTCGTTTTCCGGCAGCCCGCGTGGCTGTGGCTCCTCCTATTGGTTCCCATCCTCATGGTGCTTCGCTTTTGGGCCCTTCGCCGGGCCCGGCGCGCCGTGCCCTATCCGCCCGCCGCCCTCCTTGAAGCCCTCGGCGGCCGCAACCCCTGGTTTCCATGGGTCTCCACGTCCTTGCTGGGTCTGGCGGTGTGCGGGATGGTCCTCGCTCTGGCTCGCCCGGCGGCCCGCACGAGCAGAACCACGGTGACCACGGAGGGTGTGGCCATCATGCTCGTCTTGGACATCTCCGGCTCCATGGTCGCGGAGGATTTTAAGCCCCACAACCGCATCGACGTGGCGCGCACCGTGCTGGCGGACTTCATCCGCCGAAGGCCCGACGACCGCATCGGGCTCATCACCTTTGCTGCCATGCCCTTTCTGCGGTGCCCCCTCACCTCGGATCACAAGGTGCTTTTAAACATTGTGGCGGACCTCAAGGCCGTGAACCGTCCCGAAATCGACGGAACGGCCATCGGTGACGCCCTCGTGGCGGCGGGAAAGAGGCTCCTCGCCGCCCCTGAGAAGAGCCGGGTGGTGATCCTCCTCACGGACGGGGAGAACAACCGAGGCCAGTTCGAGCCCCTCCAAGCGGCCCAGCTCCTCGCCTCTCACCGAATCCGCATCGACGTGGTGGGCATCGGCAGCAACGGAGTCGTGCCCTACCCCGTTTTGGACGCTGAGGGGAACCGATCCTACCAATACGTGCACATCGGGTTCAACGAATCGGCCCTCCAGGCGCTGGCCAAAGCCACCGACGGCGTGTACTACAACGCCACCGACACCCAGGGCCTGGAGAGGGTCTTCGACGCCATCGACAAGCTGGAGCGAAGCAGAGTCAACGCTTCTGCCTACGTTCGGTACCAGGACTACTTCCTTTGGCCGCTGGGCTTGGCCCTGCTCTGTCTCGTGGCCGAGGCGTTCTGGCGCCTGGGTCCGGGGAGGGCCTTGCCATGACGCCCTTCGCGAACCCGTTCGGCGTCTGGGCGCTGTTCCTCATTCCCGCCCTGATCCTGTTCGCTCTCGCCATGCGCATCAAGGGCCAGCGCGAAGCGGCTCGGTGGGGTGGAAAAGCAAACGTGCGAGCCTTGAGCATCCTCCCCGTCCCCGAACTTGATTTCCTGCGCCGGGCCTGCCTTTGGGGCGCGCTCCTTCTCGCCGCGGGGGCTTTCGCGAGACCTCAGTGGGGCGAGGTCGCGGAGACGATCCAGAAGACGGGCCTCGACGTGGTTCTCCTCATGGACACGAGCCGGAGCATGGCCGTCAAGGACATCGCCCCCAGCCGTCTCGACCGCGCCCGCCTGGAGGCCAAGTCCTTCCTCGCGGCCGATCAGGGCGACCGGGTGGGCCTCGTGGCCTTCGCCGGAGTCCCCGTCACCCTTTCACCCCTGACGGAGGACTCGGCCGCCATTGCCATGCTCCTGGACATCTCCGATCCCGATCTCATTCCGGCGCAGGGCACGGATATCGGCAAAGCCATCGCGGAGGCCATCCGTCTCTTCCCCCAGCCCCATGACCGCGACCAGGTGATCCTCCTGTTCACGGACGGGGAGGACCAGGGAACCGAGGCGGTGGCCGCCGCCCGCACCGCGGCCAGGCTGGGCATTCGCATCTTCTGCGTGGGCGTGGGAACAGCGGCGGGCGGTCCCGTCCCCGGCCTGAACGGCCAACCCATGACGGACCCTTCCACGGGCGCACCCGCGGTGAGCCGCCTGGACGCCAAGACCTTGTCCCAGATAGCGGCCATCAGCGACGGCCGCTATTGGACCCTGGCGGGCTCCGGGAGCGTCGTCCCCCAGATCGTCGAAGAGTTGGGGCACCTCAAACGCAAGGAGTACGCCTCCCGGTCTCAGGCCATGCGGCAGGACCAGTTCACGTGGTTCCTGGTGCCCGCTCTCTGCATGCTCCTGTTCGCCCTGGCCTTGCCCGACCGCCGCGGCTTTCTCTCCCCCGCACCGCCCGATCAGCGTCGGTCCGGGAGAGGAACGCTCGCCATCGCCCTCCTGTGCCTCGCGCTTGCGGGTACAGCCTTCCATGCCCAGTCCGTTCAGTCCCTCGCCGAGAGCGCGCGGACCGCCTATGCCTCGGGCCGTCTTGAAACGGCTCTGGGGCTATACCAGAAGGCGCTCCAACAAGCCCCTTCTTCCGCCTTGAAGTACCGCCTCCACTTCAATGCGGGTACGTGCTTTCTTGCCCTCAAGCGACCCCAGGACGCGGTGAACGAGCTTTCTCTGGCCATGGCCGGATCGGATCCGGTGGTCAAGGAGCGCGCGCTCTACAACCTCGCCCAAGCCTTCTATGCCGGCAATGACCGAGAGCGGGCGCTGTCGAGCCTGCGGGCGCTTCTCATAGACGATCCGACCAACCGGGATGCGCAGCTTCTCTACGAATGGATTTTGCGCCAGTCGCCTCCCAAGCAGCCCCCTCCTCCGCCCGAACAACCTCCGCCCCAGACGAAGCCGCCCGACGTACTGGAACAGCTCCCCATGCCTCCCGCAAAGGAGCTTCAGGATCAAGTTCGCCCTCCCGACACACCGCGCCCCGGCATGAAACCCTGGTAGATCATGGGCTTCACGGCGGCTTGACAAACCAGATATCAGCGCATATACTCATGCTGTGAGGTGTTGAGATGGTTTCCCACACCGGGAAGTACGCGTTGAGAATTCTCGGGTACCTTGCCGATCACCCTGGCCAGTGGATTCAGGGCGGGCAAATCGCGCTCGACACCGGCATTCCGTCCAACTATCTTTCCAAAATCCTGAATCAGTTGCGCAAGCGAGGATTCGTCCTGAGCCATAAAGGCTGGGGAGGCGGCTTCCTGTTAAAGGAGGAGATGCGGCAGACTCCCATTTCTGAAGTGCTGAACCTGTTTGACCCCCAGCGGGACGATCAGGAATGCCTCTTCGGGCTTCGCAAGTGCGACGCGGCCGATCCCTGTCCCCTTCACTATCACTGGGAGCGCATTCAAAGCCAGTATAAGGAGATGCTGAGCGCCACGTCCATCGCCGACCTCAGGACGGTGAAGACCTCCTGACGGCCCGAGCCCCTTTTTTCTTCATGTCTGCGCATATGCGCATCCACTGATGCTTTAGCCCAAGCGATAAGGAGTCATCCATGCATCCCGCCATCGAAACCCTCATGACCGAACACCGGCTCATTGGACAGGTCCTCGGATCCCTCGAGACCTTTGCCTTGAGCTTGCAGCACGGGGCCGGCGCCGATCGCGAGACGGTGAAAGATTACGCCGCGTTCTTCAAGAACTTCGCCGACACATGCCACCACGGCAAGGAGGAGGACCAGCTTTTCCCCACGATGACGCAGTTCGGCTTCCCGCGTGAGTTTGGACCCATCGCGGTCATGCTTTCCGATCACGTGGAGGGCCGCCTCCACGTACGCGCGCTCGCCGAAATCGGAGAGGGGCAAGGAGCTCTCTCGCCGGCCGACCGTGCGACCGTCATCTCGCACGCCCTCGCTTATATGCCCTTGCTTCGCGCCCACATTCTGAAGGAAGACAACATCCTTTACCCGATGGCCGCCCAGGCCATTCCGGACGATCGCATGAACGCCTTGTCCGATGGCTTCGAGGCCTTTGAGCGCGACGTCATGGGAGCAGGGCAACACGCGGCGTTCCATGCCCTGGCCGAGCGGCTCGTGGACGAGTATCCACCGGATCCCGCGAGCATGAGCGCGGGCGCGGCCTGTGCCGGCTGCGCCGGGCACATGTAGAGCACGAACTGCCGGGACCGGAGGCGGGGTCTTTTGATGGGATCAGCCACCATGAGACCTCCTCCATGATGTATATTGACATGCAGCCGGGAGGGAAAACATGAGCGAGCTGGCCACGGAGAAGCCCCTGTCCAAGGGGTGGCGCGCGGGGGCCCTGGGAGTCATGGCCGCGGGGTTTACCCTGCTTATCATCATGACGGTTTTCGCTTACAAGAAGGCCCCGCCTATCCCGGAGAAAGTCGTGGACGGGAAGGGCTCGGTTCTGTTCAGCGGCGACGACATCAGCCGGGGACAGGAAGTCTTCTTCAAGTACGGCCTCATGGAACACGGGACCCTCTGGGGCCACGGCGCCTACCTGGGCCCGGACTACTCCGCGTCGTATCTCCACCGGGAGGCGGAGATCACCCGCGACACCTTGGCCGCGGATCGCTTTGGAAAAGACGCCTCGGCGCTCACCCCGGAGGAGCGTGCCGCGGTGGCGTCAGACACGGTCGTGGCTCTCAAAACCAACCGCTATGACGAAGCCACCAAGACGCTCACCTACACCCCGGGCGAGGCCGCAAGTTACGCGCTCCAGCAGACCGAATGGGCCTCCTACTTCGCCAAGGGCGCCCCCGGGCTCCCGGCGGGTTTCGTCCAAGATCCCGGCGAGTTGAAGGCCCTTACCAGCTATTTCGCCTGGGCCTCCTGGGCCACTCGCGCGGACCGTCCCGGCAGAACCTACTCGTACACGAACAACTGGCCCTACGAGCCGCTCGCCGGAAACGGCCCCACGCCTCAGGCCCTGCTGTGGAGCGCCGTGAGCCTCGTATCGCTCCTGGGCGGCCTCGGGCTCATCCTGTTCCTCTTCGGCAAGTTCGACTACCTGGGCTGGCGCGGCGACGGGACCCAGAATCCCGCCCACGCCGCCGTCCCGCACGCCACCGCCTTTACGGACAGCCAGAAGGCCACGACGCTTTTCTTTCTTGTGGTGGCCCTCCTCTTCTTCCTCCAGGTCCTCCTGGGCGGAGTCCTCGCCCACTACCGCGTGGAACCAGGCGGGTTCTACGGATTCGACCTGGCAAGCATCCTGCCCTACAACCTCGCACGCTCCTGGCATCTCCAACTCGCCATCTTCTGGATCGCCACGGCCTGGGTGGGCGGAGGCCTCTTCATGGCCCCCTTGCTGGGCGGCTCGGAGCCCAAGGGGCAGAAGTGGGGAGCCTACCTCCTGCTCACCGCCCTTGCGGTCGTGGTGTTCGGCAGCCTCTTCGGCGAGTACCTGGGAATCAACGACAAGCTGGGCCGCCTTTGGTTCTGGTTCGGGCACCAGGGGTCGGAATACCTGGACCTCGGACGGTTCTGGCAGATCTTGCTGGCCGCCGGCCTCGTCTTCTGGCTCGCCCTCATGTACCGCGCCCTGCGGCCCGCCATGAAGCTTCCGGAAAAGCGGGAGTTCACCTGGCTGTTCATGCTCGCTTCGGCGGCCGTCGTGGTCTTCTACCTTCCCGCCTTCTTCTGGGGCGCGCGAACCAACTTCGCCGTCATCGACCACTGGCGGTTCTGGATCATTCACCTGTGGGTTGAAGGGTTCTTCGAACTCTTCGCCACGGTTCTGGTGGCGGTCATGTTCACCCACATGGGCCTCGTCCGAACCAAGACGGCGACCCGGATCGTGTACTTGGACGCCATCCTCTACCTCGCCGGAGGACTCGCGGGAACGGCCCACCACTGGTACTTCACCGGCGAAGAGACCATCGCCATGGCCCTGGGGGCGTGCTTCTCGGCTTTGGAAGTGGTCCCCCTGACGTTGTTGACCCTGGACGCGTGGGATTTCATCAAGCTCCAAAAGACGGTCTGCGCGGACTGTCACAAGCCCTTGGCGGAAAAGCAGAAGTGGGCCATCTACTTCCTCATGGGCGTGGGATTCTGGAACTTCGTGGGGGCCGGCATCTTCGGGTTCCTGGTGAACCTCCCCATCGTGTCGTACTTCGAGGTGGGAACCACCCTGACGCCCAACCACGGCCATGCCGCCATGTTCGGGGTCTTCGGCATGCTCGCCCTGGCGGTCCTGGTCTACGCCCTCAGCTCCATGACTCCCGACGAAGCGTGGCCGAGGGTTGAGAAGTTCTTCCAGGTGGGCTTCTGGGGCCTCAACGTGGGCCTTGGCCTCATGATCCTTCTCAACCTTTTCCCGGCGGGCGTGTTCCAGCTCTACGACGTGGTCCAGAATGGCTACGCCCACGCCCGCAGCCTGGACTTCACCATGCACGGCTTCTTCCACAAGAGCGAGTGGGTCCGCGTCATCGGCGACATGACGTTCATTTTCGTGGGAACCCTGCCCGTCCTTCTCGGGACGGTCCTTTCCGTGAAAGCCATCCTTACCGGGGGTTCGTCCCCTGCCGTCGCGGGCCAGCCCGCCTTGGAGACCCACCATGCCAGATGAAACCAAAGCCACGCACGTCCAGCTCGAAGGCGCCGTTCAGTTCGCCGAGCGGGGCATCGTGAGCAAGACCGTGTACGAGTCGCCTTTCACCAAGCTCGTTCTGTTCTGCTTTGAACCGGGACAAGCCCTGAGCGAACACGCCGCGCCCTTCGAGGCGGTCATCCACATCCTTCAGGGGAAGGCCGACATCAAACTGGGCGACAAGGTGTACCAGGGGGTCCCGGGATCCCTCTACGTGATGCCGGCGGGGCTTCCGCACGCGGTGACGGCCAAGGAGCGGTTCGTCTTCCTGCTGACCATGAACCGCGCTTCGCAGCCCGTGACCATCAAGAAGGGCTAAATCCGAAGGAAGCGCTCTCGGGGTTTTCGTGAGGAGGGGACCATGAAGCAGCTCTCGATCCTGGCCACGGCGCTGGCCGCCTCAACGACTTTGGCCTGCTGGGCGGTGGCCCAGCAGCCCCCACCATCCTCTTCCATGGGTGCCCTCATGGAGGGCGTCTCCGCGGAGAGCAGGGCATGCATCACGTGCCACGAAACCTCCACGGCCCCCGTGGTGGTCCAGCAATGGGCCGTGAGCCGCCACGCCCAAAGCGGCGTGGGGTGCTTCGAATGCCACCAGGTGGACAAGGGCCGGAAGGACGGCTTTGAGCATTTCGGCCAGTTCATTTCCGTGGTGGTCACGCCCAAACACTGCGGGATCTGCCACGATCAGGAAACCCGCGAGTTTGAAGCGAGCCACCACGCGCAGGCCGGGGAGATTCTGGGCTCCTTGGACAACATTCTCGGCGACGTGGTCGAAGGCCGCCCCGCCGCCGTCAACGGGTGCGTGAAGTGCCATGGAAGCGTCATCAAAGTCATCAAGGACGGAAAGCTCGATCCCACCACGTGGCCCAACGAGGGCATCGGGCGCATCAATCCCGACGGCTCCAAAGGGTCCTGCTCCGTTTGCCACAGCCGCCACACCTTCGCCGCCTCCATCGCCCGCCAGCCCGAGAGCTGCGGCTACTGCCACCTGGGACCGGACCATCCCCAGTCGGAAATCTACGCTGAGAGCAAACACGGGGTCACCTATCGCACCCTCATCGGCCAGATGAACCTGGCCTCGCGGTCATGGGTACTGGGGAAGGATTACAGCGCCGCCCCCACCTGCGCCACGTGCCACATGGGAGCGACCAAGGACATGCCCGCCACCCACGACGTGGGCACCCGCCTTTCCTGGACCCTGCGGCCCGAAGTCTCCATCCATCTTGCTAACTGGGAGGCCAAACGCGCCGACATGAAGAAGGTGTGCATGAACTGTCACGGCGCGAACTGGATCAACAACTTCTACGTCCAGTACGACAGCGCCGTGGACCTTTACAACACCAAGTTCGCCGATCCCGCCAAGGCCGTTATGGCCAAGCTCAAGGCGGCGGGCAAGCTCGGACCATCGCCCTTCTCCGAAAAAATCCAGTGGACCTACTTCGAGCTGTGGCACCACCAGGGCCGCCGCGCCCGCATGGGCGCCTCCATGATGGGACCCGACTACGTCCAGTGGCACGGCTTCTACGAGGTGGCCAAGACCTTCTACAGCGAGTTCCTGCCCGAGGCCGAGGCGCTCCTCCCCGGCGTCACCGCGGACATCAAGAAAAGCGACGCTAACCTTTGGCTTCAAGGGCTTTCCAAGGGGGACCGCGACACCATCCAGCAGTATTACCAAAAGAGGTACGGCGAGTAACGGGATGGCCCGAAGGGAGCGGCAGCTGGCGGGGGCTCCCGGGAGCCCCTTCCAGTCTTCCGGTTCAGGCCGCTTCCCTCTCTTGCCAGGCGGCCCAGAGAGGACTAGCCTGCAAGGGCAAGGGGGCAACGATGGTCAGTCTGACGGCGTTCGGGGCGGCGGAAGAGGTCACGGGGAGCAAGCACCTCCTGGACACGGGCCGTGCACGAATCCTGGTGGACTGCGGCGTCTTTCAGGGCCACCGGGAAGAGGCCCGGCGAAAGAACGAGGCCTTCCCCTTCTCGCCTTCCGCTGTCAGCGCCTGCGTGAATACCCACGGACACCTGGACCACTGCGGGAATTACCCGTCCCTGGTCCGACAGGGGTATGCCGGAGATATCCTCGCTACGTCCGCCACCCGGGACATCGCGAGCCTCGTTCTGGAGGACTCGGCACGGATTCAGGCCTACGATGCCCGCTTCCTGGACAAACAGCAGCGCAAGCGCCCGCGCATCTGGCGCAAGGTCTACCCGCCTCTCTACGACAGCGCGGACGTTAAAGAGGCAATCTCGCGGTACGTGACGGTAGGCTACGGCCGGACCCGCGACATCGCTCAGGGCGTGCGCGCCACCCTCTACGACGCGGGACACATCCTCGGTTCGGCCCTGGTGCGGCTGGAATTGGATTCGGGGATGGCCGTCGGGTTCACGGGAGACTTGGGAAGACCCGGCCTCCCCATCCTTAGGGACCCGGTCCCTCTCCCGCCCGTGGACTACCTGGTCTGCGAGAGCACGTATGGAGACCGGCTCCACGACCCCATTGACACGGCTGAAGAGGAGCTCGCCCAGGTCGTCCGTCAGGCGGCGGAGAGCGGCGGGAGGGTCATCGTCCCCGCCTTCGCCGTAGAGCGCACTCAGGAACTGATCTATTTCCTCCACAGGCTTCATGACGCGGGCCGCATCCCCGCCATGCCCGTCTTCGTGGACAGCCCCATGGCCGTCTCCGCCACGGCCATCT
>JAKBES010000180.1 GCA_021833665.1 Acidobacteriota bacterium
CCGCCTCCTCATCGCCGCCGGGGCCGATCCGAAGGTGGCGGACGACTCGGGAGCGACTCCCCTGGCCTGGGCCCTGGAATCGGAGCGACAGGATCTGGCGGCGGCACTCCTGGACGCGGGCGCTGCTCCGGACGGTCCCGCCGTGGGTGGATCCACGACGCTGCTTTGCGGCGCCGCCATGTCAGGGCGGCGGGATCTCATGGAGCTGCTCCTGAACCACGGGGCCGACGTGAACGGTCCGGACGACTCGGGCCGTACGCCGCTTTTCTATGCCGCCTCTCGGGGGCCCCGCGGCGCGGCAGAATTCCTTCTCAAACGCGGCGCGGCGGTGGATATACGTGACAAGGAAGGCGCCACGCCCCTCCTCGTGGCCATCCAGAGGAGGAACCGGGCCCTCGCGGAGGTTCTGATGGCCAACGGGGCGGACGTGGACGCCTCGGACGACGCGGGCGACTCGCCCCTGCACGCGGCCGTGGACGCCGGATCGAGGGACATGGTGGCGGCCCTCCTCAAGGCGGGGGCGCGGACGGACCGGCGGAACCGCGACGGCCTGACGCCTCTGGGGCTGGCTCTATCCAACGGAGATCGCGGCACCGCCGACCTCCTGCGCCGCAAAGCCGCCGCCGGAGGCCGCTGGATTACTCCCGAGGAAGTCCGGTGACTCCCTACATGAGCTGCTGAACCATCCCCGCCACGAGCTTGCCGATGGCGGGAGAGGAGGTGAGGCCGGGCGATTCGATGCCCACAAGGTTGATGAGCCCGGGCAGGCCGCGGTCCGACTCTTCGCGAATGACGAAATCACGGCTGGACTCTCCCGGCCCAAAGCGCTTCGCCTGGATCCCCGCCATGTCGGGCACCAGATCTTGCGCCGACAGGGTCGGAAGAAAGGGCACGCAGGCACGGAGGAAGAGTTCCCTGAGCTCCTCCGGCACGGTGTAATCCACGTGGTCCACCCAAACGTCGTGGGGCCCCAGGCGCATGCCTCCCGCCAGATCGGGGCATGTGTGGATACCTACCGTGGCATCCGTGGGCGGAACGGGATAGACCAGCATGGAAGGGAGGCGGTCCAGGCCCCGCATGACGCGAAAGTACATCCCCTTTCGGTAGAAAATGCGGTAGTGGGCCTCGTCCACGTCGATGCCCGCCATGGCCGCCACCTCACCCGCTCCCAGTCCCGCGCAGTTGATCAGCACGCGCGATTCGAAGGCAAAGGTTTCGCCGCCTTGCTCCCGGACCCTGACGCGGTAACCGCCCTCGACCATGTCGATGGAGCCGACCTCCACGCCGAAGGCCTCCGACGCGCCCGCGTCCACGGCCGCGGCGCGGAAATGCCGCATGAGGGCGTGAGAGTCCACGATGCCCGACGCGGGGCAGTGGATCGCCGCGAGGGCTTCTACCCTGGGCTCGAGCTTCCTGAGATCGGATGGACCTATGACCTGGACTCCTTGGGCGCCGTTGCCCCGGGCCGTTTTGAGCAGGGCTGGCAGGCGGGCTTCCTCCTCGGGGGTCACGGCCACGATCAGCTTGCCCGTATTCTTGTGGCTGATGCCGAAGCGGCGGCAAAGGCCGTACATGAGCTCGTTCCCCTCCAGGCATAGCCGCCCCTTCAGGGAATCGTGCGGGTAGTAAATGCTGGCGTGGATGACTTCGCTGTTCCGGCTGCTCGTCTCCTGCCCGAAGGACGGGTGGCGCTCCACGAGGAGGACGCTCCGGCCGGGACGGGCCACGTGCGCGGCCACCGACAGGCCCACCACCCCCGCACCGATGACCGTGATGTCCACCCTGTCCATAAAGCCTCCCGGCAGAGTATACCCCCGTCTCCGGCTTCGCCGCCCCCGGCCTATGGCCCCCAAGGCCCTTGCGTGCGGCCCACCCGAGTTCCTCAGCAGCCCGTGGCGTCCGCTCCTGGTACAATGAAATTGGAGGTTTCGTGCCACTCATCATTGAACCGCCCATTTCCAGCGCGGCCGCCTTCGAACGGCGCCTCGTGGACGAGGCCGAGGGTGGAGCCCTCGTGCTCACCAAGTCCGCACGGCTCGCCAGGCGAATCCTCCATCGCCACAGGGCGGACAGGGCGCTGGACGGACCCTGCGGGTGGGCGGGCCTGCGGATCCACGGCCTGGGCGCCTGGACCACACGCGCCCACGAGGCTCTATGGCCAGGAACTCGGCCCCTGGGCCGGGCCGCCTCCCTTCGGGTGTGGCACGAGGCCGCGGCGGGCGTGGCCCTGCCCGAGGGGCTGGTGCCGGGGCCGGCGCTCTATGGCGACCTCCAGCAGGCCTTGGACGACCTCCACGAGCACCGGATGCCCCCGGCCTCGGGGGCAGGCGGCCACACCCTCTCCGACTGGCGAAGGGCCGTCACGGAGCGCTTTCTCAAGCGGGCGGCAGCGGAGGGTTTTCATGTGCACCAGGGGGCGATTTCGTCCCTCCTCCACGCCCTCCTGGAAGGGCGCGTGCCTCTGCCGGAGCGCGTGGTGCTCGCGGAGTTTGACGCGCCCACGCCCCTTCAGGCTGACCTGTTCGACGCCTTCGCGCAGCGGTCCCAGGCGGTCCACCTCACCTGTGCCGCGCGGGCCGTCGAGGGCCCCGAGGTGCGGGTCTTCGGCTCGGCGCTTCAGGAGTGCCGCGCCGTCTGCGCCGAGGTCCTTGATGCGTGGAACGAAGGGCGGACGGATCTGGGCGTAGTCTATATGGACCAGCCCTATTTCGGTGTCCTGAAGCGGTGCTTTGACGAGCTGGCGGGGGACGGCCCGCCTCCCGATCTCGCGCGGGAGATTCGGTACAACCTGGCGGGCGGATGGCCCCTGGCGGAGCACCCGCTCTTCCTCACGGCCCTTCTGCCTCTGCGGGCGGTGACGGAATCGGCCCCCGCGGCCCTTCTCGCCTCTCTGCTCTGTTCGCCCTACGCGGGGGTCGGCGCGGGGAGGGCGGCCGCCGTGCGGGAGGCACTCTTCGCCGCGTCCGGCTCCCCCGATCTTGCATCGTGCCTCGATGCGCTGGGCCGGAGAAACGCCCCCGTGGCGGCGCTCGGGAGCCTGGCCTCCCTAGGAAGGGCGCCGCTGGGAAAGTGGCTGGAGGCGCTGAGGGCCTGCTGGAAGGAATTGGGTTTCGTGACTTTCGAAGAGGGGCGCCGCGACGCCGACGCCATCGCGAGGCGGCACGTGGATGAAGTGGTGGCCTCGCTGGCCGCCGAGGCGGGCTCCGTCCGGACGAGCGCGGAGGGAGCCCTTGCCTGGATCTCGGCCTGCGCCGGAGGGCTTAGGGCGGCCGAGCCCACGCCCGAATCGGCGGGTGTTCAGGTGCTCGCGGCGGAGGAAGCTCGAGGCCTGGCTTTCGCCGAGCTCTGGATCGTAGGCGCCACCGGCCGCACCCTCCCCAGGCCCGCTCTGGACAGGCCTCTGCTTCATCCGGGTGAGAGGCGCCTCCTGCCGGGTGGAACCATGGAGTCGAGATGGGAACAGGCGCGCCGCGCCGTTGCGTCGCTCCTGGCGGGTGCACCTGTTGTGCACTGGAGCCGCCCCTGGGCCGGCGAGGATGATGCCCTTCTTCCTCCGAGTCCCATGGCCCGCGATGGGGGCGCCGAGGGGACGGGCGAAGGGGCCGTTACCATCGTGGATCTGTGGAACGCGCCGCCGGCTGCCTGGATGCGGGCCCGCTGGCTGAGGGACAGCCTCCTGGCGCGTTTCCAGCCCTGGCTTCCCCGCCAGGAGGAACCCGCGGGATTCCGGCTCTCGGGAGAGTGGCGCGTCACAGAGCTGGGGGAACTGGCGGCATGTCCCTTCCGATTCTTCGCGGGCCCGGTCCTCGGGCTCGCACCGTTGCGTCCGGCTTCCGAAGGCCTCGATCCCCTGGAGCGAGGGACGGCCCTTCATGCGGTTCTCGCCGCCTTCGCCGCCGGCCTGGCCGAGCACGTCCCCGGATGGCCTGGCGCGAACCGTGAGGATGCAGCGGTGAGGAGTGCGCGGGCGTGGCTCGAAGAGAGCGTGGAGAAGGAGCTTTCGCGGCATCCGCGGACCCTCTTTTGGGACGTGGAGCGCCTTCGCTGGATGGGCGACAACGAGTCGGGCACGGCCGGTGTGCTTCAGGCCTGGCTGGAGGCGGAGCAGGACCGGGCCCGGGAGGGATGGAGATTCGCGGCGGCGGAGTCGAGGTTCGCGGGCCTCCGCCTCGGACCCCTGACGCTCAAGGGCCGCGTGGACCGAGTGGACCATCATGAAAACATGGGGTTCACGGTGTGGGACTACAAGTCGGGCCGGGCCCCTTCGGCGGCCCAGGTGGTGGAGCGCTGCGAGGCACCCCAGCTTCCGGCCTACCTCCTGGCCGTGCGAGGCGGGCTCATCTCGGAAGTGAAGGCGGAGGGGCAACCTCTCCAGGCCGGGTACATCGCCTTGGGCAAGGCCGGTGACGTGGCCGTGGAACCTTTGAGCTTCAACCGGCGGCCCGTGAATTGGGACGAGGCCTTGCCCGCGTGGGAGCATGCCATGGAGGCGCGCATGTCAAGTGGCATGGATGGCCTCTTCCCCGCGGACCCCAGGCCCCCCTCCAGGGGAGCCTTCACGCGGCGCGCGGGGGCCTGTGAAACCTGTCCTTACTACGACCTTTGCGGCCGGTTCGACGGGGCGTTAGAGCGGCCGGAGGCGGAATCGGACGAGGAGGACACGCCTTGAGCCCCGCGCCCGCCGATGCGAAGGTCCGGGGCGAGGCGCTGGACCCGAGCCGCAGCTTCATCCTGGAGTCCCCAGCGGGCAGCGGAAAGACGGCCCTGCTCACGGCGCGGTACCTCGCCCTCCTGCCTCGCGTGGGGCACCCGCGCCAAATTCTCGCCGTGACGTTCACGAACAGGGCGGCGGCGGAGATGCTGGACCGCATCACGGGCGTCCTCAAGCGGGCTCTCCGGGGCGAGAGGCCGGAAGGGGACGGGTCCTGGAAGGACACGCTCCTGGCGCTCGCCCGCGATGCGGTTTCGGCCCACCGGCCCTTGGGCGACCGCCTTCTGAGCCCGGACACCCTCATGGTGAGCACCTTCCACGGTTTCTGCGCCCGGGTGGTCCGGGGCTGGCCCCTGGAGGCAGACGTGCCGCCCGGTCTGGGGTTGCTGGAACCCGTGGAACAGGATGAGCTGCTGGCGGCCTGCGTGTCGGACACCCTCGCCGCCGCGGCGTCGGGTGCGGCCACTTCCGAAGAGATGGCGGCTTTCAGACGGCGCTTGGCCGCGGCGGACAACAGCGTTCGGACGCTGCGGGAGCAGCTCGTCGACCTCTTGAAGCGGCGCGACCGGCTTCTGATGGTGGGGTCGCTCTTCGCCGCTGGAGGTGCGGACAGCTTCGCGGACACGTTGGCCTCACGGACCGACAAGCTCGCCGCGTCCTTCATGAAGCCGCTGGAGGAGTATTTCTCTGCTCGGGCCTCGGCGTGGGACGATCTTAAACGGGCCCTGGACTCGGCCGGCGCCCCGATGGCGAAGCAGTTTCCCGCCGCCATTCCCGGCATCGGAGCAGCCCATGTGGCGAGCTGGAGGGCCGCCGCGGACGTGTTCCTTACGGGCAGCGCCGACAAAAGTGCTTCGGCACGAAGCGTGCGCCAGGCCATGGCGCGCGGGAACGGATTCCCCGATGGGTTCAAGAAGCATCCCGCCTCGGCCCTCATCCGGGACCTGCCTCCCCCGGTGGCTTCGCGGCTCGCCTTCGTGGCCTCCTGGCCCGACGCGGGCTCGGACGGCGCCGGCGCGGCGGCCCTGGCCGACATGGTGTTCCTGGCTGGAGCCGTTCTGAGCCGGTTCCGGCGGGCCAGGAACGCGCGCGGGCTGGACTTCACGGAGCTGGAGGCGGCGGCCTTGCGGGCGCTGAACCGGTTCGATCGTCCGAGCGAGAGCCTCATCTTCTTCCATGAACACCTCAGGCATATCCTCGTGGACGAGGCTCAAGACGTTAACGACATGCAAGTGCGGATTCTGGGCGCTCTCACCCAGGGATGGGAACCTCACGGAACCGAAACCCTCTTCGTGGTGGGCGATCCCAAGCAGTCCATCTACCGATTTCGGCGAGCCGAGGTGGCGCTCTTCCGCCGCATGCAGCGAGCGGGATTGGCCCGCGAGGGGGAGGCGAATTTTCCTCTCCATGCCCTGCGCTTATCCGCCAATTTCCGCTCTCGGCCCCATCTCGTGGCATTCGCAAACGGCCTCTTCGGCAAAGTCATGGCAGATCCTGATGAAATCTTGGACGAGGTCGACTTCGCTCCGTCCGACCCATCCCGGGAGGCGTCCGATATGCCTTCTCCCGTGCTCGCGGCCCTCTTCACGTGCACCCGCAGCCGGGCGGAGGACCGGCCCACCCGCCAGCAGGCGAGGGAAAAGGAGGCGGCTTTCGTGGCGGCCAGAGTGGCGAATCTCCTCGCCGGCGGCGTAGCGGGAGGCCGGATCGCGGTCCTCATCCCCGCTCGGACCCACCTCGCCGCCTTCGTGGAAGCCTTCGAATCGCTACGCGTGCCCTTGCGGATCAAAGAAGGGCGTCCCATGCTCGATGCCCCCGAGGTCCGCCATCTCTTGAACCTCTTTCGGGCGCTCGTGAGGCCATACGACGACGTGGCCTGGGCGGGAACCCTGCGGGCTCCTTGGAGCCGGGCGCCGCTGCCGGCCCTGGAGGCGCTGGCCGCGAGGCCCCCGGGCCCGTGGTCCGCGAGACTTGCGGAGGCGGGGGACGCCCATCCCGCACTTGAGCGCTTTGGCCGAGCCCTGCGGCATGCCGCTCCCGCCTTCGGCCGGGAGCCCTTCGCCGCGACCCTTCAGCGAATTTGGGAAGACTTGGGAGGGCCCGCCGCGACGGTGAGCCTCTCCGGCCCCCAAGGAGTCGCCAACGCCATGGCGCTGTTCGATCGGCTTCTCACGTGCCCGTCTGCGCCGCCAGAGGAGGCGCTGGCCCGCCTGGAGCGCCTGCTTGATGGAGCCTACACGCCACCGGACCCGAGGGGCGCCGCCGCCGGCGTGCAGGTCATGACGATCCACGGGGCCAAAGGCTTGGAATTCGACCACGTCTTCGCCGTGGCCATGGACCACCAGCCCGCGCGCAACAGGCGGGAGACGCCCGCTTTTCTCGTGGACCTCATTCCCGGAGATGCGAGGGATCCCCTGGCGGCGGCCGCGACGGACCGGAGGACGGGTGAGAAAGTGCTGGCCCACGTACTCTTGAGAGAGCTTGGCCGCGGCCGCGACACGGCCGAATTCAAACGCCAATTCTACGTGGCCGCCACGCGGGCGAAGGAGACCCTCACCCTCACGGGGTTGGACGAACGGCTGAAGGACGGGTCTCCTTCGGCCTCCTCGGGACCGGGCCTCGCGGCCGTGGAGGAGGCCTGGGAAGAAGGGCTTGTAGGGCCGCCTCTTTTCGTCCTGGAACATGATCCCTGTCCCGACGCCGCGGCTCCTTCGGAGGTTCCCCCCGGGCGGCTCGTGCCCCAGCCGCCGCCCTTTGCCCCCCAACCTCTTCCCTACGTCATCACCAGCCCCTCCGATGTGGAGGAGGAGACGGCCCAGGCCGCGAGGCCGGGCGACGACGAGGCCAGCCCCGAGGCCCAAGCGCGGGGCGTGGT
>JAKBES010000181.1 GCA_021833665.1 Acidobacteriota bacterium
ACGAGGGCTCCGGACTTGTCCCAGATGGCCAGAGTGAGGTTCACCCACTGCACGTAATGGTTCAAGCCCACGTCGCCCTCCGTGTCCGGGGGCAGGACCATGTTCTGGTTGGAGATGCCATCCCAGTTCTTGGAAGGGGACGGCATGGCGGCGCCCGTGCCGGGCCAGGACTGGAGGGCCGTGTCGGTCCCCACCCGCTTTTCGGCGCGGGCGCCCTGGGCCTTGGGCAGAGTCCGGTTGGGCACCTCATGCTCCTTCTCCTCTCTGGCGGTCCATGGGGGAGGCATGCGTTTCATGTCCCGCAGCGGAGGGGACAGGTCGAAACGGACGGCCTGTCCCACGGCGGGTGGCGCCAATTTGGCGGCTGAAGGAGAGGCTGGGAGGCCGCCCCAGGCAGGCAGGGTCAGGGCCGCCAAGGCGGCGAGAACGGAAAGGCGTGCGGGGGCTGTGATCCGTTGCATGGCGAGGCTCCGAGGCAAGGCCCCGGACACCCCGGGGTAAACCCAAGTATACCCCCGTTAAGTCCACAGAGGGCGAGGGTATCCGAGTTGCACGGCGGACGTCTAAGTGCTAACGTCAACCGTTTCGGAGTGTGTGATGCGAGTAGCGATCGTACAACTTGGGTGTCCGAAAAACTGGGTGGACGGCGAATGGATGCTCGGGCAGGCCCGGGAGGCCGGCTACGATATCACCTCCGACCCAGACGCCGAAGTGGTCATCGTGAACACCTGCGGGTTCATCGACGCGGCCAAAGCGGAATCGGTCAATGCCATCCTCGAAGTGGCGGAGCGGAAGAAGGCCGGCACGGTGAAGCGGCTCATCGTGGCAGGCTGTCTGGTGCAGCGATACAAGGAGGACCTCAGAAAGGCCATCCCGGAGATCGACGGCTTCATCCCCCTCAGCTCCGCCGGGGCCGTGGCGGAACTCCTGGCCCGCCCCGACTTGGCCGTTCCCGTCAGGAAGGACGTGGCCCTCTACGACGGGCTGTGCCCCCGCGTCCTCTCCACGCCGCCGTTCCTGGCCTATGTGAAGATCGCCGAGGGGTGCGACAACCCCTGCTCCTTCTGCCCCATACCGTCGTTCCGAGGCCGGCTGCACTCCCGGCCCATGGGAGACGTGGTCAAGGAAGTTCAGGGCCTCGCGGCGCAAGGAGTCAGGGAGGTCATTCTCGTGGCGCAGGATACCACGGACTTCGGGACGGATCTGGGTATGAAGGACGGCCTGGCCACACTCCTGCGGCGCCTAGACAAGGAGACGGACATCCCCTGGATACGGGTCCTCTACGCCTATCCCAACCATCTGAATGCCGCCATCCTGGAGTCCATGGCCCAGAGCGCCCGCGTGGTTCCCTACCTGGATCTGCCCCTCCAGCACGCCCACCCGGAGATCCTCCGGTCCATGAAGCGGGGCGGGAGCGGGGACGCGTTCCTCAGGCTCCTTGAACGGGCGCGGGCGGCGGTCCCCGGCCTCGCGGTGAGGTCCACCTTTATCGTGGGCTATCCCGGGGAGAAGCGCGAGCATTTCAAGATGCTGGCCGAGTTCGTCACGGAGGCCAGCATGGATCACGTGGGAGTCTTCACCTACTCCCGTGAGGAGGGCACGCGGGCCCACGCCCTGGGTGATCCCGTAGATGCTCGCACCAAGCGCCGCCGCCAGGAGAAGCTCTTGGAACTCCAGCAGGCCGTGTCCCATGAGAAGAACGAGGCGCGAATCGGAGCGACGCTGACGGTGCTGGTAGAAGGAGCATGCGACGAGACCGAGCACCTGCTCCAGGGGCGCCTCGCCACCCAGGCGCCTGACATTGACGGCAGGGTCCTCATCAACGACGGATTCGCCCCTCCCGGGACCTTGGCCAGGGTCCGCATCTCCGAGGCCCATCCCTACGACCTCGTGGGGGAGATCGTTGGCTAGCTGTTAGCTTGAAGATAAAAGACAAGAATTGGCGCGCGAGCCAAGGGCCGAACATGTAAGCGGGGGCGCTCGGATGGGTGAGCAGGGCGAAAAGCAGGGAAAGGGGCCTTTCTGGGCGGTAGCTGCATCGACGGTGTTCGGCCTGGGGTTCACGCCCCGGATGCCCGGGACGGTGGGAGCCTTGGTGGGAGTGTTCCTTTACCTTCCCGCCTTCCTCATGTCCCATGAGTGGGCGTTCATCCTGCCCCTCGTCGAGCTGGCCCTCGTCTTCCTCCTCGCCGCCCTGGCCGTGCCCAGAGTCCTGGGCGCCACGGGACTCACGGATCCGTCCTATGTGGTCATTGACGAGGTGGCCGGCATGCTCTGCGCCCTCTCCCTCAACGAGCCGGACTTCATGCGAATTTTGGTCTGCTTCCTCCTGTTCAGGCTTTTGGATATCTTCAAGCCCTGGCCCATCAACCGGCTGGAGCGGCTCCGCGGGGCCTGGGGCGTGATGGCGGATGACGTTGCGGCGGGGCTCCTGGCGGGGCTTCTCGCCATTCTGGTCATGAGGCTTTCATGATCCTGCTGACGGATTTGGACCACATTCCCGCGCTCAGCCCGCCGGTCATTCTCACCATCGGCAACTTTGATGGCCTTCACCGGGGCCACAAGCGCGTCCTGAGAAAAGTCATCACCCGGGCCCGGGAAGAAGGCGGCACGAGCGCGGTAGTGACCTTCGAACCCCATCCGCTCAAGGTTCTCCACCCAGAACGCGCCCCCCAACTCATCCAAACCCAGTCTCAAAAGCGCGACATCCTGGCCCACCTGGGCATTGAGATCCTCCTTGAGGTACCCTTCACGCCCGAGTTCAGCGTCATGAGCGCCGAGAGCTTCGCCCGCCTCCTGGCGGCCCGCCTGCAGCCCAAGGAGATCTACATCGGTGAGGATTTTCGCTTCGGCCGTGGCCGGGAGGGCAACATCGAGCTCTTGCGGGCCCTCCAAGGGGAGCTTGGATTCATCGCCGAATCCTTCCCCAAGCTCCAGGCCGGGGGCGAGGACGTGTCCTCCTCCAGGATCCGGAAGCTCTTGATGGAAGGGCGTATGGAGGAAGCCGTACACCTGCTGGGACGCCCGTACGTCGTCGAGGGAGTGGTCCAGCGAGGCGACGGCAGGGGGAGGACGCTGGGATTTCCCACCGCCAACCTGGCCATCGAAAACGAACTGGTTCCCGCGCACGGCGTTTATGCCGTCGCCGTGGATCTGGGCGAGCCCGCCCTCCTGCCCGGAGTGGCCAATCTGGGGACCCGGCCCACCTTCGACAAGTCCGAGGTGGCGGTGGAGGTTCACTGCCTGGAGGGGGGACGGGATTGCTACGGGCACCGCATCCGTTGCCTCTTCTTTAAATTCTTACGCCCCGAGGTCCGCTTCGGCTCGGTGGCGGAGCTCAAAGCCCAGATCGCGCTGGACGTCCAAGCGTCCCGGGAGTTCTTCAGCGAGAGCCCGCTGCAAAGGCGGATGTACTACTAGGCAGTAGGCAATGGGCAAGAGGAAGGAAACAGGGAGCGGGGAGCGGGGAGCAGGGCACATGCAAGGGCTTGCATCCTCCTGAAAAGTCTGGTATAAAACTCATTCCGTGCGCCGAGAGGCTTTTAGGGTGCACAATCCGAAAAGAGGGGAGGCGATAAGTTTGCCCACGATCGTGCTGAAAGACGGCGAAAACATTGACGGCGCCATCCGCCGGTTCAAGCGCAAGTGCGAAAAAGCGGGCGTGCTGTCGGAGCTCAAAAAACGCCAGCACTACGAAAAACCCAGCGTAAAGCGTAAGAAGAAGGCCCTGGCCGCCCGCAAGAAACTCCTCAAGCGCCTGGCCCAGGAACGCAAGTTTAACGCTTAAGGCTTCCTCCGACGCATCTATGGACGTCAGGACCCTGCGGGCCCTGGAATGGGACCGCGTCCTGGCGCTTCTTTCTGTGTGTGCCTCCACGGCCGAAGGAAAGACGCGCGCCGAGACGCTCCTGCCTGGGACCGAACGAATCGATGTGCTTCACCGGCACGCCCGCGCGGCCGAGTGCCTCGCGGGCGAAGCCTTGTGCGGCCGAATCTCCCTGGAGGGATACGGCCGGACACCCGTGCGCTTGCCCCAGGGCCTCGCCTTCCCCCTCGAAACCTTTCGCCAGTTCCGCCAGAACCTGCGCGTCCGCCGGGCCGTCCTGGATTGGCTGAAGGATCCGGCGGTGGCAAAGCCGGCTCTGAGCTCGGCGTTTCCCGATTCAGACGCCATGGACCGCCTGGCGGCCCACATGGAGCGCCTCCTCGACGTGCGCGGGGAAGTGGCCGACACGGCCTCCGACCGCCTGCGGGGCATTCGCCGGGAGCGCGAACGCGCCCGCGGCCAGGTCCTTGCCCGTATGGAATCCCTTTCCAGCACCCTCGGGACGGGGATCCTCCGGGAGGCCACCTACACCGTCCGAAACGGCCGCCTGGTGCTCCCCGTCCAGTCGAGCCGCAGGTCGGACGTGAAGGGAATCCTCCACGACACCTCTTCCACGGGGGCCACGTCCTTCGTGGAGCCCCTGGAGGTGGTCGATCTGAACAACAGGCTCACGGCCCTCGACGCGGAGGAGCGTGAGGAGATCCAGCGGATCCTCCTGGATGCCACGGCCCGCGTGTCCGCCTGCTCGGAGGAGATGGAGGCGGCCTGGGAGGCGCTGGAGGCCCTGGACGTGAGCCTGGCCTGCGCGAGGTTGGGGAAGGCCTGCGGGGGGATCCTGCCCCTCATCGACGACGGGAGCCGCCTGGAGTTGAGGCAAGGACGGCACCCCCTCCTGGACGCGGGGCTGGCGGGGCTGCGGCGCGAGGCCTGGGGAGAAGAAGGGCCCAGGAACGCCGTCCCCCTGGACGTGAGCCTCGATCTGAACGGAACCAGAACCCTGGTCATCAGCGGGCCTAATGCGGGAGGCAAGTCCGTGGCCCTCAAGACCGTAGGCCTCCTTTGTGCCATGCACCAGGCGGGCATTCCCATCCCCGTGGCCGAGGGCACGCTCCTGCCCGTTTTCCCGTTCATGCACGCCACCGTGGGTGACAGCCAGTCCATCCTGGACGACCTCTCCACCTTCTCGGCCCGTATGGCGGCCATCAAGGAGGCCCTGGATCGCCTGAAAGAGCCGTTTCTGGTCCTTCTGGATGAAGTGGGGTCGGGTACGGACCCCCACGAAGGCGCCGCGCTGGGTGAAGCCATCCTCCTCCACCTGCACGCCCGCAGGGGGTTCACCATCTGCAGCACGCACTATGAAGCCGTAAAGGCACGAGCCCTGGTGACGGAGGGCATGGGCAATGCGGGGATGGAGTTCGAGGAAGCCACCCTGCGGCCCACGTACCGAATGAAAGCGGGCCAGGTGGGCGCCAGCCGGGCCCTGGAGATCGCCGAGCGTTCGGGGCTTCCCAAGGAACTCCTGGCCATGGCCCGGTCTCTCCTTCCTGAAGGCGAGAAGCACCTTCGGGAGATTCTAAACGCGCTCGAAGAAGAAATCGCTGCCCACGAGCGGGAGGTGGAGCGGCTCAAAGACAAGCGCGCCGAGGTGGAGGCCGCGCGGCGGAAGGTCCAGGCGGCCCTTGGCGCAGCGGAGGCCGAAAAAGAAAGGTTCTTGGCTTCCCTGCCCGGGCGAATCGAGGCCTGGGAGGCGGCCTTTCTGGACCAGCTCAAACCCGAGGTCAACCGCCAGTCCGTCAAGCGGATAGCCCGCAAGGCCGTGCCGGAGGTGGTAGAGAAGGTGGCCGCGGAGATCGAAGTGGCGCGCCCGGAGGCCCGTCCGGCTCCCCTCTTCACGAAGGGGGACAGGGTTCGGGTCAAGGGGTTCGGCGTGACCGGCACCGTATCCGAGGCGGATCCGGGAAGCGGGCGGCTGACCTTGGACTGCAACGGGAAGAGCCTGACCGTCGGGTACGGTGACGTGGAGGGCCTGCCGCCAGAGGAGGGTCCGAAGGCCAGGCGCGGCGGGTTCGGCGTCAGCGCCGCGGACGCCGGCTGGGAAATCAACCTCATCGGGCAGACCGTGGCCGAGGCGGAGGCGCTTCTGGAGCCCTTTCTTGAGCGGGCGGCCATGGCGGATCTGAGGGAAGTGCGGATCATCCACGGCATAGGCACGGGCCGGCTCAAGACGGCCGTCCGGGCCCTTCTGAAGCACAGCCCCCTGGTTTCAGGCTTCGAGGACGCTCCCTCCGCGGGCGGAGGCGCCGGCGTCACCCTCGCATCGCTCAAGGGCTGATCGAAACAGGCTCCAGCCGGGCTGGGCTGGGCACGGCCGTGGCCGGTTGCGCGGGTGGGAGCCGGGCACTACATTAACGTTTGATTGTGAGGGATCATGGGGATTGCCCACAACTTGGACGAGCTCAAACACCTCCTCGGGCCACTCACGGTCTACCAGGACTACGTCAGGTTGGCGCAGCGTGGCCGTCGAAGCGTTGGCCTCTGCCCCTTTCACAAGGAAAAGACCCCCTCCTTTTCCGTGGACCTGGACAATGGGCTCTTTTACTGTTTTGGTTGCCACAAGGGCGGCGACATGATTCAGTTCGTTCAAGAAATAGAGGGGGTCGGCTTCAAAGAGGCCCTGGAGGTCCTTGCCCGAAAGGCGGGGGTGACCCTGGAGTTGCGAGGTCCTGCCGGAGGGCGGGACCAGGCGCCCGACCGCAGGGAACGCCTTCGAAAGCTCGTCCAGGAGGCCCAGGCCTACTACCGCGGGGCTCTCGCGGCGGCCCCCGCGGCATCACCGGTCAGGGCCTACGTGCAGCGAAGAGGGATCCTGCCCGCCACGGAGGAGGCCTTGCAGTTGGGCTTCGCTCCGGCGGGGGGCGGATTGATGGCCCAGCTCAAACGGACCGGCTTCACGGCGGAGGAGGCGCAGGAGGCGGGCTTGGTCCTGGATCGGGGCGGGGGGGAGTGGGGCGAGCGGTTTCGCAACCGGCTCCTCTTTCCCATCGTAGATGTCTTAGGGAGGACCGTGGGCTTCGGAGGACGCGCCTTGGGCGACGACGAGCCCAAGTACCTGAATTCCCCCGAGAGCCCCCTTTTCCAGAAGCGGGACATCCTCTACGGGCTGAACTGGACCAAGAGCGCGGTTCGCGAAAGGGAACAAGTGGTCCTCGTGGAAGGTTACATGGACTTCCTGGCCGTCTACCAGGCGGGCGTGCCCAACGTGGCGGCAACACTGGGTACGGCTCTCGCGGAGGGGCAAGTTCGCCTCGTCAAGCGCTACGCGAAGTCGGTCGTGCTGAACTTCGACCGCGACGCGGCGGGCGTCGCCGCCTCCCGGCGGGCCATTCAGGTCTTGCTGGGGGAGGGTCTGGGCCTGCGGGTCATCTCGGTTCCGGACGGGAAAGATCCGGACGAATTCATCAAGCTGAACGGTGCCCAAGCCTACGGGAAGCTTGTGGAGGGCGCCAAGCCCTTTTTCGACGTCCTTGTGGAGCAGGGGAAACCCCTCCTGGTCCGAGGCGGCGTGGACGGCAAGATGGCGTTTTTGGATGATGTGTTGCCCTACCTGGCCGCCGTGGGAGATCCCATTGAGAGGCAGGAGTACGCCAAGGACGTGGCGGGACGGGCTGGCCTGGACGTGGGTCTGGTCCTGGGCCGTCTGGCCAAGGCGGCGGCGGGCGACAAGGGA
>JAKBES010000182.1 GCA_021833665.1 Acidobacteriota bacterium
GATCTGCCTGCTGGAATTCACGGACCGTCGCATGCTCGAAGCCCAGTTCATGGCCCTCAGGCGGCTCTTCAATCGGGCCGTGGTGCCCGGCAAGAACCCCCACCTCGAACACCTCAAGCGGGAGCTGGCGGCCTATTTCTCGGGGACGCTCATGATGTTTACGGTTCCCCTGGTTTTTCCCGGCACGCCTTTCCAGCGGCGCGTCTGGGAGGAGCTCCTTCGGATTCCCTACGGCGAAACGCGGACCTACGAGCAAATGGCCCGGGCGGCGGGCTCGCCCGGTGCCTGCCGCGCGGCGGGCACGGCCAATGGCATGAACCGCATCGCCATCCTCATCCCGTGCCACAGGGTCGTGAACAAGGACGGCAGGCTCGGGGGTTACGGCGGCGGCCTCTGGCGCAAGGCAAGGCTCCTCGGTCTGGAGCAGGGAATCCGAGCCCGTTGACCTGGCCGTGACCTGTTGGCAAGGGGAGGGGAGGAATTTGGATGGGGGATTTGCGACCGGCAGGCCGCTTCGGGCACGGCTGGTTTCTCTCCTCACTCCTCACTCCTCACTGCTCACTCCTCCCTGCCCACGCCTCACGTTCACGTCGCCCCTGAAGAAGGGAGCGGGGAGCGGGGAGCAGGGAGAGGAGTAACCGCCGCCGAAGCGCCTGAAGAAGGGAGCGGGAAGCGGGGAGCAGGAAGAGGAGTAACCGCCGCCGAAGCGCCTGAAGAAGGGAGCGGGGAGCGGGCAGCAGGGAGAGGAGTACCCGCCACCGCCGAAGCGCCATAGCCTACTGCCTGTTGCCCATTGCCTCCATTGTCCTGCCCGGTGGACACTCACACGCCGGCTGCACGGACAATCCTTTCCCCGAAAGGCTGGAAGGCTCCTCGTGGCGGGCTTCGCGGCCTGGCCGAGCGGCGGCATGCGCCTTGCGTGTCACGGCCTCAGCATGATGGACTCAGACGCCGTATGCTGAGAGTGGCAGGCCAAGAGGAGACAGGAGGTCCGGCTATGGGCAAGAGAACGATGGTGGGGCTGGTGGGGGTTCTGGTGCTGGCAGTGTCGCTGATGGCCATGGAACCGGGCGTGGTGAAGAAACTCACGGCTTACGGATACGCGGCCGAGAAGGACGGGGTAACCCTCATCGCGGACGTGGACGCCACGCACCTGCGGGGCGGCGAGGCCTACATCCCCCTGAGGATCTGGCTCGGCAAGGACACGAAGGGCGTGGTGGACATCGGCCGCGCGTCCTTCATGCTCACGGACCCCAAGGGGGCCATTCATCCCGTGGCCAGCGTGGAGGAGATCAGGAAGGACTACGGGTCCAACCTCATCTCGGCCGACTACCAGTACGACCACCGGCTGGTCCAGTCGGGAGGATACGCCTCGGACCACTTCAACTCGTACAACTTCGTGTCCGCCCCCGTCTTCTTCGCCAACCCCTCGGGCGGGCCCAACACCCTTCACGAGAAGGGAGAGATCCAGGCCCGGACCTTCACCACGGCGTTTTTGTATTTCGCCAATCCGGCGGGCCGTGACCCCGGCACCTACACGCTGACCTTCACCGACCCCAAGAGCGCCGTCACCGTCTCGGTGGCCTTCACGGTTCCCTGGATCAAGTAACGGGCGGCGCGTAAGGCGAGCAGGAACGATGAAGGGGCGGGCCCGCGACGGCCCGCCCCTTTTTGCTCCTGGAACCGATTTCTTCCGCTATTTCTCGGCTTCCGAGGCAGCTTCCGCCGCCAGGCCGGCGGGGGCTTTGTCCCGCGCCACGATGGTCTCCAGGCCGTGGCCGCGGGGGCCCGTCTCGCTGCGCCGGAGCAGGAACGAGAAGAGGAGCCCGAAGAAGCCCAGGCAGGAGAAGATCCACATGCCCGCGTGGTAGCCGCCGGGGTTCACGGCGCTGGCGTTCCAGTGGTCGTTGGCCCAGCCCACCAGGACGTTGAAGCCGAAGAGGCCCACGTTCTGGATGGCCGTCATGAGGCCGTAGGCCGTACCCAGCTTTTTCTGGTCCACGATGTAGGCCACGGAAGGCCACATGATGGCGGGGATCAGGGAGTAGGCGATGCCCATCATGGCCATGGGGATGACGAGCGAGAGGGACGTGTAGCCCATCATCAGGTAGACGGGAATGAGCAGCAGGGAACCGAACATCATGAAGAGGGCGCGCTTGCCGATCTTGTCCACCATGAGGCCGAAGGTGGGTGTGGCGATCATGGCGAAGAGGGTGAGCATGGCCAGGAGCTGGCCGCCCGACTCCCTCGTGGCTCCGTGAGTCTCCATGAAGAACTTCACGGCGAAGGTCTGGAAGGGGAAGATGGCCGAGTAGAAGGTCACGCAGAGGGCCACCATGTACCAGTAGGAGGGGCTCATCTTGAAGAGGTCGCCCCAGACCACCTTGTCCGTCTCCCCCTCCTTGGCCAGGGCGTAGCGGTTCTCCGCGCGGCGCTCCAGGAGGATGTAGAAGATGGGCCCCGTGATGCAGAAGGTGGAGAAGGCCACGGCGATGATGAGGGGCCACTGCCAGTGGT
Source organism: Acidobacteriota bacterium (assembly GCA_021833665.1). Taxonomy (GTDB): domain Bacteria; phylum Acidobacteriota; class UBA4820; order UBA4820; family DSQY01; genus JAKAJA01. The sequence goes on from JAKBES010000182.1 coordinate 2,518, forward strand.
CGTAGGCGGGCTTGGCCCAGCCGGGGGAAAGCTGCGCCACGAAGGAGCCGAGCCTGGCGATCATGAGGTTGATCCCGAAGGCGAAGGAAAGTTCCTTGCCCCGGAACCACTTGGCCATGGCCGTGGTGACCGCCACGATGAGTGACTCGGCGCCGAGGCCGAAGAGGAGGCGGCCCGAGACCATGACCATCCAGTTCCCCGAGGCGGCCGTGAGGACGGCCCCCAGGAAGCAGAGGGTGCCGAAGAGGAGCGTGCCCCGGCGGGTGCCGATGCGGTCGATGATGACGCCGCCGATGAGGACCATGACGATATTGGGGAAGCTGTAGATGCCGTTGAGCAGGCCGATGATCTTGTCGGAGTAGCCCAGTTGCGCCTTGAGCACGTCCGCCAGCGGAGCGATGCAGTCGTAGGCGTAGTAGTTGCCGAACATGGCCAGGCTGATGATGACGAGCACCAGCCACCGGTAGGCCGTGGGGACAGGCGGGCGTTCCGCCGCGGGGCTCAAAGCATCCGACGTCATGGTCTCTCCTTATGGCCATCCAGAGCATGCAGGGCGTAGGCGTAGGCCCCGAGGGCCACGGCTCCTTGAGTGCCCAGACGGGACACCCCCACGCCGGTCCGCTTGAGAGGATCGTACGTGACGCGCCGATTCGAACGGGGAACCGGGACGGTGCAAGGTCGAGCGGAGAAAAAGGCGGCGCGCTCCTGAGCCTCTTCCAGGTTGAAGGCCTTCACTTCACGGCTTGGCGCCCCCTCGCTTTCGGGGGCGCCCGGCGCCCTGTTCATTTCGGCCACGAGGGCGGGCATGAAGAGGGAGGCGGAGCCCGAGAGGCCGCCGCCGATCACCACGAGGCCGTCCGTGAGCGTGACGGCGCAGGCCAGGGCGTGGCCCGCCACGCGGCCCAGACGGCGGAAGGCCTCCCGCGCGGCCTCGCGGTTGCCCGGCATGGTCCCCTCGGCGATGCGGCCCATGGCCTCGGGATCGGGAGTCTCTTCCAGGGCCGCTCCCGCCGCCCGCGCGTAGGCACGGCGGACGCCTCGTACGCTCACGCCCTCCTCGGCGCTGAGGTCCCGGTCGAGCACGTTGGGGAGGGGCCAGATTTCAGACGCCGCGGCGTTGTCGCCCAGGTAGAGGCGTCCGTCGTGGACGAGCCCGGCGCCGAAGCCCGTGCCGAAGGTCACGCCGAAGAGGTTGCGGAACCGCTTGGGACTCCCCGAGGCGCGAAGCTCGCCGTTGGCCCAGGGCAGCAGCCCGCCCAGGGCCTCGCCGTAGGCGAAGAGGTCGCCGTCGTTGTTGATGAACACGGGGAGGCCGAAACGCTCTTCGAGCAGGGGCCCCAGAGCCACGCCTCCCCGAAAGGCGGGGAGGTTTACGAGGTCCCCGATGATCCCCGCCGGATAGTCCGCGGGTCCCGGGAAGGCGAAGCTGATGGCGGAGGCGGTTCTGCCCACGCCTTGATGAACGCGCTCAAATCCCTCCAGGAGAGTATCCAAACAAGCGTCGAGGTCGTCGCCGCGGCTGGAGAAGATGACCGGGGAGCCGAGGATTTCACCCCCCCGGACGGCCGAGAACGCGAACTTCGTCCCTCCCGCGTCGAGGGTCAGCACGATGCGCGAATCCTTGGCCGCAGCGGCTGCGAGGTGCATTTCGCAGAGCCTTACGCGGCCGGGCCGGCCACGGACGTGAGGCCCCGGCGAAGGCGGGCGAGGGTGCCGCCCTTGCCCATGGCGCACAGCACGTCGAAGATCCCGGGACTCTCCGTTTTCCCCGTCAGGAACAGCCGGCACGGGTGGATGAGGGCTCCGGCCTTGACCCCGGTTTCCGCCGCGTGAGCCCGGAGGACGTCTTCGAGCTTGGCCGGTGTCCATTCCCCGTCCTCCATGGCTTCGAGTTTGGGCAGAAGGGCCCGAAGGGCCGCCAGGGCGGCGGGGTCCTTCCGGGCCTTGTCCACGCCCTTCTCGTCGTAGGAGAAGTCCTCGCTGAGGAAGGGGACCAGCATGAGGGCGAGCTCGCGCATGTCCTTGGCGCGGGTGCCCACGACCCGCACGGCGGCTTCGGGGATCGCGGGGGCCGGCGCGCCGAGCACCTCGTCCAGAAACGGCCGCACGAGGATGGAGAGCTCGCAGGGCGGCGTCTCGCCGATGACCTTGGCGTTGATGAAGGTGAGGCGTTCGCGGTCGAAGACGGAGGCCGAAGGTTTCAAGGCCGAGAAGTCGAAGCGGCTCATGATCTGGGTCATGGTGAGGACGGGCTCCTCGCCGAGGTTGGCGCCGAGCTGGGCCAGGAAGTTGAAGAGGGCCAGGGGGAGAATCCCTTCGTCCTTGTACGTCATGACGGAGACGGTCCCGTGGCGCTTGGAGAGCTTCCTCTTGTCCATGCCGAGGATGAGGGGCAGATGGCCGAACACGGGCGGTTCGAGCCCCAGGCCCCTGTAGAGGGCCACCTGCTTGGGCGTGTTGCTGATGTGGTCCTCGCCGCGGATCACGTGGGTCACGGCCATGTCCACGTCGTCGCTCACCACCGAGAGGTGGTAGGTGGGCGTGCCGTCGGACCGCAGGAGGACGAAATCCTCCACCTCGCTGGCGTCGAACTCGATGGGCCCCTTCACCACGTCGTTCCACCCCAGCTTGCCCTGGGGCACGGCGCAGCGCACGACGAAGGGCTCGCCGGCTCCCGCACGGCGGGCCGAGTCTTCCGCGGAGAGGGAGCGGCAGGCCTTGTCGTACTTCCACTCGCCGGGTTTTCCGCTGGCGTTGCGCCTCCCCTCCAGGGCCTCCTTGGAGCAGAAGCAGCGGTAGGCGTGGCCCGAGACGAGCAGCTTGGCGGCGTTGTCGCGATAGATGCGCTGGCGCTCCGACTGGAAGAAGGGCCCCTCGTCCCAGGTGATGCCGAGCCAGCTCAATCCGTCCAGGATGGCCTGGGTCATCTCCGGCGTGGACCGGGCCTCGTCCGTGTCCTCCACGCGCAGGATGAAGACGCCGCCGTGCTTGCGGGCGTAGAGCCAATTGATGAGCGCCGTACGTGCGCCTCCCACGTGCAGGTAACCCGTGGGCGAAGGGGCGAAGCGGACTCGGACGGACATGGTGAGCCTCCGGAGGTGTCCCGCGAGAAGGGCGGCCAGCCATCGGGAGCGGCCGCGGACTAGGAGACGTGCCTGGAGGAGCACGTCATCGAACGAGAGCGCGCCTTCGCGCGCCTCGCATAAGGTACCACCGGCGGGCGTTCCTGGAAACCCCGGGTGGCCAAGGGGAAGGGCCATGCCTTAAAGTGGCGCAGAGGAGACAGCCGTGGGACGACGCACAATTCGGGACGGGGCGATGATGATGGCCCTCTCCCTTGCTCTGGGAGCTCGCGGACCCGTCCGGCAGGACGCGCCGGCTCCCCCGACCCTGCCGGGCCTTGAACTGACGGCTCAGGGCCGCTTCGAGGAGGCCCTTCCGGTCCTCGACGGGGAGATCAAGGCGAGGCCGCAGGAGGAGGACCTGGGCGCCGCCAAGGCGATGTGTCTCCTCCAACTAGGCCGTTGGCCCGAGGCGCTGGCCGCTGCGCGGGATTTGGCGGCCCGCCTTCCCGCCGACGAAGACGCCCGCATCCTCCTGGGCGACACCCTCCTCCTGAATTTCAGGCCGCGCGAGGCGGCGGCCGTCTATGGGACCGTCCCTCCCTCATCCCGGCAGGCATCGGCGGTTCTCGCCAAGCGGGTGGACGCCCTCGCGGCCTCGGGGGACGATCAGGGCGCGCTGGCCGCCTTCACGAAGGCCCGGGCAGACGGCGTCCCCGTGAGCGATCGAATGCTGGCGTCGGCGGCGCGGCTGGAGGACGATCCCCGGGCCAGACTGGCGCTGCTGAGGGAGCTGGCCACAAGGCGGCCTGAGGACGCAGCCCTCAAGGGCGAGGTGAAGGTCTGGGAGGCCCTGGCGGCCCGGAGTCCGGCCCCCGCCGTCACTCCCGCGTACCCCGGCGCGTCCAAGCTCAAGGAGATCGGGCGTGAGCCCTCCGTTCCCGTGCGCCTCGACGGAAAGAAGGGCCACTGGCTGGCGCTGGATACGGGCAGCGATAACGTCCTGGTGAACGAGGACACGGCGCGCAAGCTCCATCTCCCCGTCTTGGCCAAGACGCAGTACCTGGGCTGGGGATACAAGGGGCCCCAGGCGACCACCGTGGTGCTCCTGGACCGCCTGGAGGTGGCGGGGCGGACCCTCGTGAACGTGCCGGCGGTGGTGAACCAGCGGGACACCGAATTCTGGACCAACAAGGCGGGGTACGTGGGACTGAGCCCGTTTCTGGACGGCGCGGTGGAGTACGACCGGCGCGGGGGCCATTTCGGACTCTACCCGTCCGGCACGGCGCCCGAAGCCATCCTGGGCAGACCGTGCACGGTCCTCCCCGTCCTATGGTTTCGGGGCATGCCCCTGATTCCCGTCATGCTCCAGGGGCGGGGGCCCTTCCCCTTCCTCCTGGACACGGGGGCACCCTGGAGCTTGCTGGCGGCCCAGCACGTCGGCTCACTGGGCATCCGGGTCAACTCGGGGAAGTACGGCAACCTGAAGGGCTGGGGGCTGTCGGGCGCCTTTTCGGCCGGGGTGGCCGAACAGGTGCGGATCGGCGTGGCGGGCGTTCAATACGACCGTCCCGTGGCCTTCGTCACGGAGGTTCCTCAGAGCTTTCCCGTCCCCGTGTACGGCATCCTGGGCCGCGACATCCTCAACGATTTCGCCATGGCCTTCGATGGGCCCGGCGGCCGCGTCGCCTTGGCCCGGTACCCGTAAGACTCGACGCGCCGCTCCGGCATAACCTCGGTACGATCCCGTCCCCTAAAAGGGGTGAACTCCCCGGTTTCCCGGGGAGTTCGAGAGGAGGGGGATCCTCATGGAGAGCGAATCAAAGCGCCCCTGTTCCCGTCCCGTGAGGAGGGAGGGGGACCTCCCCGGCCTCGCGGCCGGGGAGGTCTAGAGGAGGGGGATCCTCTTGGGAAGCAAGATCACAGCCTCCATCGAGACAAAGCCGTCAGTGTTCACAGGCCGCCTCGAA
>JAKBES010000183.1 GCA_021833665.1 Acidobacteriota bacterium
GTTGGCAAGCCCGAGGCTGCCGTTCGTCCCAGGCACAATTTCAATCTAAAGCCTTGGCCCGCCGGAGATACTCGGGTGGCGCCAGGAGGTCGCGAAGATTGGCGTCCGGGCGGGCGCCGGGAGGGGCGGCGGGCGGCCTGCGGCCAAGCAAAAAGGGCGGGGCCGAGGCCCCGCCCTTCTCATGACCTCCTGGGCCGTTACCCTTACATCATGCCGCCGCCCATGATCTGAACGGTTGAAGCCTGAATGGACCCGTCCTGCCGGGTGACCCCGCCGACCTTGACGTGCATGTGGGACTTGAGCGAGCTGGCGCTCATCATCTGGCCCTTTTTCGTGATCTGCGTGGATGAGTCCATGACGACCTGCTTTGTGGACCCGCCGGAGGACATGGTGAATCCGGTCACGTTGCCCGAGCCGTCGTAAGTAAGGCCCTGGATGTTGCCGTTCCCCATCATGTCGGCGCCCATGATGTGGGCGAAGGCGGCCGAGAAGGCACCGTCTTCCACGAGGCCGCCCACGGCCAAGGTGGAGCCCACCTGGACGTAAGAAGAGTCCCCGCTGCCGCCCATCATGCCGCCGCCGCCTCCCATGCCGCCGCCACCGCCCATGCCGCCGTTACCCATGCCGCCGCCGCCCATCATGCCGCCACTCATGTTGCCGCCCATACCGGTGCCCATGGCGCCGGCACCCATGTAGTCAAACGAGGACTGGGAGACATGAACCGAATAGACGCCGTCGATGACCACGCTCAGAAGATTGCCCTGGCCGTCCCGCTGAAGGGCCGTGACCTGGCCCTGAATCATGAACAGAAGCCCGCGGTAGACGCTCGTGGCCACGATGGCGCCGTTCTCAGTCTCCGTGAAGACGCTCGCCGTGTCCCCGGGCTGGATATCCGACCAGGCGAGCTTAACGAGGTTGCCCGCGGAGTCCGCGCCGACAAACACGGTGCTCGCATCCACGGCGGCCTGAACGCCGTTGACGGTGACCGATGCGGCAGAGACCGCCGATACCACGCCCGACGAGTAGGCGTGGCCATTGAGCAAGGTCGTCTGCGCGCCCGCCGCCACACCTAGGGCAGCGACCGCCACGACAACGGCCGCGAATTTCAATGATCGTGAGACCCAACTGGAAGTTCGCATGAGATCCTCCTTGAAAGAGATTCAACGTTCGCCACGCCGAGGGATTCCCCATGGGGCGTCCTCGGCGGAATTGTGTACATGTCACCAGCCGTGCCACTTTGGCCCCACAGATGTGAAGAATAGTGGCCGCTTTTCCTCGCCAGGCCTGTTTCTACCTCCCTCGCCACCCTACGTATCAAGAACAGTGCCAGCCTCGGAGGCGGGGCTCCGTCCTTGCCTGCCGACGGTGTGAATATCTCGCCCGCCGCGGTTGTTCGCCCTGTCTTCGAGGAGGAAGTGATCATGCGCTGTAACGTGCTACGGACGATCCCGCGGCCCGGCCGACGGGGGCTGGCCTGTCTTGCGGCGGTTCTCACCTGCACCGCCGTCACCGCGACGCAGCGCTTCTCTCCTGCGGCGGGCGCACGTGCCGCGGATGCCGCCCTGACCGTGCTCTCCGAGTCCTTCGAGTCGTGGCCTCCCCCGGGCTGGGTTCTGACGGCCGATCCGCAGACGGGAGGGGTGTGGGATTCCTTGAATCACCCCGCAGGCTGCGCCTCGGGCTCGTCCTCGCCCTACAGCAACAATACGGGCGGCTCCGGCCTCTGCGCCGACGCCAACAGCGATTGCCTCGGCGACGGAATGGACACCACCATGGTGACGCCCTCCTTCAGCCTGGCTTCACCCTCCTACGTTTCCGCCCAGCTTCAGTTCAAATCCGACTTCTACTGCGCCGCCGCCCTCGACGAGGGGTGGGTGGACATCACCACCGACGGCGGGGCCATCTGGACGAACCTCCTCTACTTTGATCACCAGAGCGTCCGCGGCCCGGACACGGAAACCATCGACCTCACGCCCTACCTCGGCCAGCCCGACGTGCGCCTGGCGTTCGAGTACACCGCTCCGGGCTGGGATTGGTACTGGCAGGTGGACGACGTCGTGGTGAGCGCCGGCGAGCAGGCGGGCTGCACGCTCGCATGCGCAGCCACCGTGACCGTCTCCGTGTCCCCGGGCACCGCCGCCGCCTTCGCCGCCACGGCGACGCCCTCCGCCGGATGCACCGGCACGCCGTCCTTCGCGTGGACCTTCGGCGACGGCCAGTCGTCCACGGAGCAAAACCCGTCGCACACCTATGCCTCCGCGGGGACCTTCGACTGGGCCATGGCGGCGTCACAGGACGGCTCGGCGTGCTCCAAGAGCGGGACCATCACCGTGACGGCGCCGCCGCCCGTCGTGAACCTGATGAAAAAGGCCGCCCCGCCCTTCAGGATCGTCGTGACGGGGAACAACCTTCAAAAGGGCCTGACCGTCACCATCGGCGGCACCCCGTGGACCTCCGTAGCCTGGAAGAACACGGGGAAGATCGTTCTCAAGGGAGCCATCAAAGCGGCCGTGCCCAAGGGTGTGGCTAAGACGTTCCGCTTCGAGAATCCCGATGGGGGCGTGGCCGTCATGACGTGGAGCTGGTGACATGCCTGAAGGGCGGGGGGATAGGCCATAAGGGATTCCCGCCATGGCCTACGGGCTGAGCCTTTACGTGGTCAGGCGCTCCGCCGCGTGGAAGGCCAAGTCGGCGCTCGTCAAGGGCTCCATCATGGCGGCCTTCGGTGCCGCGGTGCTGGGGCAGGCCGCTTACAGGCTGGCGTTCCCGCATCCTCCCGCGGCTGAAGCCATGGGCATCATGGGGCTGGCCGCCTGGCCTGACATCATGACCGGAGCGGCCCTGGCGGTGTTCGTGCTGCGCTCGGCGTTCCGGGTCCTCGGGCGGGCCCGGGCCGAGCTGCGTGCCGCCGTGCCGGTCTCGTAGGAATCATGGCCAAAGACGGAAAGGCGGCGAAGCGGCCTGTCTGCGCGGGGGGCCGGCGATGCCGGCCGCCGTGCTCTTCGGGGCGATGGCGCTGCGTCTTGGCGGGAGGTGTGGCAAACGCAAACCCCGTATCGCCAAGTATGGACCCCGCGTTCGCGCGTGATACAGTCGGGTAAGATGCACATCCGAAGAAGGAGGACCCCATGCCCGGCCTGGAAATCGTGATCGGAAACAAAGCCTATTCGTCCTGGTCGCTTCGCGGGTGGCTCGCCGTGAAGGTGAGCGGCCGCGAGTTCACGGAAGTGCGGCTGCCCCTGTACACCGACCAGTGGGAGGCCCGCATCGGCGGGCTTTCGCCCTCGGGGCGCGTGCCCGTCCTGCGGGACGGCGGCGTCGTGGTGTGGGACTCTCTCGCCATCGGGGAGTACATGGCCGAGACCTACCCCGGTTCCGCCTGCTGGCCCGCCGAGCGCCGTGCCCGCGCGGCGGCGAGGTCAGTAGCCGCGGAGATGCACTCGGGATTCGCAACCATGCGGGGGGAAATGTTCTTCAACTGCCGGGCGAGGATTCCAGGCCTATCCTTCTCGGCGGAAGCGCTGGACGAAGCGGAGAGGATCAAGGCCATCTGGCGGGACTGCCGCGCCGAGTATGGGGCAGGCGGTTCGTGGCTCTTTGGTGCCTTCACCCTCGCCGACGCCGCCTTCGCTCCGGTGGCCCTCCGCTTCGCCACGTACGGCGTCCCGCTCGGTCCCGTTGAGTCCGCCTACGTTCAAACAGTGCAGGAGCATCCCGCCATCCGGGAGTGGTGTGCCGCCGTGGCGGAAGAGACCGAAACGATCCCCGCTTACGAGCGCGGGCGCTGACGAATCTGGCCACGGACGCGAGGAGCGCGGAGCAAAACGCGAAACGCGAAACGCGAGACGCAAGGTTCTGTAGCGGCCGATGCTCGCATCGGCCGAATCTCTCCTGCACCCTTAGCGGACGCCCGCCGAGCGGCCGAACCCGCCGATCCACGAAGATCGCCCCTCGGCCGGTGGAACCGGCCGCTGCGAACCCCGTCGTGGGAGCCGTCGCCGACGGCCAATCCCGCCCCGCGAGGCCCCTCTCTCAAGGGCCGCGAGCGTGGTTCAGGGATGGTTTGCTGAAGGAAATGAGTATCGTGTCCCCGGAATCGTGCAGCGGGAGATCGGAGACTTTCTTGGTTCGCACTACGTCAACGTGAGCTGTATCATTCGAGCCGAGGAAAAGGAACAGGCGAGCGGAACCCGTCATGAGCCAAGACACTAACAGTAAAGACCTGACCCCAATCTTTCCTTGAGGGGCCAGGGTAGGACCGGCTGACGGGGAAGTCAAGAAGGCGGGGAGGAACGTGGGATGTGGGATTTGGAATAAGGGATGTGCGGCGAAGGGCGGCACTGGCATGGGACCCGGGGTTCTCTTCACTTCACAATTCGCCATTCGCTCTCCGCTCCCCGCTCACCTTCCTCTCCCTGTTCGCGGCCTTCTAGCGTTGGGTTTATGATGGCCCCGGGGGTTCCCATGGATTCGAATCACGGATGGACGCGATGAAGGTGATCCTGCTGGTGGTGGGGCTCGCGCTGCTGTACCAGGCGCTTGTGGTGCTGGTCATCATGGTGGGATGGAGGAATCCGCGCGCCCGGCACCTGCGAGACCCGGGCTCCCTGGGGCTGGCCTTCGAGGAGATCCGCTTTCCCACCGCGGGGAGCAAAACGCTCTACGGCTGGTGGGTGCCCAGCGGCGCGGCGGGCGCCCCCGTGCTGATCCTCGTGCACGGCTGGGGGCGCAACGTGCAGCGCACGCTCCCCTACATGGAAATGTTGCACCCGGCGGGCTTCGACCTGCTGGCCTTCGACGCGCGGCACCACGGCTCCTCGGACGGGGACGATTACGGCTCCATGCCCAAGTTCTCGGAGGACATCCGCGCGGCGGTGGATCACGTGGCGCGAGCGCGGAACCTCACGCCCTCGATCGTGGGCGTCTTGGGGCTCTCCGTGGGCGGATCGGCGGCCATCCACGCCTCGGCCCACGACTCCCGCATCGCCGCCGTGGCCACTGTGGGGGCCTTCGCCAATCCCCGCGACCCCCGCGCCACCCTGGGGCGTTTCTGGTGGATCCTGGCGCCGGGGCTGCCCCTGGCCTTCCGCTGCGTGGAGTGGCGCGTGGGGTTGCGCCTGCGGGCCATCGCCCCCGAAAACGTCATCTCCAGGGCCCGGGCCCGCTTCCTGCTCATCCACGGCACGGCGGACACGGTGATCCCCCTCGCCCACGCGCGGCGCCTCGCCGCCGCCGCGGGACCCGCCGCGCGCCTCTGGGTCATCCCAGGGCGCGGCCACTCCGACCTTCACGCCGAGCCGGCCATGGCCTCGGTCCTCGCGAAGTTTTTCCAAGAGAACCTGGCCGGTAAGGTTCCCGCGCGCGTTTCGTAGAGCCCAGACGATCCCCGTCGAGGTTCGATCGCAGGCGAGGATAGCCGTCCCCGCCCATTCGAGGCGGCGCCTTGTATCCGGGCCCGTGGCGCTGGCCACGCGACCCACGGGAGTTTTTCAGCAGCCTGCTAAACCAGGTGTACGCGGGATTTGGCCTTGAGGAGTGAGGAGACCTGGTTCACGTCCAGGGGGCGGTGGAAGAAGAAGCCCTGGGCGAGCTCGCAGTTGAGTTCGCGGAGGGACTCGGCCTGCTCGCGCGTTTCCACGCCCTCGGCGATGACGCTCAAACCCAGGTTCTGGGCGAGGCTCATGATGGTACGGACGATCTCGGCGTTTTGGCCGTCCTCGGGCAGCCGCGCGATGAAGGACCGGTCGATCTTGAGGGAGTCGATGGGGAACTGCTGGAGGTAGCTGAGGGAGGAGTACCCCGTCCCGAAATCGTCGATGTGGAGGCGGATGTTGAGGGCCCGCAGGCTTGCCAGCAGCGAGACGGCCTGCTGGGAATTCTCGATGAGGGCGCTCTCCGTGATCTCCAGCCCCAGGCTGGCGCCGCTGAGGCCCGACTGGACGAGGGCCTTGTCCACCTCCCCGATGAGGTCGGGCTGGGCGAGGTTCTTGCTGGACAAGTTAACGCTCACGGAGACGGGCGGGTTGGATGGATAGGCGGCCTGCCAGTCGCTGGTCTGCCTGCACGCTTCGAGGAGGACCCATTTGGCGATGGGGATGATGAGGCCCGTGTCCTCGGCCAGGGGAATGAACTCCTCGGGGAGGACCAGGCCGCGCTCCGGGTGCTGCCACCGCAGCAGGGCCTCGAACCCCGCGATCTTCCAGGTTTCGAGCGACACGATGGGCTGGAAGTGGATCCGGAACTCCCGCCGCTCCAAGGCGCGCCGCAGGTCGCCCTCGAGCTTCAGCAGCTCCACGGCGTGGGTGTGCATGGAGGCGTGGAAGACCTCGTTGCGGGACCGGCCCTTGGTCTTGGCCCGGTGGAGGGCCGTGGCCGCGTCTCGGAGCATGACCTCCGGCGAGCCGCACTCCACCGTGCTCAGGGCGATGCCGATGCTCGTGCTGGCGAAGACCTCGTGGCCGCAGAGATCGAAGGGCTTTTCCAGGTCTTCGTGAATCCTGTCCGCGATGCGCTCCGCGTCGGCGGGGACCTTCACGTCTTCCATGAGGAGGGCGAACTCGTCCCCGCCCAGGCGGGCCAGGAGGTCCCCGGGACGCAGGCGGCCCTTCAGGCGGTGGGCCAGGGCGATGATGAGCTCGTCTCCCACGACGTGGCCGAGGCTGTCGTTGACGAACTGGAACCGGTCGAGGTTGAGGACGAGGAGCGCGAAGGCGTAGTCTTCCGAGAGCTGAGCCTTCTCCGTGGCGGCCTTGAGCCACTCCATGAACATGGCGCGGTTGGGGAGGCCCGTGAGCCCGTCGTAGAGGGCGTCGTGCTTCAGGAGGGCCTCGCCCTCCTTGCGCTCCGTGATGTCCCGCTGAGTTCCGCTCAGCCGACTGGGCCGCCCGTCGTCGAGAAGGAGGGGCCCGTCCTGGCACCACATCCAGAGAACGCTTCCGTCCTTGTGGCGGACCCGGTATTCCACGTCCAGCCCCTCCGCGGACCCCTTGAGGCGCGCGTCGAGGGCGGCCTTGAGGAGGGGCAGATCTTCGGGAACGACGCGGTTGAACCAGCTCTCCGCGTCGGCGCCGAGCTCGTCGCCGTCCAGGCCCATCATGGCCTTGAACCGCGGGGAGTACGTCACCAGGCCCGTGGAGAGATCCCAGTCCCAGAGCCCGTCGCTGGAGCCGTTGGCCGCCAGGGCTAGGCGCTGCTCGCTCTCCCGCAGAGCCTCGTCGGCGCGCTTTCGCTCCGTGATGTCCTCGATGAGGCCGTCGAAGGTCATCTCTCCGTTCACCGCCGAGCTGAGGGTCTTGGTCATCTGGACCCAGACCACGCGGCCGTCCATGCGCCGGAGCTGGACCTCCACGTCCTTGATGCCGCCGTGCTCTCTCATGCGGTCCAGGTGGCGGAGGCGCTCCTCCCGGTGCACGTAGATCTTGTCCATGCCCCAGGCCTGCGCTTCTTCCAGGGATGAGAACCCCAGCATGGCCAGGAAGGCCGGATTGGCTTCCATGATCCGGCCTTCGCTCGTGGACCTGAAGACGCCC
>JAKBES010000184.1 GCA_021833665.1 Acidobacteriota bacterium
AGGGACTGCGGGGGAACGGCGCCGACCGGGTGGCGGTCCAGCAGCCGCGGCGCCGCGCTGGCCCCTATGAAAGAGAGGCCCAGGAGGATCACCGCCAACGTCGGGAAGCGTGGAGCCACCGCGCAGCAGTCGCCCTGGCCCGGCGCGGAACCAAAGCGCTTCAGGGCCCACCAGGCGATCACGCCGATCAGGAGGAGGGCCAGGGCCCCCAGGGCCCAGGGACGGATCCAGGCAATCCGGGCGCCCAGGGTGCCCGTGGTGAGGCCCAGGCCCGCCAGGGCCAGGGGCAGCCAGCAGCAGGCGGAAGCCGCCACGCCCAGCAGCACGGCGGACAGCACCGTACGGCGCCCGGCCTGGGGGCGCGGAGCCGTGGGGGCTGCGCAGCAGGCGCCGCCCGGGGCTTCCTGGGGCAAGCCGCATCCGTGGTCTTGGGGGGACATGGGGGACTCCATTTCAGCAGGCGCAGCCGGGGCCTTCTCCGGTTCGGCAGCAGGTGGAGTCTGCGGGGTTGTTCCCCTGCAGGATCGGCGCAGGGGGCGGGTTCGCGGCCAGGGCCTTCAGTTCCCGGGTGAGGTCCCCCAGGCAGCAGGCCCCGCTGGGGTTCGTCACGTCGCAACGGCAATGGCCTGCCTTCACCTCCGCCTTGACGGCGTCGAGGATGGCGCTCTTCCCGGTGCGGAGCCATTCCTCCCGGAGGCTTTCCGCACTGTGGCCGAAGCAGTAGCAGAGCGGGCGCGGGCTGTTCCGCTCCTTCACCCCCACCCGCACCGTGAGGTCCGCCCGGGCGAAGGTCTGGGCGCCATCGGCGCGGAAGTACACCAGGTCGCAGTCGGGATTGGCGCAGAAGCAGTAGGCCTCCTCCTTCACATCGGCCCGCAGGTTCGGTTGGAGCAGGGCGCGGAGGGTGAGGGGTTGCACCGGCTTCCCTTCCGTCCCGCAGTCCGGGCAGGGGATCGTGGACGCAGCGGGCCGGGGGGCGCAGCAGCCATGGCTGGTCCCTTCCTGGGCGGGCTCTGCGCCGGGGGAGGCGGGCAGGCTGCAGGCGTACGGCTGTTTCTCGATGGCCATGGATCATCTCCTTGTTCGAAGGTCGTGAGCGTCTTCGGGATCGGGCTCGGCGCAACAGGGGGTGCAGAGGCGCAGGATGGCCGGGCAGCCCGGTCCCGGCGCGCCCTCGCAGGCCTGCCGGAGGTCCTGGAGCACCTCCTTCAGGCCCTGGAGTTCCGCCAGCCGCGCTGTGAGGGCGTGGAGCTTCCGGTCCAGCAGGGTCTTCATGGCGCCGCAGGCGTGTGGATCCTGGAGGTCCGTGCGGAGCAGGACCTTGATCTCCTCCAGGGTGAAGCCGCTGCGCTGGGCCTGCTTGATGAAGCGCACCGTCTCCACCGAGGCGGCGTCGTAGAGGCGGTAGCCCTTGGCGGTCCGGCCCACGGGCTCCAGGAGGCCCAGGCGCTCGTAGAGGCGCACCGCCTGGTCGCTCACCCCGCAGGCCGCAGTGAGCTCGCCCATCCTGAAGGTCCCGGGTACCATGCCCCCTCCTGGACGGAAGGGTAAGGTCTATACCCAGGTATAGACGCAAGTGGGTTTCGCGAACTATTTTGGGGAGACTCCCCGGCAGCCGAACCGGGAGGCTCGCTTCAGGGGCCGAGGTGTGGCTGGAAGAGGATCGCCACCACCACGCCGACCAGGATCAGGAGGATCTCCAGCCACCCGATGGAGCCGTAGGGCTTCATCCAACCGCGGTATCGCGGGCTGGAGAACATGGGCGCCTCCTCACCTGGATGCCTCTGAGTACAAAGGTGTTCTCCCCCCCGCCTGCCGCCGTGACGATTCGGTGAACTCCCATTGAACCCCCTGGTCGTCCTGCGCCGCCGCAGAGGACTCCACCTTTCAATTCCTGGACGCGACGTCCTCCTGTTGCCCGATCTGGGCCAGCTTCTGATGGAGGCTGATCCGGTCGATGGAGGCCAGGGGCAGGGCCAGGAACAGGGTGATCCGGCTCTGGAGCTGGAAGAAGGCGAGCCTGAAGGCGTGGGCTTTTCCCTCGGGTGTTCCGGCGACGGCAACAGGATCCGGGATGCCCCAATGGGCCGTGATCGGATCCCCGGGCCACCCGATGGCGCAGGCCTCCTGGTGGGACTTGTCGCAGAGGGTGAACACGAAATCCATCCGGGGCGCTCCTTCGCCGGTGAAGGCCTCCCAGCCCTTGCTGCGCGCGGCCTCCCAGGGCAGGCCAAGGACCTTCAATTGGGCCAAGGCGAGCGGGTGGACCTCCCCCGTGGGATGGCTCCCCGCGCTGAAGGCCCTGAACCGGCCCCGACCGAGATGGTTCAGGATCGCCTCCGCCAGGATGCTGCGGGCCGAATTGCCCGTGCAGAGGAAGAGGACATGGTAGATCGGGGTGCTCATGGAGCCTCCTGCCGAGCCCTGGGGTTAGAACCGTTCAGTCTTCAATTGCTCCAGGCGACGCCGGATCTCGTCGCGCCCCGCCCGGAAGCGCCCCCGCAAATCCTCCGGGGTCAGCGTGGGATCGTCGCTGGCGGGGTCGGGGATGGGCCAGTGCAGGCGTTCCGCCTTCCCCAGGAAGAGCGGGCACACCTCCTCGGCGCAGAGGGTGATGACCAGGTCCACGGAAGCGGGGTCGATCGTCTCCACGGATTTCGAGGTGCGGCCGGTAATGTCGATGCCGGCCTCAGCCAGGACCTCGATGGCATAGGGATTCACGCGGCTCGGGCGGCTGCCGGCGCTCTGGACGCGCAGACCCGGAAACATCGCCCGGGCCAGGCCCTCGGCCATCTGGGAGCGGGCGCTGTTGGCCACGCAGAGGAAGAGGATGCTCTCGGGCTTCACGGCTTCACCTCGGGGGTGGTGGTGGGGCAGCAGATGACGCCGGCGACGGATTCCGCACTGTCGGGGTACCAGCGCGCCTTCAGCCAGAGCGAGACATTCACCAATCCGATGAGCACGGGCACCTCCACCAGGGGCCCGATGACCGCCGCGAAGGCCGCCCCGTGGGCGATGCCGAAGGTCGCCACGGCCACGGCGATGGCCAGTTCGAAGTTGTTGGATGCCGCGGTGAAGCTCAGGGTGGCGCTCTGCGGGTAGGTAGCGCCCACCTTCTTCGACATCCAGAAGCTCACCAGGAACATGACCACGAAGTAGATGAGCAGCGGGATCGCGATGCGGATGACATCGAAGGGCAGTTTCACGATGGCGTCGCCCTTCAGGCTGAACATCACCACGATGGTGAAGAGCAGAGCGATGAGGGTGATGGGGCTGATCTTCGGCACGAAGACCCGGTGGTACCAGTCCAGGCCCTTGATCCGGCCCAGGAGGAAGCGGGTCAGGAAACCCGCGAGGAAGGGAATCCCCAGGTAGATGAAGACGCTCTCCGCGATCTGCCCGATGGTGATGGCGACCACGGCGCCCTGGAGGCCAAGTTTCGCCGGCAGCACCGTGACGAAGAACCAGGCATACACGCTGAAGAAGAGCACCTGGAAGATCGAGTTGAAGGCCACCAGGCCCGCGCAGTATTCCGTGTCGCCCTTGGCCAGGTCGTTCCACACGATGACCATGGCGATGCAGCGGGCGAGGCCGATGAGGATGAGGCCGATCATGTACTCCGGATGGTTCCGCAGGAACAGCACGGCCAGCCCGAACATGAGCAGGGGTCCGACAACCCAGTTCTGCAGCAGCGACAGCCCCAGCACCCTCTTGTTCCGGAAGACCAGGTGCAGCTCCTCGTACTTCACCTTGGCCAGGGGCGGGTACATCATCAGGATCAGGCCCACCGCCAGGGGCACGCTGGTGGTGCCCACGTTCCAGGCGTTGATGGCCCGGTTGAAGCCGGGCACGGCATAGCCGAGCAGCACGCCGAAGCCCATGGCGAGGAAGATCCACAGGGTGAGGTAGCGGTCGAGGAAGGCGAGGCGCTTCGAAGCGGGCATGGGGACTCCGTGGGTTACAGGCAGTGGGGATCCCGGCATCCGCCGCCGCAGCAGTCCTGCCAGAGATATTCGGTGAGGGCCTTGAGCTGATCGAAGCAGGCGGCGTAGCGGATGGTGGTTCCCTCCCGCGTAGCCTTGAGCAGGCCGGCCTCGGATAGCTCCGCCAGATGGTGGCTGAGGGTGGAGGCGGGCATGCCGAGCAGGCTCTGGATGTGCCCCGCTGGAGTCCCTTCAACTGGACCCTGTACCACGGCCCGGAGGATCGACAGGCGACCCGAATGGGCCAGGGCCTTCAATTGCCGGGTGATCCGTTCGAGGGGGGAGGTCGGGTCATTCATTACTAAATATTCTTAATTTCTGGAAATATGAAATCAAGTGAAAAGGCCCACATCTGTGTGACTTTTCTGGATCGCCGCCTGCTGGAGAAAGGCCTTGGCAATGTGGAGGCCGAGCAGAGGGCCTTCGTTGGCCAGAAGGGCAGGTGCACTTCGCCAGCCGAACCTGGCCCTACCGCCCGAGAATCAACGGCAAAGCCGAGCATCTCATCCAGACCACCCTCCGCGAATGGGCCTACGGCCCAACCTGGTAAAGCTCCGACGAACGAATCCAGGCGCTCAGCGCCTGGCTCCAAAATCACCACAGGCCTCATTCGGCCCTCGGTGGTCAGCCCCCGGTCTCAAGGCTGAACAACCTCGTTAGCAACGACAGCTAGCTTGCGCAGCCGTTCCGATCCCAAGCTCCAAGAACTCCCTGCTCACCCGAAGCCTCAGCACCCCTACTCAACGATAACGCAGATGAAAACCTGGCTCTGGTGCCCTTTTGGCCGCGGGTGGGGACATTGCCTGAATCAAGATAAGTCAAATAATAATAATGGATGAATCAAAGATCATGTGTTAATCGAAGGTACGACTCGCGGTACGACTTGTGCTCTCGCCGGTGAGCACCGCCGGAGGCCAACTCGGGGGGGGCGCCGAGGTCATCCCAAGGGAGGTGACGACAGGCTCCCCCCACCGAGGTGTCTATTGGCAAGAGGGAGTCTCGCCAGATTGTCTCCCCGCCATATCGATGCCCCCCACTCGACGTAGGAGGGGCAGGTATTGCTTGGGGTGCAGTCCATCCAAATGGTATGGATAGGGCGCTGGGCAGTCCCCCGCGCCCCTCACCCACAGGGAGCTGCGAATACCATGCGGGATGCTTTCCGTGGGTCCGGCCGCGTAGTTATCCAGATGAGCCGGGAGTGTGTGTTCGTGCATTCGCCATCGGCACATACGCCGACATGGCCGAAGAGAGCGATATTGGAATCTCATGCGGCCTCTCCTGCAACAGGTCCTCGCAGCACATTTCAGATGCCATGCGGGTTCGCCTTGGAATTGAGGCGACCCCGATCGCAACCAGGACCAACCGAAGAAATAAGTGAACGGTTCATAGTTCTAGTGCAACTGTGTCAACCAAGACCCTCCCTGGCCAGCATGAAACAGGGCACCTTCCCTGATTCGACAGGTATTCAAATCAAACCATTACCAGGCCCAACCGAGAACTGCATGGCCGTGCCGTATTTCGTCCCCTATCACCTGAGATGAGCCACGAGCTGGCCACAACGATGTGCCACATGGCCTAATCCACACGATTCCAAACCCCATTCGATTTACTTCGGCCATGCTGCTTTCAGCCTATACTTAAAACAAGACACGGTACGCTAACCAAGATGTTCTGAAATTTGTTCGCTTTGGATTTGGATGTTCTGAACGTCGGATTGAAATGTCGATTAGCACCAAGCTGTCGCAAGGCCCAAGGACCCATCGAAAATTCGTAAATAATTGAAAACAGGAGTACGGAGGTGGCGGGAATTAACACCAAAAACGGGTTTCAGTTAACACCAGCGATATTCTTGTCAAGGCATATTGTATTATAAAAATTCGACAATTATATCAAAAATTCCTATAAAACTGAGATTCAATATCATTAAAACATCAATCATTTAAGCAGTAAATAATTGGGTTGAATTAAAGAGTCTACAGTATTTAATTAGTACTAAAATTAACACCTGGAAATTGGGCCCTCGGAACAAAAAAGCGGTGCCATACCCCCGGGGGTTTGTTTTTTGGGGTATTTCGGATGTGCGCCTCCGTATTGGAATGCTGGACGGGGATTTTGGCCCCATTTTGGGACCGTAAATCCGCCCCTGTGGCTCAAGACTGGCCGATTCCACGGTGCCGCGAAGATGCCCCTTTTGCGGTGGGCCTATCAGATTGGCGCATCCTCCGGGGAGGTCCATCGCTCGCCCCTGATCGTAGTGTGAGGAAGGCCTCCGGGCGAGGTGGGATCCCCGTGGAAGTGTGTCTTTCAGGCAGTGCTGCCTGAGCCAACGGAAAGTTGTTGATTGGGCCCATCGGATGCACTTGAGTGCCGACGACTCAACCCAATTTTGCTGAATTGGGGACGCGTTCAGGCCGAACTGGGTGGGGGTGGATAGCTCCAGGGCATCCACTTGCCCGGCTCCTGCTCCACTTCCTCAGAGTGCTTCAGCAACTCGATCAGGTACTCGAACGGCTCGACTCCGTTCAGTTCCGCCGAATGGATCAGGGACATAAAGGTGTCTCCGGCCCGAGCGCCTGTGGCCGAGCGGTAGAAAAGGAAATTGGCTCTCCGGCACATCGGGTTGAAACGCGCCCCCTGATGGGAGGGCCGACACGAGCGTCGTTTGGTTGAAAAGCATTTAGAGGACGTCCCGTTCGATCAGGTCGGCGAGGGCGGAAAGCGGGACGCCAAGTTCTCCCCCTCTTCCCGCTGCCCCTCGTGCTGAAACATCGGATGGCAGCAGGAAACTCGCCGCCCGATCCCCGAAGGGTGGCCTGGACCGGTCGATGGCGGTTCCCCTCCGAATGTGCTGCCCGTGGGCGAACAGCATCCGGGCGCGCAGCACCTCAAAGCTGTAGCCGCGTCCCATCCGGTTCACGACCCGGATCACACCGTTCAGCGCCTCAGTGTAGGCGTTCGTGACGGGGTGCTCGAAATAGGCGAAAGCCTCGTCCTCCCAATTCCGCAGCGCGGTGATCAGGTGCCCGAACGCGGACTTGGCGGAAGGGGGCAGCGCGGCCAGCCAGGCGGCGTATTCGGCCTTCGCCTGGACCGGCGACAGCAGGGCATCCCACAGGTCGCAGAATGCCTCCTTGGCCCTCCAGGCGGCCCCCAGCGCCGGGAACTCCGTCGTCCAGGCATGCAAGAGGTTGAGCTGGAAGGAACTGAGGTCCCGCGCCCTGCGCAGCAGTAGGAACCGGTCGTCCTTGAGCCGCAGGCGCTTCTTGGGGGGAAGGTCTGCCCGGATCCGTTTGCGCACCGCTTCCAGCGCGGCCGTCGCCATTCGGACCACATGGAACTTGTCCACCACGACCTGTGCGCGGGGAATCAGTTCCCGCGCGACATCGCGATACGGCGCCCACATGTCCATGCAGACCAGCTCGATCCGTTCGCGGTTGGGCAACCCGTGGACGTAGGCCCCCACCGCCCACTTCTGGCGAGTGGGGAGCATGTCCACCAGACAGCGTTCCGACACGTTGGCGATAACGGCCCTGCTGCGCCGGATGA
>JAKBES010000185.1 GCA_021833665.1 Acidobacteriota bacterium
TGATGACGTCGGGGTTCAGCTTCAGCTTTCCCCTGCGGAGCATGTCCACCGTCACTTCCATGATGTTCATCACGGGCAGGGCGTCCTTGCCGCCGCCGAAGGTGGGCACGAAGAGCTTGGCGCTGCGCGAGGCGTGGCCGCACTCGCCGATGAGGATCTTCTTGCCCTTAAGGCGCATGGTCTCGCCGATCTCCTTCTGGATGATCCGCTCCGCGCACCAGTCGCTGTAAAAAAGGCCGTAGTTGATGCCGTCGAAGTAGCCCGTGCCGATGGTCCACCGGTCCGTCTCTCCGGCGGCGTGGAAGGTCACCGCGATGCCCTTGAGGGTCTCCGCCTCCAGCAGGTAGTCGCTCACGGCGGGGAAAAACACGAACTCGCGGCCTTCCTGATCTATGGGGAAGGAGACGTCGATGCCCTTCTCGTCCTTGATGTCGTCCTGGAGGAACTCGAGGGTGTCGAGGAGGGCCGGGACGGGGATGGCGGAGGTGTTGCCGCTCTTGCCTTCGAGCTGTTCGCGGGTGGCCACGACCAGCGCTTTGGGGGTGATGTCCATCTCGGCGAGGATGTAGCGGCTCAAGTGGGTCATGAGGCCGTGGTCCATGCCCATGGGGCATTCGAAGGAGCACCGGCGGCAGCCCGTGCAGTGGTAGACGGACTCGGCCAGCTCGCGGATGCGCTCCTCCGTCAGGTAGACGGTGCCCGTGAGCTTGCTCTGGAGCACGCCGCGAAACGTGAAATGGCGCCTGTAGATCTCCAGAAGGAGGTTCGTCCGGTAGCAGGGGATGTCCTTGGGATCCTTGGTAGCCAGGTAGATCTGGCAGGAGGTGGCGCAGTTCGCGCACTTGGCGCCGACCCTCGCGTACGTGTCCACGAGCTGGGCGTAGTTGCTGTGCTGGAGCACCGCTGCGAAGATCTCCAGGAAACGCCGTACTTTGTCGCCGGGGTAGAGGCGTTCCATGTAGTAGCTGAGCCCCATGATCTGGTGCGGCAGAAGTTTCGCTCCGCTCCCCTGCTTCCCGGGCGGTGCCGCCCCCTGCGGGGCTCCCTTGCCCTTGGTGCCTTCTTGGACGTGTGGCTGTTCCGGAACCATGGCTCCCCCTTTATGGGTTCTTCGAACCTGGCGGATCCCCTTGAGGCTCCCCATCCCCCTCGCGGGAGGAGAGCCCGAACCGCTGAAAGTAGCTACAGTCTTCGCATTGCGAGTGGCGGCGGGCCGTGAGCGGGAGGAGTCCGTGCAGCTCCCAGCAGTTCCGG
Source organism: Acidobacteriota bacterium (assembly GCA_021833665.1). Classification (GTDB taxonomy): domain Bacteria; phylum Acidobacteriota; class UBA4820; order UBA4820; family DSQY01; genus JAKAJA01. Next base: position 1,255 of record JAKBES010000185.1, read on the forward strand.
GTTCCCGACCGCCGCACGAGACACGTGGCGCAGACCTCCTGCGAGAAGCTTCCGAAGCGGGCCGCGATCTGGCCGTGGAACTCCCAGCAATAGGGCCTCACGTTCTCCTTGTCGTCCAGGACGGCCGTGTCCATCCCGTTCTCCGCCATGAAGGACCTCAGGTCGCGGGCGCGGATGCGGTACTGGCCGCCGGCGGTCCGCTGGGCGGCAAGCCTGCCCGCGCGGATCCAGTTCTGGATCGTCTCCGACGTCACATAGCAGAACCGCGCCGCCTCACCGGTGGAAAAGGCTCGCAGATTGAGGTGTTTCGGCTCCTCGCCCATCGTTTAGTCCCTTTTGGGCAACCTGGCCCGTTGCGCCCTTTTTGCCCCCACCCCGGCCAAGCATCCCCCGTGCCAAGCCCGCGAGCAGGGACCGGCCCGGGACCGGGCCCGCCGCGCCGCTTCGTATCATATTGATAACGCTATTTATAAGGCGTCATGATCACGCCAGCGGGCCGCCGGCACGACGGACGGAGGGCGCGGGGAAGCCTGACGCAGGAGCCGACACTGTAGCGCACACCTGTTGCATCATGCGTCGCATCGCGCTACACTTGGCCCATGAAGACGCCCCTGGACCCCCGCTATTTTCCCCTCGTGCTCGATGTGGTGGACCAAGGCGTGTTTACGGTGGACCGGGAGGGACACATCACCTCCTTCAACCGGGCCGCTGAGACGATCACCGGCTACGCGGCCAGGGAGGTCATCGGGCGGGAGTGCTCCGCGGTCTTCCAGACGGACATCTGCAAGAAGGACTGCCTGCTGCGCCGGAGCATCGCCTCGCGGGAGCGCCTGCGCCAGCGCGAGGTGCGGATTCACACCAAGGACGGGAGGCTCATCCCCATCTCCATCAGCACGGCGCCGCTGGAGCTGCCCTCGGGCGGGATCATGGGAGGCGTGGAGGCCTTCAAGGACCTCTCCCCCATCCTCGCGCTCAGGCGCAAGCTCGACGACCAGCACCAGTTCGAAGACATCGTGAGCCGGAACCCGGCCATGCACCGCATCTTCCACATCCTGCCCGCGGTGTCCGAGAGCACGAGCACCATCCTCGTCTGCGGCGCGAGCGGCACGGGCAAGGAACTGGTGGCCAAGGCCATCCACAACCACGGGCCCAGGCGCCGCCGCCCCTTCGTGGCGGTGAACTGCGCCGCCCTTCCCGAGACCCTCCTGGAATCGGAGCTCTTCGGCTATCGCAAGGGGGCCTTCACGGACGCCAAGCGAGACCGCGCGGGGCGCATCGCCCAGGCGGAGGGCGGCACCTTGTTCTTGGACGAGGTGGGCGATTTGCCCAAGCCCCTCCAGGTGAAGCTCCTGCGGTTTCTCCAGGAGAAGACCTACGAGCCATTGGGCTCTAACCTCCTCATGAAGGCCGACGTTCGTGTCATCACGGCCACCCACAGGGACCTGGAAGCCATGGTGGCCGAAGGCACCTTCCGCAAGGACCTCTACTTCAGGCTCAACGTCCTCCAGATCTGCCTTCCGCCCCTGAGCGAGCGCCCCGAGGACATTCCCCTGCTCACGCGGCACTTCGTCCAGCGCTTCCAGGAGGCCACGGGCAAACCCATCCAAGGTGTCACCCCCGAGGCCATGGCGGCGCTCATGGGCTACACCTTCCCGGGCAACATCCGGGAGCTGGAGAACCTCATCGAGCGGGCCTTCATCTTGTGCACCGAGGACGAGATCCAGATTGAGTGCCTGCCCTCGCACGTGGCCGACTGCGCCGCGCGCACGCCGCACCCCTCCGGCACCTCCGCCTTGGGGCTGGACCGCCTTGAGGACGAGGCCATCCGCGCCGCCCTCGCCCGCCACGGGGGCAACAAGAGCCACGCCGCCAAGGAGCTCGGCATCCACCGGACCACCCTGCTGCGGAAAATGCGCCGCTGGGGGCTGCGGTAGCGGTTTATCGCTTGTTCAAGCCTTAGAAATTCATGACCTTGTCGGCCTGCACGACGATCGCGGCCAGCTGCGGCATGGTGCTCATCTCCACGCCCTCGATGAGATCCAGCTCCATGATGCCCCGGGCCTGGACGCACGAGCTGCACGCGGAGACCTTGGCGCCCTTCGCGATGAGCGACTTGAGCATGCGCTCGATGTTGTAGTAGCCCTGCGGCGTCATCTGGCCCGGCATGGCGCAGAACACGGCGTCGCCCATGAGGGACAGAGTCAATTCGGGCTTGGCCGCGTCCGCCTGGAGGGCCATGGCCAGCCGAAGGGCGTTGAAGGTGGTCTCGTTGCCGTACGGCGCGCCGCTCAGGATCATCACGATGTTCATGTCCCCCCTCCTCTCGTGCCGGAGCCCGCCCGCCGGACCGGCGGCGCTCCGGGAGCCCAAGTTTACTCGCTCCCGTACCCCTTGGGAACTCGGCCGGCCTCGCGCCTCGCGGCGCCGCGAAATGCCTTCCGCCCGGGCCTTGTTATTCTTTTCGGGTGCGAAGACGGGATGCGAGTGACGTATCATAGGGTGTAAGGAGATTTCGTATGCAGGCAGGCATGGTCGGACTCGGACGCATGGGCGGAGACATGGTTAGGCGGTGGATGAAAGGCGGCCACGCGTGCGTCGTGTACGACGTGAACGCGGGCGCCGTGGAGGCCCTTGAGCGCGAGGGCGCCTCGGGCGCGCACTCGGTGGAGGCCTTCGTCGCCAAGCTCTCCAAACCGAGGGTGGTCTGGCTCATGGTGCCCGCGGCCCTGGTGGATGCCGTGCTGGGCACGCTGGCGCCCCTGCTGGAGGCGGGCGACGTGGTCATCGACGGGGGAAACTCCCACTACCACGACGACATCCGCCGCTCACGAGAGCTGGGCGCGCGGCACATCCACTACCTGGACGTGGGCACCAGCGGCGGCGTCTGGGGCGCCGAGCGCGGGTACTGTCTCATGATCGGGGGCGACCAGGGCGCCGTCCGGGCCCTCGACCCCCTGTTCGCCTCCCTCGCCCCCGGCATCGGCGCCGCGCCTCCCACGCCGGGACGGGCGGGAACCGGGGGAACGGCCCAGCAGGGCTACCTGCACTGCGGGCCGAGCGGAGCCGGCCACTTCGTCAAGATGGTCCACAACGGCATCGAGTACGGCCTCATGGCCGCCTACGCGGAGGGCCTGAACATCCTCCGCCACGCGGGCGCGGGCAGCGCTCCTCCGGCCGCGGACGCCGAGACCACCCCCCTGCGCCATCCCGAGTTCTATCGCTACGACCTGAACCTGGCGGACGTCACGGAGGTCTGGCGCCGGGGCAGCGTGATCGCCTCCTGGCTCCTGGACCTGGCCGCCTCCGCCCTGGCCAGCGACCCCGAGCTGTCGGGCTTCACGGGCCGGGTGTCGGACTCGGGCGAGGGCAGGTGGACGATCATGGCAGCCGTCGACGAGTCGGTTCCCGCCCCCGTCCTCACGGCGGCCCTTTTTGAGCGCTTCAGCTCGCGGGGCGAGGACGTGTTCGCCGGCAAGGTCCTCTCGGCCCTGCGCCACGAGTTCGGCGGCCACGACGAGAAAGCGCCGGGCCGCGAGGGAGGCGGACGATGAGCGGGGGCGGCGGCGCGGCGGCTCCCCTCACGAACACACCCGCATGGCGCGCCCTTCAGGCGCACGCCGACACCATCCGAGAGCTCCACCTGCGCCAGCTCTTCGCCGGAGATCCGGGGCGCGGCGAGCGCTTGGCGGCGGAGGCCGCGGGCCTCTATCTGGACTACTCCAAGAACCGGATCACCGGCGAGACCCTCACGCTCCTCCTGCGGTTGGCCGAGGAGGCGGGCCTGCGCGCCCGCATGGACGCCATGTTCCGCGGCGAGAAGATCAACGTCACGGAGCAGCGGCCCGTCCTGCACGTGGCCCTGCGCGCGCCCCTGGGCGAATCCATCCTCGTGGACGGTCAGAACGTGGTGCCCCAGGTCCATTCCGTCCTTCGCAAGATGGAGGACTTCTGCCTGCGCGTGCGTGACGGCGCGTGGAAAGGCCACACGGGGAAACCGATCCTCAACGTCGTCAACATCGGCATCGGCGGCTCCGACCTGGGGCCCGTCATGGCCTACGAAGCCCTCCGCCACTACAGCCGGCGCGACATGACCTTCCGGTTCGTCTCCAACATCGACGGCACGGATTTCACGGAGGCCACCCGCGGCCTGCGCGCGGAGGAGACCCTCTTCATCATCTCCTCCAAGACCTTCACCACCCTGGAGACCATGACCAACGCGCGCACGGCCCGCGACTGGTGCCTGGGCGCCCTGAGGGACGAATCGGCCGTGGCCAGGCATTTCGTCGCCGTCTCCACGGCCGCCGGCGAGGTGGCCAAGTTCGGCATCGACACGGCCAACATGTTCGAGTTTTGGGACTGGGTCGGAGGCCGCTACTCCATGGACTCGGCCATCGGCCTGTCCACCATGCTCGCCGTGGGGCCCGCCCATTTCAGGGCCATGCTGGCGGGCTTCCACGCCATGGACGAGCACTTCCGCACGGCCCCCTTCGAGCGCAACCTGCCCGTGCTCATGGGCCTGCTAGCCCTGTGGTACAACAACTTCCTCGGCGCCCAGACCGTGGCGGTCCTTCCCTACGATCAGTATCTGAAGCGCTTCCCCGCCTACCTCCAGCAGCTGGCCATGGAGAGCAACGGCAAGGGAACCGCCCTGAGCGGCGAGCCCGTGAACTACCAGACGGGCCCCGTCTACTGGGGCGAGCCCGGCACCAACGGCCAGCACTCCTTCTACCAGCTCCTCCACCAAGGCACCAAGCTCATCCCCTGCGACTTCATCGGCTTCTGCGAGCCGCTCAACCCGCTGGGGCGCCACCACGACCTGCTCACGGCGAACCTCTTCGCCCAGACCGAAGCCCTCGCCTTCGGCAAGACCGCCGACGAGGTGAGGGCCGAGGGGGTTCCCGAACGGCTCGTGCCGCACCGCACCTTCCCGGGCAACCGGCCCTCCAATACCATACTCGCCCAGCGCCTCACGCCCGAGATCCTGGGCAGCCTCGTGGCGCTCTACGAACACAGCGTGTTCACGCAGGGAGCCCTCTGGTCCATCGACTCCTTCGACCAGTGGGGCGTCCAGCTCGGCAAGGTCCTGGCCGAGCGCATCATCCCGCAGCTTGAGGGCCAGGCATCCCCCGGCCCCTCCCACGACAGCTCCACAAGCGCCCTCATCCGCCGCTACCGCGCAAGGAGCAAGGGCGTGCGGTCAGGTCTTTAGTGTTAGTGTCCCACGAGTCCAGCATTGAAGACCTGGCCCCTCTTCTTGGAGGCGAAAGGAGTCTCCACGAATGCGCCCCCGCCGCGAGCCAAATAGGGTTGGACCGGTCCTTCGGGACAGGAGCCTCAAGACGTGTCATGGACGGCATGGCTGTCCGATCACATGGACACGGCGGAGAACCGATCGTTGTCTGGGGCGGCTTGTGCCGCCAGGGGCCGGCGGGGCGTGCCTGAGCAGGCAAGCTCCGACCGTGCCTTGATCCTGATGGGTGACTGGTGCGCATCCTTCGAGGCGCGACACCCCAAGCCCGACGACGCAGGCGCGCGACCATCCGAGCTCCAACGGCCAGGCCCTGCGCAAAGGGCAAGGAGCGCGGCTAAAAAAAACGCCGCTTGGGTAGGAGACTATCTATTGACAGGGGCCGACTAATGGGTGACCCCTCCTCCCCTTCTGCAGCCCGACAGGTGGCAGGCTTCTCTACGGCCATTTGAGAACGGCTTGGCCGCCGTCGGGATTGATGAGCTGGACCCGGCCCGGAGACTTCTTGTTCATGATCGGAGGGGTCTTGATGACCAGCTTCGCGCTGCTCTGCCGCTTCACATTGGGCATTTCCTGGCCGTTGATCTTCACCTTGATCCCCGGCTGCAGGTTCTCGTCGGCGACGGAGAGGCTCAGGTTCGGCAGCTTCTGGATCTTCCGGACGAAGGGCGGGGTGGTCAAGGTCATCGTGCGGGTGTCCGAATCTCCGTATCCGCCCTGGTCCCGGATCGTGAGCGTCGTTATGTACGTCCCCGGGGCCGGGTAGATGTGAGAGACGGCGGCGCCCTCGGCCGAGGAGCCATCGCCGAAATCCCACGTCGCCGCCACCTGTCCGTCCGCACAGCCCGCCTCGGCTTTGAAGTCGAAGGTCAGGGCGGCTCTGGGCGAAGGGGTGGCGTACTGGTGCAAAAACATGGGGTCACATCTTGCATTTTAGCACCCCCTCCGCTCCTCATTCCCCTGGTCCATGGCGGCGCGGACGAGCCGGCCTGCGGTGGCGTAGTGTATCCCAA
>JAKBES010000186.1 GCA_021833665.1 Acidobacteriota bacterium
CGCTTCTTCGAATCTCAGGACCTGGTGGACCGGAAGGAGATGGAGCAGGCCCTCGCCTTCGCCTCCGGAAAACCCATGCAAGCCCTTCACCGCATGCTTCAGGCGGGGGTTCTGAACAGGTCTTTCCTGGAGCAGGCCCGCCGCCTGGAGCTCTCCAAGCGGCTCAAGGCTCTCACCCAGTTCGGCCGGGGCGAATTCCTCTTCAGCCTCAGCGAGGACGGGGACGAGATGAACGCCGACTGGCCCACTCCCTTCTGTCCCCTAGACCAGCCCGTCTCTCCCCAGAATCTCCTCACCCAGACCATCACGGACAGCAGCTTCGCAGAGTGGGCCCCGCCCCGTCCCGCCCGGCCCCGCGTGGCCCCGTCCGGGCCCCCGCCGCCGCCCGCGCCCGCGCCCGTCCGCCATGAGGCCGTGCCTCCACCCGCCTCAGAAGCCGTCCCCTTGCCGTCTCCAGCTCCCGCGCCGCGAGATCACGCTGCCGCGCCCGTCCCCACCGATCAGGCCAAGAGCAAGGTGGCCGTGGTGCTGGCCGCCGACGAGAGCATCTTCAAGACCATGCTCAGAGCCCGCCTCCACAAGCACTTCGCCCAGGTCTTGCCGGTGGCGACCCTGGCCGAATACACGGCCGTCTGTTCGGGCCTGCTGGAACAGCGCAAACCCTTTCTGGCTCTCACCGATCTGCTCATGCCCACGAGCGACGGCGTGGGCTATCTGGGCGGCCTTGAGCTCCTCGAAAAGTCATCTCTCTCCTTCCCCCAGGTGAAAGTCGTCCTCATGAGCGATCTTGAGGACGACCGCATCATGGAAATGGCCAGACTCAAAGGCGCCGTGGCCGTGCTGGGCAAGCCCGCCCTCAGCCAGATTCGCGTGGACCAGTTCGAGGCCTCCATCAACGGCTTCGCCGAGGTCTTCTGCAGGGAGGTGGACCGCCTCCTGCCTCCCGTAGAAGAGGAGGTGGCTACGTTCTACAAGGATCTTGGCGTGGAAAGTGTGGACGAAGGCTACCGGGTCCGGGACCAGCTCAGCCTCCTAAAAGGCCTCATGGGGGAGCTCGCGAGCCCCCGTGAGTCGAGTGAGATCTCCCTCCTCGTCCTCAGGCTGGCCGCCGAATATTTCGAGCGCGCTATCCTCTTCCTGGTCAAGAAAGATGAGATCTTAGGGCTGGGCGGGTTCGGCGAGACGGGCGACCCCGAGAAGATGATGCAAAAGGTCCGCCGCCTTAGAATCCCCGTGGGGGTGGGTTCGATCTTCGACGACGCCATCGAGAGCCGGAGCACGGCCATCCGGTCCCGCCAGGGATTTTCCCGCGTGGATTCGGATTTCGCCCAGGCCCTGGGCACCCAGCGCCCGGAGGACGTGGTGGCCATCCCCATGGTCAGCCGAAGCCGCGTGGTGGCCATCCTCTACGCCGACAACGCCTCGGGCGGCGAATCTCTGCCCGATCTCAGCGGTATCGAAATCTTCATGGCCCAGGCGGGCCTCGCCATGGAGAAGGCTCTCCTGGAGCGCCAGCTCCTCTCCCTCAAGCGCTCCATCCCCAACCAGCTTCAGGGCGGCCCGTTTAAGGAAGAGTGACGCCTCGCTCGATCCCGCCATGGTACAAGCCAGGGCTTCGGCCGCCCCGGCCCCTTTTCCCTGCCCTGCCCAGATGGGAATCCTCACCTATGAAGTCACCGGCGTCACGTCTCTTGCGCCGCTTTTCTCGGCGCGCCGCATTCTCCGAGGTACGCGAGCGCCTGCGCCTTGATGAGGCACCAGACGGCACGGCCGGGACGGAGGTCCAGGTCGCGCACGGAGTGGCGGGTCACGTCGCACATGAGCGGCGTGCCGGCATCCACGACGACGAGGGTCCGGTCCGGCCCTTCAATGACCTCTTGAACGACCCCCGAAAGCTGATTTTGGATGGAGGTGCCTTCCACGGGTCCGAGCGCCAGGGCCACGTCCTCGGGGCGGAGGCCGAGGCAGACGTCCTCCCCGACGCGGCGTGTTTCTGAAATCCTTGCCGCAAGGGGCGTGCAGGAGTGACACGCCTGCTCGCGGTGCGGTTGCACCGGCAGGAGGAGGGTCACCCCGTCGGCCTCCCGGTGGGCTTGAACCCGGGCGCGAAAGACGTTCATCAGGCCGTGGCCACGAAAGAGCGCAAGGGCGCGGGGCACGGCGAGGAGGTCCAGGAACGGCCCCCGGGCCACGACGCTCCCCGCCTCCAGGACGAGCACTTCGTCGGCGAGTTGGAGCACTTCGCCCAGATCGTGGCTCACGTAGAGCATGGGGATGCCCGCTGCGGCCTGGACGCGGCGGAGAAACGGCAGGAGCTGCGCCTTCAATCCCTGGTCCAATGAGGAAAGGGGCTCGTCCAGCACCAGGAGGCGCGGCGAGGAGAGCAGGGCCCTGCCCAGGGCGACGCGCTGCGCCTCTCCTCCCGAGATGGCCCTCACGGACCGGCTCATGAGGGGGCCGAGGGCGAGGAGGTCCGCCACGTCGCCCGTCTTGAACCGCCGCTCCGATGGCCGCACGTAGCGCTCCGCAAAGCGGAGGTTCCCCTCCACCGTGAGGTGCGGAAAGAGGCGCCCGTCCTGAAACACGACGCCCAGACGCCGCTCGTGGGCGGGGACGTTGATCCCCTCCCGGGTGTCCAGAAGAACCGTTCCGTCCAAAACGATCCTCCCCCGCGCGGAGCGCGCAAGTCCCGCGATGGCGTGCAGGAGGGTGGATTTGCCCGCACCGGAGGGCCCGAACACGGCCGCCGTGCCTTTCTCGAGGACAGCATCCACGCGGAGGCTGAAAGAACCCCGGGCCACGGCCACGGAGACCTCAAGCATGGGCTTCGCCCCCTGCCCGGCGCCTGGCCTTTCGGGCCAGAGCCTCGGACGCCGCCAGGGCCCCCAGAGAAAGCACCAGGGAGATGATGACCAGGCGCTGCGCCGGGGCATCTCCGGAAGGAAGCTGGAGGTAGCTGTAAATGGCCACGGGAAGGGTGCGGGATTGCCCGGGAATGTCTCCCGCGAAGGTGATCGTGGCTCCGAACTCGCCCAGGCTCCGGGCGAAGGCCAGCACGATGCCCGTGAGCAACCCAGGCGCGGCGAGGGGAAGGACGAGGCGGAAGAACATCTGGAAGGGGGAAGCGCCGAGGGTCTGGGCCGCCTCCTCCAGCCGCCTGTCCACCATCTCCACGGCAAGGCGCACGGACCTCACCAGGAGGGGAAAGCCCATGGCGGCGGAGGCCAGCACGGCGGCCCGCCATGTGAAGGCGATGTCCAGGCCGAAGTGGTCATGGAGAAATCCGCCCACGATCCCGCGGCGCCCGAGCGCCAGGAGCAGGAGATAGCCCGTCACCACGGGAGGCAGGACCAGGGGGAGGTGCACCAAGGCATCCAGGGCGGTCTTGCCTGGAAACCGGCGGCGAGCCAGGAGCCAGGCGATGGCGATGCCGGGGATGAGAGACAGGGCGACGCTGGCCAGGCCCACCTTCACGGAGAGCCAGAGGGCCGTCCATTCGCCGGCAGTGAGAAGGAAGGTGGACACCGTCACGGGACTGGCGTGAATCCGAAGCGCCGCCAGACCACGGCGGCATCGGGAGACGACAGGAAGGCGAGGAGCGCCTCCGCATCCTTGCCGGCGCCGCGGACGAGGGCCGCCGGATAGACGACGGCGTCACATGAACCCTCGGGGAAGACGCCCACGACCTCGACCTTGCCGCTCATCTTGGCGTCGCTCTCGTAGACGATGCCCGCGTCCGCCTCGCCCATTTCCACCAGCCTGAGGGCGGCCCGGACGTTTTGGGCCGGAGCCAGCCGCGGCTGCAGGGCCGTCCACCATCCGAAATGCATGAGGGCCTGACGCCCGTAAATGCCCGCCGGTACGTGCTCCGGGTCGCCCACGGCCAGCCTGCCTTTGAAAGCACCGGCCAGGTCGAAGCCCACCTCGAACCGGACGGGAAAACCTTTGCCCTTGGGCGCGATGAGGACGAGCCTGTTCGTCAGGAGATCGCGGCGCGTGCCGGGCTCGAGCAGGCGGCGCTCCTGGAGGTAATCCATCCATTGCTGGTCCGCTGATACGTAGACCTGCGCCGGGGCGCCGTTCTCGATCTGGCGAGCCAGAAGGGACGAAGCCGCGAAGCTCGATTCCACGTGTACACCGGTCCTGGTTTTGAAAGCTGCTCCCAGGTCTTGAAGCGCATCCGTCGTGCTCGCCGCCGCGAAAACGACGACCTTGCCCGCCGGTGCCTTGCCCGGCAATGCCGTTTGCGCCCATCCCGCCGCAGCCGAGGCCAACAGCCCCAGCACCGCGGCCGCCCTGAGCAACCTGTGCCCCTTGGTCGTGTCCCGTGCCCTGGAGACCATCCCGTGCATGCTCCGCCATTCCATCTGGCCGTAGAGGCGCCGCACCCTTCGGCGCCTTCGTGGTCTCATGGTACCCCGAAGCGCCCGCGCTGCACAGCCGCAGCCCGTCGGGGGTTGACACTTGCGGCGGAAATGATAGCGTATCGGCAGCATTTGATGGACCAACGTAAGGCGAGGTAGGTGTCCATCGGAACTGAGCACTGGAGCCGCATCGCTCTATTCCCGGGGGGGGCCTTATGGTGACGAATCCCAAAGACACATCGCAGCCTTCAGACGCTGGCGTGAGCCGCCGAAACTTCTTGAAGAAGAGCGGGGCCGCCCTGGCCTCGGGGCTCGCCCTGCCCTCCCTCCCGGCCCTTGCGGGCGGGGAGGCGGACGGGCACAGGGAGGAGGGCTCGGCCCTTGAGCGCGTCTCGCACCACTCCTGGAAGCGTCCGAATCTGCTCATTCTCATCACGGACCAGGAGCGCTATCCTCAACACTGGCCCGAGGGCTGGGCGGACGCCCATCTGCCCCACCGCAAGAGGCTTGCCGATCACGGACTGACCTTCACGCGCGCCTTCTGCGCGTCGGCCATGTGCACGCCCAGCCGCGCGACCCTGTTCACGGGCCTCTACCCGAGCGAGCACAAAGTGGATCAGACCCTGCGCTACGGGACCGGGCCGGCCGCCGTGGCGCAGCCCACGCTCCAGCCGCCCCCCACCCCTACATCCCCCGGCTTGGAAAACATGGCCAGCATGCTCGAGGCCGCCGGGTACGACGTGCAGTACCGGGGAAAGTGGCACATCAGCAAGGACCCCTGCGGCATCCAGGAAATCGTAAGCCGGAGAGATCTCGATCATTACCACTTCTACGGCTGGGAGCCGCCCGAAGCGGGCGCGGACCAGAACCCCACGGGGTTCGGCGGCGGGACCACCAACTACGACGGGGCGTACGCCAAGCAGGCCGTGGACTTCCTCGCGAAGGCCAAGGCGAATTCACGGAAGCCCTTCGCGCTCATCGTTTGTCTGGTCAACCCCCACGACATCATGTCCTACCCGGGCGTCTCGGTTGAGGACGGGGGTATGGGCGGGTGGAACTCGGAAAGCTACAGCGACGTCCTTCCGTATATGGGCCAGTGCAACTACAAAGGTCTCGACTTCTACGCGTACCCCATCGATCAGATCGGCCTCCCTGAGAATATCGCCGCCGAGGGCGGCAAGCCCGCGGCCCAGGCCCAGTCCACGCAGTTCTGGAGCGACCCGCGGGTCCTCGGGCCCCTGGACACCGACGAGAAACGCCTCGAATACGTCCGCTTCTTCGCCCACCTGAACATGGTGTCGGACGGGCACATCGGCACCATCCTGGATGCCCTCGAGGCCAGGCCGTCCCTGCAAAATAACACGCTGGTCATCCGCCTGTCCGACCACGGCGAGATGGGGCTCTCCCACGGCGGCATGCGTCAGAAGGCCTACAGCGCTTATGAGGAGACCATCCACGTGCCCCTCGTGATCTCCAACCCCAAGCTCTTCCCCGGGCCCGTGCAGACTCCGGCGCTCGCCTCGCTGGTAGACCTCATGCCTACCCTGGCTACCATCGCCGACGTCCCGGACCGGGCCACGCGCACCTTTCGGGGGACGGACCTTACACCCCTCATCCTGGACGCCATCCAGCACCCGGCGGGTCCCCGCATCCCAGGCCAGGATTCGGTGCTCTTCACCACCGATGAGATCCTCGGCTCGCTTCTGACGGACGATTCAGGGCAGTCCATCGTGAAGGAGCCCAGCCACATCAGAGCCCTTCGAGAGGAGCGGTGGAAAGTGGTCATGTACTTTGACCCGTCCGGCGCCGCGGACCCGCAATATGAACTCTACGACCTGCTCACCGACCCCCAGGAGCAGAACAACCTGGCCTCAGCCGACCCCGAGAAGCTTTCGGACATGCTGGCCAAGCTTCAGGCCAAGATGGTGGAGACCCACACCGCCCCCGCCTAGAAGGCTGGCAAGCGCTTCCGCGGACCGCAAGAGGCCAAGGAGGCCCCAAATCATGCCTCCAGCGCCCAACAAACATCCCCGGCCTCCCGCGGCTCGTCCTCCGGCCTTCCACGTGATGGCGAAGCCGTGCGGGGCCGTCTGCAACCTCGCCTGCGAGTACTGCTTCTACCTCGCCAAGGAGGAGATCTACCCCGGCAGCAGCTTTCGTATGCCGGACGAATTGCTCGAGCTGTTCACTCGCCAACACCTTAGCGCGCAGTGGTCGTCCGAAGTCACTTTCTCCTGGCAGGGCGGAGAGCCGACCCTCATGGGCCTGAACTTTTTCCGGCGCGCGATGGAACTTCAGCGCCGCCACCGAAGGCCGGGGATGCACGTCCTCAACGCGCTCCAGACCAACGGAACAACACTGAACGACGACTGGTGCGAGTTCTTTCGGGAGAACCGGTTCCTCGTCGGCGTCAGCCTCGACGGTCCGCGAGAGGTGCACGACGCCTACCGGGTGGACAAGGGCGGCGGCCCCACCTTCGACCGCGTGATGGCGGGTACCGCGCTCCTGCAGAAGCACGGGGTCCCGTTCAACGTCCTCGCCGCCGTCCACGCCGCCAGCGCCGGGCGAGGCCTCCAGGTCTACCGCTTCCTGCGCGACGAGGTTCGGGCTCCCGTGATCCAGTTCATCCCCATCGTCGAGCGGGACGGGGCGGGGCTGGCCCCGAGGTCTATCACGGGCCAGCAGTACGGCGAATTTCTGATCGCCGTCTTCGACGAATGGGTGCGCCGCGACGTGGGCCGCGTCTTCGTGCAGATCTTCGACGTGGCCCTAGGGGTCTGGTTCGGCCAGCCTTCGACGCTGTGCGTGTTTGCTGAAACCTGCGGCGACGCTCTCGCCCTGGAGCACAACGGCGACCTGTTTTCCTGCGATCACTTCGTCGATCCCGGCCACAGGCTGGGCACCATCGCCCAGACCCCTCTTGCGGACCTAGCCGCCTCGCCCCGGCAGAGGGCCTTCGGACTGGATAAACGCCGAACCTTGCCGCGCTTCTGCCGGGAATGCTCCGTTCGGTTCATGTGCAACGGCGGCTGCCCCAAGGACCGCTTCCTCACCACA
>JAKBES010000187.1 GCA_021833665.1 Acidobacteriota bacterium
CCAGCGCGCTGACGGGAAACAGCTCACCTTCGAAGGGGTAGTACAGGGAATGGGTGTCGAACCACAGACCGGCGGCGCGGATGACGGGTAGCATCACGTAGTAGCGCACGGGATGACGGGCGATCCGAGCTTTCGCCAGGGCCGCGAACATCGCGTCGATAGCGGGGGTCATGGAGGGAGAGAGCTTTCGCCCCGCCGGCGGAACGGCACCACTGTCCCCCCGGTTGTAGCGCTCGAATAGCGAGGCCACTTCAGCTTTCTCCTCGGGCGAATCAAAGGCTCTGCTTGGGGCCTGGTCCACGCTCAGGGGATCTGCCCCCACCTGCCATTCGAAGGCGGGGATGTACCTGTAGTCCGTGATCCAGGTCCTGAGCCACCGGTCGTAGCCGAAAGGAACAAACTCGCCGGGCATGTTGGCGTGAGGGGGAGACAAGGGCTGAAAGACGCCGATGGATACGGCGTTCCGCAAGGTCCAGGGAACCAAGATCGCCGCGAAGGCCAGGGCGAGAAGGAGAGCCTGGGAGGAACGCCGCGTCAGGACATCGCGCCGCAAGCCCATGAAGACCTCCCTGAGCCAGACCACCATGAGCGTACCCCCCACGGCCGCCATGAGAAGTCCGCTGTCGGGGCGATAGAGGACGGCCACTCCCCCCAGAAGGCCCGTGGCCACCCATCGCCCGGCGGCCGTCCCCTCCCCGCGAAGGGCCCAGGAACCCGCCAGCACGGCGAGCGTGCCAAAGAAGAGGGCCCACGTCTCCGTGAGCATGCACGCCACGTAGATGGCCGTGAAGGGGCATGCGGCAGCAAGAACGAGGGCCCACAGCATAGCGCGATGCCTCCGGGCTTCGTCCCACCCCGAGGGTGACCAGAGGGCGCACACCAGGGCGATGATCCAACATCCGGCCGTGTCCACCAAGGCCTGCACGAATCGCACCACCGTGTTGTTCTCAGTTCCGAAGACAGCGTAGATGCCCGCCAGCGTAAGCGGATAGCCCGGCGTACGGATGTGCGTCGGCGTGTAGGGCTCCTCCGTTTCCATGGAGTAGCCCTTATGGGAGAGCACGTTCACGGCGATCTGGGTGTAGATCAGCCCGTCGTCCGATTCGTCGTTGGGCAGCCCCAGGGCCAGCCCGAGGCGGAAGGCCAGGGCCGCCAGGGTCAGGAGGATGGCGATGGCCCAGAACCGCCTCACGGATGGCTTCTCATTTCGCTGGAAGGTGTCATGGGCGCCCATGGCAGCGGGTGGCACGGGGAGACCTGGGCCGATCCCCAGGTCATGCCGTGTGGGCTGAGCCGCCCGAGTCCCGCTTGAGCCGTTCGATGAGCGCGTCCTTGTCGTTCCAGATCTCTCTGACCCAAGCCTGGAACCGCTCCCGAAGCTTAGCATCTTCGAGGTAGCTTCCGCCCCGGAGGAACTCTTCGGGGATCGAGAGTTCCCGGACGCGAACCACGACCCTCCTGATCCGGCCCGTGAAGAGGTCCCAGAAGCGGGCGGGCCGCTCGGGATAGATCACGGTCACGTCTAGCAGAGACCGGAGTTTGTCTCCCATGGCCTCCAGGACGAACGCGGCGCCCCCGGCCTTGGGGAGCAGAAGGTGCCTGTAGGGCGAACCCTGCTTGGCGTGCTTCTCCTCCGTAAAGCGCGTTCCCTCCAGGAAGTTGAGCACGGTAACGGGGGAGGACTTGAATTTCTCGCAGGCCTTGCGCGTCGTCTCCAGATCGGCGCCCCTCTTCTCGGGGTGGACTTTGAGGTAACGGCTCGAATGGCGGCGCATGAAAGGGAAGTCGAGGGCCCACCAGGCGCCGCCCAATACGGGGACCCAGGCGAGCTCCCTTTTGAGGAAAAATTTAGGGAACGGTATGCGCCGGTTGAACACTTTCTGGAGCACCACGATGTCCACCCAGGACTGGTGGTTACAGCTCACCAGATAGCTGGCTTTGCGGGCGAGCCCTTCGGCCCCCTGCACGTCCCACTGAATGCGCTGGGTGAGGGCCAGCCCCAGGTTGTTGCCCGCCGTCCAAGCTTCGGCCATGCGGGTCATGAGGCGGGTGCACCGGGCCCGCCATGGCCGGATGGGCACCAGGACCTTGGCGGGGATGACCAGATAAAGGAGGGTGCCCCAAAACAGAGTGTTGAGAAAAAAGAGGAGAAGCGCGAAGGGCGCCAGAATGAACGGGGGAAGGAAGGACAACATGGAAGACTCCGTTTAACCCTTCCCATAATCTATGGAAAGCGGGAGAAAATGGTACCAGATCCCCGTCCCGGCCGCAACGGCCCGGTCCCGCCAGGGTTGAACCGTCCCGTCAGCGGGTGAAAGAAAAGGGAGCCGAAACGGCGCCGCTCCCGTTTGCGACCGTTACCTGCACCGGCACACCCTTGGGCACCATGGCTTTGAGCCCGTTGCCCTTCGCCAGAACCTTGGAGGCTTTCACGAATTGGGTCCTGGGAACGGGGATCTCGTTGATGTTCACCACGTGCCCTGCCTGGAAGCCGCTTCCGGAGACCGCCAGCCGGAACGGCGGGCTCAGCGCCTTCACCGACGTGATGACGATGGAATGCCCCACGGTGAGGGTCTGGGTGTCCGAGTCCGTGGCACCGGCGCCGTCCGTCTCGGTAAGGGTGATGGAGTAGGTCCCCGCCGGGAAGGTTCGCGTTACTGTGGGTCCCGCGGCGCTCTGGCCGCCCAGATCCCAGGTGAACGTGTAGGGCGGCGTACCGTCCCCTGTGCCCGTAAAGGTGACAGGCGTGGCGTCCGTAGGCTGGAGGGGGGTGTAGGTAAAATCCGCCGCGAGGGGCGAGGGCGGCGCGGCCTCCTCCGCGGAGAGACAGCCGGGGCCCTTACAGGCCTTCAGGGTGGAAAGGTATGCGGAAGCCGCGGCCATGAACGTTGGGCTGGCCACCAGGGCCTTGTTCTCCATCTCGTCCGGGTCCACGTCGAGGTAGTACACCTCTTTCTCGCCCGTATCGTACTCCACGTACTTATAGGTGGCCGCCCTGAAGCCGGCGTGGCCGGGATAGTGCATGCCCAGGGCCATGTCCTGAGGATCGGGAGGCTCGGACTGCCGGTCCGTGGACAGGGGAGGAAGCTGGGGCGAGACATCCCCGGCGATCTGCTCGATGAGAAACGCCTGGCGCCAGACGGCGGGGCTCTGGCCGTGGATGAGAGGAACCAGGGAGCGCCCGTCAGACACCTCCGCCAGCGTGGCTCCTCCCAGCTCGGCGAAGGTGGCGGCGAGGTCCACGTTGCCGGCGAAAGCGTCGATCTGGATCGCCGCGGGAACGCCGGGCCCCCGCACGACCAAAGGCACCCGGATGTCCGTTTCGTAGGGCGTGTACTTGCCCGCCAAGAAACGGTGCTGGCCCATGTGGTATCCGTTGTCCGAAGAGAAAAAGATGTAGGTGTTGGAAAGCAGGCCCGTGCTCTGAAGCTCGTTCACCAGCGCCCCCACCATATCGTCCACTGCCTGCAAGGACTGGAGCCTGAGCCGGTACTCGGCGTCGATGGTTTGGATGTCCGAGTCCGTGAGGAGGGGGAGGCTCTGGATGTAGGCCGGCTTGTCGCTCACGTCCGCTTCGTTGAAGGATGGTGTCCTGGGCGCCTGGACGCCGGGAAACATGCTCGCGTGGCGCGGGGCCGGCGTGCTGGGCCTGTGAGGCGCGAAGGTCGTGAGGTGCATGAAGAAGGGCGGAGGGGAGACCTGTTGGGCTGTTTTCCGGATGAAGCTCACGGCCTCCGCCGACATGACGTCCGTGAGGTAGTCGGAAGGCTGGCTGCCGTAGCTGACGATGGTCCCGTCCGCGTTGAGCTGGTAGTTGTATTCACCGTAAGGGTCGCCGCTCACGGGGCTGTCCCATTCGGACCATCCGGGCGGAACGTACGTTTGGCTCGCCGTGTCTGGATAGCCGTTCAGGTACTTGCCGAAAAGAAAGGTCTTGTAACCCGCCGCCTGGAGAGCCGTCGCCACCGTGGCGTGCTCCAGGTTGTCCGCGTAGGCCTTCTCGAAGCCTCCGTCGGGAAGGCTGTTGGCCCATATTTTATGGTTGTGCGGGTACTGGCCCCGGAGGATCCCCGTCCGCGAGGGGCAGCACAGGGAGAGGGGAACGAAGAAGTTGGTGAAGGTGGCCCCCTGGTCTTCCAGTAAGGCCTTCACGTTGGGCATATAGTTCATGGACTGGAGCATGAGATCCTGGTCGTCGGTGAGAATGAAGATGATGTTGGGTCTGCTCGTCCCGGCTCGCCGCTCCGCCCTGCACGGGTCCTGCTGAGCGAGCGTCCAGGTACCGGCCAGCGCTACGGTGACGTATGCCAAGACACTCATCAGTACGACCTTGGCGGCGAACCGATTCATGGACAATCTCCTTAGTTTTAGCCGCTCCTTGACGCCCTTGGTTGGGATGAATTGGAGGGCCTGCTTGTTGTCCTTTTACATGGATTTCCAAGGGAAGTCAACCGATGGCGTGCGGAAATGGGTGTCCGATTCTACGGGAGAAAATAATCGCTCCCTTGGGAAACCGTGCCGTTCCACATTGAAACGTTACGTTTCCAATGGAGAGGGGCACCTCCCCGCTTCGCAAGGCTGGTTTTGCTCCCGGCCCGGCCCCATATCTCGAAACTCCGCCAGCACGTGAGACACGCATGACTCTCATGACTCACTCCTTGCCACACAGTCTCATTTGCGACGCGCCATTTTGGCCTCCCGCGGACGGTATCCCCGTTGAAAGGCCGCTCAATTATGGAGATTTCAATCTCATATCTTGGCACTGCTTTTGCTTGTGTTACGAGCGGAGCTGGTCTTGGGCGAGGGGAATGACTCTCCCCCGATCCGGAAGGTCCGGAGCATCCGAACAAGATCCGCCTCCATACCTCCGAGGGCCCGCCTCCTCCCGGCGGGCCTTTTCCTTTTCTTCACGCCACGCCCTCTTCGGCCTCCGTCTCGCGGACGGGTTTGGGAACGGCGACGCCGCGGACGGCCCAGGCGCGCTCTACGGTGAGGGCGAGGCCGCCGCGGTTGTCCTCCATGCGGCCTTCGACGACGAGGGGCCGCCCCCGGGTGATGAGTTCGCCAAAGCGCGTGTACGTTTTCGGAAAAAAGACCAGCTCCGTGAGGCCTGTGGGGTCTTCGAGGGTGGCGAAGGCCATGGCCTCACCGGTCTTGCGCGTCGGGATGCGCTTGTAGGTGATGACCTGGCCCCACGCGCGCGCCGTCTCTTTCCCCGTCGCGCCGGCCTTCACCGGCAGGTCCCACGCGTGCGTGTACCCGTTGCCCTCCGCCCAGTCCAGCATGGGCGTGAGCGGGTGGGCGGTGGCCGCGTAGCCGAGCGTGCGAACTTCGCCGGTGAGTAGTTCGGCCAGGGAAAGGGCGCCGGGGATAGAGCGAATTGCGGATTGCGAATGGCGAATGGATAAAAGCCGATGGCGCACTGCGGATGGGGTATTGGGAGACCAAGAGCCCGGTTCTTGGGTGTTTTGGGCCCTCTTTCCAAATTCCAAATTCGAAATTCCTAATTTGAAATTGTCCTCTGCCCTCTTCATGGCACGCAAGTCGAGCCCGTGCTCCCGAAGGGCTGCCAGCAAAGAACCCCTCGTCGCCCCGAACGAATCGCACGCTCCGGCGCGGATGAGATTCTCAATCTCGGCGGGCAAGAGACGATGACGCAGGCGTGAGCACAGATCGCCGAGGGACCGGTACGGGCCCTCGCCGCGCTCCTCGTAAACGGCGTCCAGCGCTCCGGGACGCAGGCCGCGGAGGGTGAAGAACCCGCACCGCAGGAGGCGGCCTTTGCCCGCGAAGTCGTCCTCCGAGGAGTTGACGTCGGGCGGGAGGATCTCCATGCCCCACCGCCGCGCCTCCTCCACGTACGCCGCCGTGCCATAGAACCCTCCCTGGTTGTTCACGAGGGCCGCAAAGAACTCAGCGGGGTGGTGCGCCTTGAGGTAGGCCACCTGGTAGGAGAGCTGGGCGAAGGAGGCGCTGTGGGCCTTGCAGAAGGCGTAGCCCGCGAAAGAGCGGATCTGCGCCCAGAGCTCGGCGAGAACACCCTCGCCGATGCCCCGTTCACGGCCCTTGGCGAAGAAGGAACCCGTGAGCGACTCCATCTCGGCGTGGCTGCGGTACTTCCCGCTCATGCCGCGGCGCAGGAGGTCCGCCTCGCTCAGGCTGAGCCCCACGAACTCGTGGGCCACGCGGATCACGTCCTCCTGGTAGACCATGACCCCGAAGGTCTCCCGGAGGATGGGTTCCAGGCCGGGCGCGGCGTACTTCGCTGGCTCCTCCCCCAGGCGCCTGGAGATGTACGCCTCCATCATGCCCGACTCGCTCACCCCGGGGCGGATGATGGAGGAGACCGCCGTGAGGTCCCGGAAGGTGCGCGTGCGCAGGCGCTGGAGGAGGAGGCGCATGCCCGGCGACTCGATGTAGAAGCAGCCCATGCTCCGGCCCTCCGAGATGACGGCGTTGGTCGCCCTGTCGAGGTAGGTCCGGCCGGGGGGGAAGACGGGGGGCTCGGTGCCCGTGTGGTCCTTGACGGAAGCCACCGCGTCCGTCAGGACCCCGAGGGAGCGGTTGCCCAGGAGGTCGATCTTCACGAGGCCCATCTCCTCCACGTCATACATGTCACACTGGGTGATGGCCACGCCTTTGGCGGCGCGTTCGAGGGAGAGGCGCCTCGTCAGGGGGATGGGAGAGACCACCACGCCGCCGCAGTGAACCGACAGGTGGCGCGGGAAGCCGTCGATCCACCGGGCCGTGTCGAGCAGGTCCTGCCAGGGGCGGTCCTTCAGCGGTGCGCGGCGGGACTCTGGGCGCGAGGCGAGAGCCTCCGTGAAGTGTTCGAAGGACGTGTGGGGAATAGCCCTCGCGATGACGCCGATCTCCTCCTCGGGCACGCCCATGGCCTTGCCCACCTCGCGGAACCCCGAGCGCGCCGAGAAGGTGTTGTGCGTGGCGATCATGCACACGTTCCCGTCGCCGTAGGTGTCGTAGACGTGGCGGATGACGTGGTCCCGCTCGCGCCAGGAGAAGTCCAGGTCGATATCGGGCGGGTTGCGGCGGCCCGGGTTGAGGAAGCGTTCGAAGTAGAGGCCTTCGGCCACCGGGTCCACGTGGGTCATGAAGAGGCAGTAGGAGACGAGGCTGGAGGCGCCCGAGCCGCGGCCGATGTTGGGGATGCCCTGATCCCTCGCGAAGCGCGCGATGTCCTCCACCACGAGAAAATACCCCGCGAAGCCCAGGCGCACGATGACGTCCAGCTCCCGCTCCAGGCGCGAGAGGTAGGCCGCCGTGACGTTGCGCACGCGTTTCGCAAGGCCCGCGTAGGACAGGGCTCGCAGCTTCCCCGCCTCCGTCTCCCCCGGCCCCACGGGGGCCCGCGGCAGGAGCCAGTCGCCCAGGGGAAGGGTCACGTCGCACGAGGC
>JAKBES010000188.1 GCA_021833665.1 Acidobacteriota bacterium
CCCCGTCCTATGCGCCTCCTCCGCCAAAAACGTGGGCGTGGCCGACGTGATGAACTTCCTGGTGGATTTCACTCCCCCCGCCTCATCTAAGGTGGGATTCCTTGCGGCGCCCAAGGGCGGCGGCGAGGAAGTGGACGTGGCCGCCGACGTGGATGCCCCCGCCAGTGCGTTCGTCTTCAAGACCATCTCCGACCCGGCGCAGGGCCGCATTTCCGTCTTCCGCGTGGTGTCGGGCAAGGTGCCCACGGACGCCACCCTGACGAACGTCGGCCGGGACGTGCCCGAGCGCATGGCCGGCATGTTCTTCCTCCGGGGCAAGGAGCACGTGAAAGCCGACGAGGCCCAGGCGGGAGATATCGCCGCCGTCATGAAGCTCAAGGAGACGCACACGGGCGACAGCCTGTGCGCCAAGGAGCACCTGCTGGTCTTCCCGCCGGTGAAGTATCCCATTCCCGCCATCTCCTTCGCCGTGGAACCCAAATCCCGCGGCGACGAGGAAAAGATCATGTCGGCCCTGCAGCGCATGACCGACGAGGATCCTAACCTCAAGGTGGGGCGAGATCCCCAGACCCACGAAACTCTCGTCTCGGGGTCGGGAAGCCAGCACGTGGAGGTGGTCGCGGCCCGTGTCCACCGGCGCTACGGCGTGGAAATGGTCATCAAGCAGCCCAAGGTGCCCTACCGCGAGACCATCAAGGGCCGCGCCGAGGTGCACGCCCGCCACAAAAAGCAGACCGGCGGCCACGGCCAGTTCGCCGACATCCAGATCAAGATGGAGCCCCTCACCCGCGGCGGCGGTTTCGAGTTTAAGGACGAGATCTTCGGCGGCGCCGTTCCCCGCAACTACATCCCCGCGGTGGAGAAGGGCATGCACGAATCCCTCGAGCACGGCGTCCTCGCGGGGTACCCCGTGGTGGACCTGCGCGTGACCCTCTTCGACGGCGGCTTCCACCCCGTGGACTCCTCCGAAATGGCCTTTAAAATCGCCGCCCATATGGGGTTCAAGGAGGCCATGGACAAGTGCAGGCCCACCCTGCTGGAGCCCGTCATGCTGGCCGAGGTGGTGGTCCCCGAAGAGAACATGGGGGACGTCATGGGTGACCTCAATAGCCGGCGGGGCAGAATTCAGGGCATGAATCAAAAGGGGCCGAACCAGATCATCAAGGTCCAGGTGCCTCTCTCCGAGATGCTCACCTACGCTTCCACCCTCAAGTCCATCACGGCGGGCCGGGGCTCCTTCAGCATGGAGTTCTTCCAGTACGAGGAGGTCCCCTCCCAGGTCCAGCAGAAGATCGTGGAGGAGGCCAAGAAGGCCAGGGAAGCCGAGAAGGAATAAGCTTCGGCTCTTGGCGAATGGTTACTGTTTGTTGGCTGTCGGGGCGCGCTGGGGCGCGCCCCGACTTTTTGCGGCGAGCGGCTCCTGGCCGACAGCCGGCGGATCACTCTCCGAGGCACGCGGCGCGAGGCGGCCCCGGGCCGGGACCTTGACAGAAGCCCCTTACCTCCTGTAATATCTACATTTGCGCGCAGAACGCCGCACTGAACTAAGGAGGTTCCTTTGCTGTCGATTCGCCTGAAAAGGATGGGACGCACCCATCGCCCCTACTACCGGTTGGTCGTTTCCGATAGCCGCAACCGGCCCGGGGGCCAGAATGTGGACGAGGTGGGGTCCTACGATCCCCTTCCGAATCCCGCCGAAATCAGCATCAACATGGAGCGGGTGGACTACTGGCTCCAGAGGGGCGCCCGGCCTTCCAGCCAGGTCGCCAACCTGATCGCCCTCTCCCGAAAGAGCGCCCAGGCCAACGCGTGAGGCCCGAAGCGTCCCGCAGGGCGGGATGCGTGGGATCCGATCCGGCATGAGCCTCGTGGCCGTGGCCAAGATTTTGAAGCCCCGTGGTGTCCGGGGCGAGGTGTGGGTGGACCGATACCGGGAAGGGTTCCCCGCCTTCGAAGAGGGCAGCGATCTGTGGCTCTCGGGCGAACCAGGCGTTCCGCGCCGCGTGCTGGCATTTTTTCAGTACGCCAAAGGGTGCGTGTTGAAGATCGACGGCGTGGACCGGCCCGAGGCGGCGGCAGCGCTCTCCGGGCAGGAAGTGCTCCTTCCCGAGGATTGGATACCCCCCGGGGAGCCCGAGGAATTTGAGGCGGGCGAGGTGAGGGGATGGGCCGTGGTGGATGCCCGTCGGGGGACCTTGGGAACCGTGTCCTCCGTGGTGCCAGGGCCGGCCTACTGGACCTTTCTCGTGGAGGGGCCGGGGGGAGCGGAGATCGAGATTCCCGCCGTAAAGGGCTACGGCACCGAGCTGGACCGGGAACGGAATCAGATTCGGGTGGATCTTCCCGAAGGGTTCCCGGGAGTGGATGATGAGGATTGATGTCCTTACCCTCTTTCCGGAGATGTTCACGGGTCCGCTGGAGTACTCCATCATCAAGCGGGCCCGCCAGGCGGGAGTGGTGAAGGTACATCTGGTGAACTTCCGGGACTGGGCCCGGGACAAGCACCACACCGTGGACGACACCCCCTTCGGCGGCGGCCCCGGAATGGTCCTCAAGCCCGAGCCCGTGTTCGATGCGGTGGAAGCGCTCAGGTCCTCGCAGGAAGCCGCCGGGCCCTTGATCTATTTGAGCCCCAAGGGGGAGCCGCTCACCCAGAGGCTCGTGAAGGATCTGGCCGCCCTGCCCGCCCTGACCCTCCTCTGCGGGCGGTACGAAGGGCTGGATCAGAGGGTGGTGGACCACTTGGTGGACCGCGAGGTGTCCGTGGGGGATTACGTCCTCTCGGGAGGAGAGCCCGCCGCCATCGTGGTGCTGGACGCGGTGGTGAGGCTGTTGCCCGGAGCCCTGGGAGACGACCAATCGACGGAGGACGAGTCCTTCAACGACGGTCTCCTGGAGTATCCCCAGTACACCCGTCCCGCGGAATTCCGCGGCTGGAACGTGCCGGAGGTGCTCCTGTCGGGCCACCACGAAGCGATCCGGCGCTGGCGGAAGGAGATGTCGGTAAACGTCACGCGCAAGAACCGCCCCGATCTGCTGAGGGGCCAGGACGACATAATCGCTGGAGGCCATTCATGAGCGAAATCGTTAAAGGGATCGAGTCGGCCGGTATGCGGACCGACCTGCCCATGTTCAGGGCGGGGGACACCATCAAGGTGTACGTGAAAATCAAGGAAGGTGAAAAAGAGCGCATCCAGCTCTTCCAGGGCGTGGTCATTGCCCGGAAGCACGGCGGACTTCGCGAGACGATTACCGTCCGCAAGATCTCCGGCGGCATCGGCGTGGAGCGCATCTTTCCCCTCCACAGCCCCATCGTGGACAAAATCGAGCTCGTGCAGCGCGGGCGCATCCGCCGGGCCAAGCTCTACTATTTGAGGGCCATCAAGGGCAAGAAGGCCCGCATCGAGGAGCTGCGCGACGAATAGGCCCTCCGCGGCGCCCGCCGCCGGCCTCCTGGCCATCGAGCGGCGCCTCTGGGCCCGCGGCTTGGACAGGGTGGCGGGCGTGGATGAGGCGGGCCGCGGGGCCCTATTCGGCCCCGTCGTAGCGGCGGCCGTGATCCTGGACCGGGGCCGAGACGTGTCCCCGTACCGAGATTCCAAAACCCTGAGCGAGGCCCAGCGAGAGCGTCTCTTCGAAACCCTCCAGGCGGACGGCCACGCCTGGGCCGCGGCGGAAGTCTCCGCTGAAGAGATCGACCGAACCAACATCCTCAGGGCATCCCTGAGGGCCATGGCGATTGCCGTGTCCCGCTTGCCGGTTCCCCCCCAGTTCGTTCTTATAGACGGACCGGTTCCTCCTGAGTTACCATTCCCACTGGAAGCCGTGGTTCACGGCGATGCCCTCTCCGCGAGCATCGCCGCCGCGTCCATCGTGGCCAAGGTCCGCAGGGATGGTCTCATGCGGAATCTGGACAAGGTGTACCCTGGCTACGGCTTGGCGAAGCACAAGGGGTACGGGACCGAGAGCCACCTGGAAGCCCTCCGGAGGCTGGGCCCCACGCCCCTTCACAGGCGCTCTTTCAAGGGCGTAGAGGGCGTGTTCTGATGGCCATCGACCGGGTCAAAACCAAGGCCAACGCCGAGAAGGCCCTCAAGGCCGGGAAGATCCTGGAGGCCATCCGGGAACTGCAGAAGCTCGCCGACGACAATCCGAGAGACATCCAAGTCCTCAACCAAATCGGACAGCTCCATCTCCGCCAGGGCAACAAGGACCTGGCCGTGCCATGCTTCCTCAAGGTGGCGGACCTGTTCAGCAAGAGCGGTTTCTTCACCAAGGCCGTGGCTTCCCTGAAAATCGTCACCCGGGAGGCGCCCGAGAATCTGGCCGCATGGGAAATGCTGGCCGGCCTCTCAGAACAGCAGGGCTTCGCGAGAGAAGCGTTGACGGCCTACGAGAAGGTGGGCGAGCTGTGCGCCCGCGCCGGCAACCTGAACGGCATCATCGAGGTCGAGAAAAAGCTGCTGGAATTCGAGCCGGACAACCTCAAGGTACAAGTCCAACTCGGCGACAATCTCATCAAGGCGGGCCGCAAGGAGGAGGGAGTCAAGCACTATCTCAAGGCCGGCGGCAAGCTCATCGCCCAGGGCCACGTGAAGGAGGCCGCTCGCATGTATGAGCGGGCCCTCCAGCTTGATCCCACCAACTTCAACGCGCTGGACGCGGCGGTGAAAACCCACCTCGCACACCAGCAGGGCGAGCTGGCCCTTCAGCTCCTGGACAGCCTGCTTGAGCGGTCTCCCGGCGCGGACGGGATTCTCCTTCTCAAGGCCGACGTCCTTTCGGAGACGAGGCAGTTCGCCGCCGCCGAGGCCCTGTGCCGGACCCTGTGCGCCGCCAGGCCGGACAACTCCGGGGCCATGTTCCGGCTCGTGCGCGCTCTGGTCATGCAGCAGCGCATGGATGAGGCCAGCGGGGCCGTGGAGGGCTGGTTCAAACTTGCGGGTCCCGCCCGGGCGGCCGAGGTCGAAGCCCTCTACGAAGAGATCCTGCGGTTTTCCGCCGGGCACCTCCCCAGCCTCAAGGGTCTGGTGGACGTGGCCCGTTCCAGCAAGAAGCCGGGCCAGCCGGCCAAGGCCCTTTGGGCTCTGGCGGAGAGCGCGGCCGCGCAGAACTCACTCCCCCTGGCCCGGGACACGTTTCAGGAGCTTGTCCAGCTCGATCCCGCCAACCTCCAGGCTGCGGAGCGGCTTCACGCGGTGGAGCGGACCATGGGCTTGGACGTGCATCCGGTGGCGCCGTCCCCGCCCGCTCCCGAGGCTACGGTCCCTCCGCCCCAAGCCTCCGCGAAAGACGTGGCCAAGCCCCAGGAGCCAGATCTGGACTTAGAGGTGGTTGTGGAGGAAACGGGCGAGGCCGAGATCGACATCGACATGGACGATCTCGCCATCGAAGCCGCGGACGTCACGGCATCGCTCAGCCGGGCCAGCGAGGGAGCTGGCAAGGTTCCCGAGGAGGAGCCGCCCCATGTCCCCGCGGAGGAGTCTTTCGCCGAAATGCCGCGTCCGGTTCAGGAGACCGTCACCCTCAGCGCCCGGGAGGCGGACGACATCCGGGAACAGTTCACGGAGGCGGAGGTCTTTCTAAAATACGGTTTGGTGGAGAAAGCCATCGCCGAGCTCCAGGGGGTTCTGAAAAAGGTTCCCGATCACATCCACGCCCACCAGAAGCTCATCGCCATCTTCAGGAACCAGAAGAAGGAAGACAAGGTCATCCGGCAGATGATCAAGCTGGCCGGTGTTTTCAAAGACCAGGGCGACCTTGAAAAGAGCACGCAGCTCGTGGAAGAGGCGAGGGCCATGGACTCCGGCCACAAAGCTCTCCTCGAGTGGGACCAAGGCCCCGTCGGCGGCGGATCCCTCGCGGCGGCGGTGGCGAGCCTTTCTACCTTTGGGATTCGGGTGCCCGTCAAACCATCCCCTCCGGCCATGCTCGAACTGGATGTGGAGGAACCCAAGATGGCCTCCGGCGCGGCACCGGCTCTGGAACCCGAGGAGATCGTCCTTCCCGCAGAGACGGAGGCCACGGGAGGCCGAAGCCATTCCGGCGGTCTCGGTGCCATGGAAGACATGGGACTGGTTCCCGAACCTCAGGTCCTGCGGGACGCGGCCCTTTCGGAGAAGTCCCCCGAAGGTGCGGAAGAGGACTTCTCTGGCATGGAGATGGAAGGAGCCGAGGAGGCTCCCTCCGAGCGGGATTCCGCCTCCGATGAAGGGCTCGACCTGGGGTTGGATCTCGAGGTGAGGCCCCGGGAGCCTTCGGCGGAGGGAGATCTGGCGGAACACCTGGAAGAAGCCGAGTTTTACCTGAACCAGGAGCTTTATGGTGAGGCCCAGCGGGCCTTGGGCGTCCTGGAAACCCGATGGCCCGACGACTCCCAGGTCCTGAGGTTCAGAGGGAAGCTCGTGAAGGTGCTTCCCGAGCTGGCGGCGGCGCCCAAGGCCGAGCCTGGCCCCTCCCCCGCGCCGACCCCCATGGAAGAGTCGCCGAAGGCGGACGGCCCGGTTCAGGCCGAAGCACCCGTGGACGTGCTCGCGGCGGAGGATCTTTTTGCCGCCGAGGATTCCGGAGAACAGGACCGGTTGGCCCTGGTGGAGGAGCTTGTCGCTCCGGCGGAACAACCCGCCCTCCCCGGTTCTGGCAGGGCCAAGGAAGATTCGGCGGACAGGTCCTCGGTCAGCCGCAGCCGCGCCCGCATGAAAGTGTCGGTGAAGGACCTCCTCCCGGAGGAGGCGCCTCCGGCGGCCGAAGAGCCGCTCTTTAAGGAAAACGAATACTACGACTTAGCCTCCGAACTGGGCGCCGCCCTTGACGGCCTCCAGGCGCCGGAGGAGAAGCTCTTTGAAGAGGATGCCAAGTCTCCCGAAGAAATGTCCTTCGAGGAAGTGTTCGAGGAGTTTAAGAAGGGCGTGGAGAAGAAGGTCAGCGAGGACGACTACGCCACCCACTACAATCTGGGCATCGCCTACAAGGAAATGGAACTCCTGGATGAGGCCATCGGAGAGTTCCAGCTCGCGGCCAGAGCCCCCCAGTTCTTCGTGGAGTGCTGTTCCATGCTGGGCATCTGCTTCCGGCAGAAGGGGCTCACGGAACTGGCGGAGAAATGGTACCGCAAGGGCATCGCGGCGCCAGGGTTCGCGGAGGAAGTGTACGTGGGCCTCAAGTACGATCTCGCCGACTGCCTGGCCGACCAGGGCCGAACCGACGAAGCCAGGGCGCTCTTTACGGAAGTCTACGCCATCCAGTCCAGCTACCGTGACGTCAAAGCCCGCATCAAGCAGCTTGGTTAGTCGGGCGAGACGCGAGACGCGAGACGCGAGATGGGATGAAGAGGCCGGCCTCCACGGGGTCCAGTAAACTGGCCCCAGGGTTAAGGGCACGAAGCCCAAAGGAGACCGGCCATGAAGAAGGAT
>JAKBES010000189.1 GCA_021833665.1 Acidobacteriota bacterium
CCCTCGATCTGGGGACGGTCCGGGGCTTCAAAACACGATTTCACCTGTATACGGTCCCCGGCCAAGTCTTCTACGACGCCTCCCGCAAGCTCATCCTCAAGGGAGTGGACGGGGTCGTCTTCGTGGCCGATTCCCAGGAAGCCCGGATGGACGCGAACATGGAGTCCGTCGAGAACCTGAAAACCAACTTGGAAGACCACGGCTTCGATCTGGCCACGATCCCCTACGTGCTCCAGCTCAACAAGCGCGACCTGCCCACCGCCGTTCCCCTGGAGGAAATCCTCCGGGCCCTCCGCCTCAAGAACGAGCCCTATTTTGAAGCGGTGGCCGTGAAAGGCATCGGCGTTTTCGACACCCTCAAGGCCTGCGCCAAACAAGTGCTCATGGAGTTGAGCCGGAAGTAGGAAACGGCTGCCGGCCATCGGCTCGCAGCCCGCAGGTGCGGGTCGCGGACGGCTTGGTCTTGTTTTGCCAGCAGCCAACAGCGAAGAGCCCAAAGCCCTACTTCACCTCTCCCCATTTTCCTTTCCACCATCGGTACACCCGAATTCGGCCGTCGATCCCCGCCACGCGGAAGGCCCAGGCCTCCTTGTTTGCTGCTGCACGCAAGTAGAGAGTGCCGGGGGTGCTCGTGAATGTCGGACTGAAGCTGAGTAAATCCCCTCGCCCAAAACGGATGGGATCCTGTCCGTCCAGCGGACGCCCGAAAGGATCCGTTCGAACGCATTCGGGGATTCCCAGAAACGCCCGTCCCTCGCGAAGGACCACGGTCCCGCCAAGAGCCCTGTCCGTCCCCCGCCGGATGTCCTCCCGCGTCACGCCGTCCCCGTCGCCGTCGCTGTAGAGGCGTCCGATGGCGCCTCTGGGCGTGTTCTCGAAGGCCACGGCAACGTAGGTGCGCTCCATGACCGCCCGCCCGCCGGCCTCGCTGATGAGACCTTGAACGGCCGTCCGAAGGGCTTGGGTGGAAGATTGGTCCAGGAGGCGCCCCATGGAGCCGATGGCCACCACGGCCATGAGGCCCAAGATGGCGGAACTCACCAAGGTTTCTTGAAGGCTGAATCCCCGTTCTCCGGCTTCTTCTCTCGTCATGGCGCCCTCCTGAAACGCACGGGGAAGGCGGCCGCCGGCCGCCTTCCCAGACGCGGTGCTAGATTACAGAGTCACGTAAGGCCGGATGCCTTCGAGCACCTTGGGGCCGCACCCCTTCACGTTCCTCAATTCATCCACGCTCTTGAAGCCCTTGTGGGCCATCCGGTAATCCACGATCCGCTGGGCCACCTTGGCGCCGATGCGGGGCAGGGCCGTCATCTCTTCGGCGCTGGCCGTGTTGAGATTGATGGGCTTCCCCGCCTTGAGCCGTTCGGCCTTGGACGCCTTGGAGACCTTGGGAGCCTTGGCCTTCTTGACCGTCTTGCCGGAGGCCGCCTGCGCCTGGTCTCCGTCCTTGGCCGGAGCCCCTGCGGGAGCCCCCGCCATCATGGTTCCGGCCACCATCAGAGCCGCCGCCGCCAACACCATCTTCTTGAGGCTTCCGTTCATCTCCGTCTCCTTTTCCGCGCTCAAAACCGAGCCCTTGAAATTCCTTCCGTTCCCTCGGTCCGCCGGCCCATCCGGCGCCCTGCGGGAACGCCTTGGAGAGCGCACGCCCGGTGCCAGATCGAGGCGGCTGCGGAAATGACCATGCACCATAGTGCAATATCGTGTATGCGCGAGGCCGCACCCGGAGAGGGTCCCCATCGCTTCCCGTGACGCCAAAAGATAACCGATGCGTTTTCAGCCAGTTACAGCGCCAATGAAATTTGACGGCGCGGAAGAGGGCCGCGTTGGGGAAGGGCGGCCCTAATCCGCTGAAATACCGGTACTTATCAAGGTGATGGCGACAAGGAGGGCCGCCAAGGGGCCCCGTGATTCTGGCCCGCGCCTTGCGACTTCGTCTCCAGGAGGTGACCCATGATGGGACACGTGCTGGGAATCAAGGAACTGCCCGAGCCTGAGCGGCCACGGGAACGATGTCTGGAGCGAGGGCCAGGGGCCCTGAGCACCACCGAACTGCTGGCCATTCTGCTGCGCACCGGGAGGAAGGGAAGCTCCGCCACGGACATGGCCGGAGCCCTGCTGGCCAAGTGCGGCTCGCTGCGGGGCGTGAGCGCCCTGGACCCCAAGGAGCTCGCCAAGACGGTGGGCCTCGGCAACGCCCGGGCCGCCCAGGTGTCGGCGGCCCTCGAACTGGCCCGGCGCTTCACCGAGGAGGAGGTTCACTTGGCCGAGACGCTCTCGGGGGCGGAGGAGGCCTACCGCTTCCTCAAGCCGCGCCTCCGCGATCTGCCGCACGAGGTGTTCGCCGTCATCTTCCTCAACCAGAAACATGGCGTCCTGGCTTACAGGGAGCTGTTTCGGGGCTCCATCCATGCCAGCTCGGTCCACCCCAGGGAGATCGTGAAGGCCGTCCTCAAGGAGAACGCCGCGGCGGTCATCCTGGCGCACAACCACCCCAGCGGCCACGTGAGCCCGAGCCCCGATGACCTGCGGCTCACGGAAGAGATGAAGGCCCTCCTCACGCACCTGGACGTGCGGGTCGTGGACCACCTCATCGTGGGCGGGAACGGCTACTTCAGCTTCGCGAGGGAGGGCTTGCTGAATAAATAGTGACAGAAGGGCGACTATCGAACGCGCAGCGCAGAAAACAGAACGGGCGGCCCTCGGGCCGCCCTTTTTCTCTTCCTCTGACGTTCCTTTGGTGCCTTCGTGCCTTGGTGATTAGATTCTTTTTAAAGCCTCTCTCGCGGCATCGATGGTGGCATCCACGTCGGCCTCCGTGTGGGCCGCGGACATGAAGCCCGTCTCGAACTGGCTCGGCGCGAGGCAGACGCCCCGCTCCAGCATGCCGCGGAAAAAGGCCGCGAACCGGGCCGTGTCACAGGTCCTCGCCGAGGCGTCGTCCTCGATGGGCCCAGGAGCAAAGAAGGCGGTGAACATAGACCCTTGGCGGTTTACGGTGAGGGGTACTCCCGCCGACGCGGCGGCGGCCTTCACTCCCGCGCCGAGGCGAGCCGTCAGGCTGTCCAGACGTCCATAGATCATGGCTCGGTCGCGGTCCAGGATCTTCAGTAGGGTCAGGCCCGCGGTCATGGCCAGGGGATTACCGCTAAGGGTGCCCGCCTGGTAGATGGGGCCGCTGGGAGACACCCGCCTCATGAGGTCCGCCTTGCCGCCGTACGCACCCACGGGCAGTCCGCCTCCGATGATTTTGCCGTAGGTGACCAGGTCCGGCTCCACCCCTGAAACCTCCACCATGCCTCCGAAGGCCACGCGGAAGCCGCTCATCACCTCGTCGAAGATCAGGATGACCCCGTGCTCGCGGGTGAGGGAGCGCACGGCCTGGAGGTAGCCGGGCTTGGGAAGGAGGGTGCCCACGTTGCCGGGCAGGGGCTCCACGATGAAGCACGCCACTTGGCCTTTGTTGGCATCGAGGACTTTTTCGAGGGCCCCGGGGTCG
This sequence comes from Acidobacteriota bacterium, assembly GCA_021833665.1. Classification (GTDB taxonomy): domain Bacteria; phylum Acidobacteriota; class UBA4820; order UBA4820; family DSQY01; genus JAKAJA01. The sequence goes on from JAKBES010000189.1 coordinate 3,500, forward strand.
TTGTAGGGGATGACGAGGGTGTCCGCGGCCAGCCCCTTGGGCACCCCCGGGCTGCTAGGGGTGCCGAAGGTGAGGGCGCCGGAACCCGCTTCCACCAGGAGGGAGTCGCCGTGGCCGTGGTAGCAGCAGGAAACCTTCACGATCTTGTCCCGCCCGGTGGCACCCCGCGCCAGGCGGATGGCCGACATGGTGGCCTCGGTGCCCGAATTCACCATGCGGACCATGTCGAGGTGGGGCAGCCGGTCACAGAGGAACTCGGCCATCTCCACCTCAAGGCGGGTGGGCGCGCCAAAGGAGGTTCCCTTGTCCAACGCGGCGGCCAGCGCCTCCCGCACGGCGGGGTGGTTGTGGCCTAGGATCATGGGGCCCCACGAGCCCACATAGTCGATGAAGCGGTTCCCGTCCTCGTCGTAGAGATACGCCCCGTCGGCCCGGGCGATGAACAAGGGATCTCCACCGACGGAGCGGAAGGCGCGAACGGGGGAGTTGACGCCGCCGGGGATGCGCCGCACGGCGCGTCTCATGAGGTCCTTGCTTTTCGTTGTATCCACAGTAGCCTCCGAGGGAGAACCAAGCGCGAGGAGAGAACTGCGCACTACCAAGGCACCGAGAGCACCAAGCGATCGTGGCTCAAGAAGAACCAAATCCCATCCGTTCTTCGCTCAACCCCATCCTTCTTGGTGCCTTCGTGCCTTGGTGGTGAGCGCCTGTCCTTAATCCGCCGCGGCGGGCGGGGGGGTGACCTTCTCCCGAATCTTGGCCTCGATCTCGTCCATGAGCTTGGGGTTGTCCACGAGGTATTGGCGGGCGTTTTCCTTGCCCTGGCCGAGCCGCACGTCGCCATAGCCGTACCACGTCCCCGATTTGTCTACGAATTTGTGCTCCACGCCCATGTCCAGGAGTTCTCCCGCCTTGGAGATGCCGATGCCGTATAGGACGTCGAACTCGGCCAGGCGGAACGGAGGGGCCATTTTGTTTTTGGCCACCTTCACCTTGACCCGCCCGCCGATGACCTCGCCGTTGGCGGCCTGGAGGTTGGCGATCTTCCGGATGTCCAATCGGACGGAAGCGTAGAACTTGAGGGCCCGGCCCCCCGTGGTGGTCTCGGGGTTGCCGAACATGACCCCGATCTTCTCCCGGAGCTGGTTGATGAAGATGATGGTCGTGTTGCTTTTGCTCACGATGCCCGTGAGCTTGCGGAGGGCCTGGGACATGAGGCGCGCCTGGAGCCCCACGTGGCTGTCGCCCATGTCCCCCTCGAGCTCGGCCTTGGGCACGAGGGCCGCCACCGAATCCACGACGATCAGGTCGATGGCGTTGGAGCGTACCAGGGCCTCGGCGATCTCCAGGGCCTGCTCGCCCGTATCGGGCTGGGAAATGAGGAGGTTGTCCACCATGACGCCCAGGCGTTTGGCGTAGTCGGGGTCCAGGGCGTGCTCCGCGTCGATGAAGGCCGCCATGCCGCCCTGCTTGTGGACCTGAGCGATGGCCTGGAGGGCCAGGGTCGTCTTACCCGAGGATTCGGGCCCGTAGATCTCCACCACGCGCCCGCGGGGAAGGCCGCCGATGCCCAGGGCCAGGTCCAGGCCCAAGCTTCCCGTGGGGATCACGTCCACCTTGACCTTGGCGCCCCGCTCCCCCAGGCTCATGATCGAGCCCTTGCCGAACTGCCGCTCGATCTGCTGAACCGCCGCGTCTATGGCCTTCTTGCGTTCCTTGGAGATTTCCATCACCGCCTCCATTCCGTAAAGCTCATTCTGGGCTAACCGCACCGCCGATTCAACCACCCGACGATGCGTGGAACATCAAGATTCGTGCCAATAGGTTCGACCGCATTCGCCGCCCATCACGAAGAACATTGAGAATTCCCAGGCGTTCTTGCGGAAACGAACGAGAGCGGCCCTTGCGAGCCGCCCCGTCAGTCCCTGCACCTTGTCTCCGACATTCAACCTTCTTCCGCGCGCTCCGCGGTGAAGGTTTTTTGCTGCTCAGTCCAGCTCGCCTTCGGCGACCATGAGCCGGAGGATCACGGCCTTCTGGGCGTGGAGCCGGTTTTCGGCCTCGTCGAAGACCACGGACTGCCACGATTCGATGACATCGTCCGTCACTTCGTCGCCGCGGTGGGCCGGGAGGCAGTGCATGAAGATGGCGTCCTCCTTCGCTTTCGCCATGAGGGCGCCGTTCACCTGGAAGGGCCGGAAGATGGCCTTGCGGGCTTCCGCCTCGGCTTCCATGCCCATGCTCGCCCACACGTCCGTGTAGACCACGCCGGCGCCGCTCACGCCTTCGTTCAGATCGTTGGTCACGGTGATGGCGGCCCCCGTCTCCTTGGCATCCTCGACGGCCAGGGCCAGTACGTCCGCGCGGGGCTCGTACCCCTTCGGGCAGACGATGCGCACGTTCACTCCCGTCTTGGCGCCGATGAACATGAGGGAGTGCGCCATGTTGTTGCCGTCGCCCACGTAGGCGAGGGTCAGGCCCTTGAGCTCGCCCTTCTTCTCGGTGATCGTCTGGAAGTCCGCCAGCACCTGGCAGGGGTGGCTGTAGTCGCTCAGGCCGTTGATGACGGGCACGTCGGCGTACTCGGCCAGGGTGAGGACGCTCTGGTGGGCGAAGGTGCGCGCCATGATGATGTCCACCATCCGGTCGAGGGTGCGGGCGATGTCCGGAACGCTCTCCCGCTTGCCCAGGCTGATGTCGTTGGGCCCGAGGTAGATGGCGTGGCCGCCGAGCTGGGTCATGCCCGTCTCGAAGCTCACGCGGGTGCGCAGGGAGGGTTTCTCGAAGATCATGGCCATGGTGCAGCCCGAGAGGAAGTGCTCATAGTCTTCGGGGTTGGCTTTTACCTTGATGGCCGTGTCGAGGATGGCGGCCACCTGGTCACACGTCAGATCGTGAATGGAAATCAGATCTTTTCCGAACATGGGGTTCTCCGTTTCTCTTAATGAAAAGATGGGGTGATAAGGAGATGGGGGCGAACCGTTCGCGCCTATTCTCCCTCTCGTCCTCCAGTCTTCGTGCCTTGAGATCTCGTTGGCTCGTTGACCCGCCGGCTCGTTGACTCTATCTTTTCACGCTTGCCCGCTCTATCTTGGCGGGTTTCTTGGCCTTCTCGTGGACGATGCGCGTGCCGGCCTTGCCAGCCACCGAGGCCGCGATGTTGGGGGCGTCCGTGATGATGACGCTGCCTCCCTTCTTGGCCAGGAACTGGGCCGCCGCTTCTATTTTAGGCCCCATGGAGCCAGGAGGGAACTGGCCCTCCTTGTGGTAGGCCAGGACCTCGTCCAGGCTCACTTCCGAAAGGGCCTTCTGGTTGGATTTGCCGAAGTTCAGGTACAGGCAGGGGACGCCCGTGACGAAGAACATGTCGTCCACGTCCAGGTCGCAGCCCAGAAGCACGGAGGTGCGGTCCTTGTCGATGACCGCCTCCACCCCCCGGTGCGTGCCGTCCAGCTCCCGCACCACGGGAATGCCTCCTCCGCCGCCGGCGATGAGGATGGAGCCCGTTTCGTAGAGGGCCCGCAAGGCGCCCACGGAGAGGATGCGCTTGGGTTTGGGCGAGGCCACCACCTTGCGGTAGCCCCGGCCGCTGTCCTCCACCATGGCCCACCGCTCCACTTCCATGAGGTGCTTGGCCCTGTACGCCGTGTAGAAGGGCCCGATGGGTTTGGTGGGATTACGGAAAGCCGGGTCCTCGGCGTCCACCTCCACCTGGGTGAGAACCGACATGAGGTCCCGCTCGGTGCCCTTCCGCTGGAGTTCGTTGCTCAGGGCCTTTTCGAGGATGTAGCCCATGGAGCCCTGGGTTTCGGCCACGCACACATCCAGCGGGAGTGGCGGGACCTTGGTCACCGCCTCCTCCACCCGGATGAGGTTCTGTCCCACCTGCGGGCCGTTCCCGTGGACCATCA
>JAKBES010000190.1 GCA_021833665.1 Acidobacteriota bacterium
ATCGCTGGCCCACCGCGCCCTCATCTGCGCCGCGCTGGCCAGCGGCACTTCGCGCGTGGGCCCCCTTCCTGACGGCGACGACGTGGCCGCGACGCTGGCATGCTTGCGGGCACTGGGGGTGGGCATTGAAGGGCAAGGGGCAGAAGATGATTCCGCGCCCCTTTCTCCCTTTTCACTTCTTACTTCTCACTTTTCACTCCAAAGAGCAAAGGACGGAGGGCAGGAGGCGAGCGGGACGGTAGTGGTCTCTGGCACGTCTGGCTGCTTCGCCGCGCCGCGCTCGCCCTTGGCCTGCGGCGCCTCGGGCACGACCCTGCGCCTGCTCATGGGCCTCTGCGGCGCCATGGAGGGTGCCTTCACCTTCGACGGCGCGGACCAGCTCCGCAAGCGCCCCGTGTCGGACCTGGAAGCCCCCTTGCGCGCCCTCGGGGCCCGCGTCTCCTACGCCGAACGGGAAGGCTTTCCCCCGGCCATCGTGGAAGGGCGCCGCTGGGCCGGCGGCGAGGTGGCCGTTCCCGGAAGCGTGTCCAGCCAGTTCCTCTCCGGCCTCCTCCTGGGCGCCCCTTTCGCAAGGGCCCCCGTGGCCTTCGCCGCCCCGAACCTCGTCTCCGCCTCCTACGCGGCCATGACCGCCGCCGTCATGGAGCGCTTCGGCGTGGAGGTGCGCCATCCGGAGGAATCCCTTTGGAAGGTTGCGCCCGCGTCCTACCGCGCGGCCCGGTTCGCCGTGGAACCCGATGCCTCCAGCGCGGCCTTCCTCTGGGCCGCCGCCGCCGTCACCGGCGGAGACGTCCTCGTGGAAGGCACCGGGGGCGAGTCCCTTCAGGGCGACGCCGTGTTCCCGGACCTTCTGCGGCGCATGGGCTGCCGGGTCCAGCGCAGCACGGCGGGGGTCACCGTCGCGGGCCATCCCCTCCGGGGCCTGGACGCCGATTGCTCCAGCACCCCCGACCTGGTGCCCGCCCTCGCCGCCGTGGCCGCCGTTGCTCCCGAGCCCAGTACCTTCCGCGGCGTCGCCCACCTCCGCTTCAAGGAGAGCGACCGCCTCGCCGTCATGAGCGACGCCCTCTCCCGCCTGGGCGCCACGGTCCTTCTCCAAGGAGGCCGCATGACCGTCGTCCCCGCCGTGGCCTGCCGCGGCGCCGCCCTCGATCCCCAAGGCGACCACCGCATGGCCATGGCCTTCGCCGTCCTGGGCCTCCGCATCCCCGGCGTACGCATCGCGCAGCCTTCGTGTGTCAGCAAGTCCTTCCCCGAGTTCTTCAGGGTTCTCGAAAGCCTGCTGGCCTAACCGCACCCTCAGCGTGCCAGCGCCGCCGGGACCCTTTACTTAGGTCACCAAAGAGAGATGTCCTGACCCGCCCGCGAGCAAGCCGTGCTAAATTAGGCACAGAACGGAGCATTCGTTGAGGGAGGACATTCAGAGACATGTACGCACTCTTCACCAACTTGCGAGAAAAAGTCACGGCGTGGCGCACCTCCGCCTTTGAGTGCCCGGCCTATCCAGCCATTGCGGAGATCCTGGAGTTTCAAGTTCATCAAGAGACAGGCGCGCCCCGCTTCCTGCGCCAAGCCCAAATTCGAGCCCTTGAAACCTATTGGTATCTTCGTGTGGTTGAAGACACTCCACACATCTTGGAACTATACCGGAAGCTCTTTCCAAAGAGAGCCGATTTCATCAAGGCGCTGGGTGTACCCCAACCTGCTTTTGAAGCGTGCGATTTCGAGGTGGATGAGTTATTTGGCAAAATTCGCGGCGATGACGGCTTCGTCCGGGACTTCCAACTCGAGTCGCTAAGGGAGACGTTGAACCTTGACTACCCCAGCTACATCCTGGCCCTGGCCATGGGCGCGGGCAAGACCATCCTCATCGGCGCCATTATCGCCAGCGAGTTCGCCATGGCCTTGGAATACCCCGACGGGCCCTTTGTCCAAAACGCTCTCGTCTTCGCTCCGGGCAAGACGATACTGGAATCGCTCCGTGAGCTTGCCGCGACTCCGTACGAACAGGTACTCCCACCCCGCCTATACAAGCCCTTCGCGGCTACCGTGAAGCTCACGTTCACCAGGGATGGGGAGAAGGATATCCCCGTCATTCGTGGCAGTAGCTTCAATGTGGTGGTCACCAACACCGAAAAAATCCGAATCCAAAAGGAAACAATCCGAAAAACGGATCTCGGCGGCGTCTTCGCGGGCGCGCTGCAGGAGGAGGCCAGGGCCGAGGTGGCCAACCTCCGCCTCCAGTCGATCGCCAGCCTTCCCCGTTTAGCGGTTTTCTCCGACGAGGCCCACCACACCTACGGCCAATCCCTGGATTCGGAACTCAAGAAAGTTCGAAAGACCGTCGATTACCTCGCGGCTAACACGAACCTGGTCTGCGTGGTCAACACGACGGGAACGCCCTATTTCAAACGGCAAGCGCTCAAGGACGTGGTGGTTTGGTACGGCCTTTCCGAGGGCATCCGCGACGGCATCCTGAAGGACCTCGCGGGAAACATCCAGTCCTACGACTTCGACGGCGACGCGAGGGCCTATGTCGCCCATGTGATCGAGGACTTCTTCAAGGACTATGGGAACGTCTTCCTGCCCAGCGGAGCGGCGGCCAAGCTGGCCGTCTATTTCCCGCAGACCGATGACCTGAAAGAACTCAAACCCACGATTGATACACGCCTTGTTCAGCTTGGCCTCAGTCCGTCGCTCTGCCTGGTGAACACCTCCGACGAGAGAATGACGAAAGCGGCGGACGTGGTTGCCTTCAACCATCTTAACGATCCCGCCGCGCCACACCGGGTGATCCTCCTGGTCAATAAGGGGACGGAGGGCTGGAACTGCCCGAGCCTCTTCGCGTGCGCTCTTGCGCGGAAGCTCAAGTCGTCGAACAACTTCGTGCTCCAGGCCGCTACACGCTGCCTTCGGCAAGTCCCCGGCAACGCGGTCAAGGCCAGGGTCTATTTGTCCAGCGACAACTTCGGGGTTCTCGACCGCCAGCTTCAAGAAACTTACGGCGAGGGCCTAGCCGACCTGAACCGCACCGGCCACGAGACGGCGCGCGCCAAGATTGTCCTCAAGAAGCTGGACATCCCGCCCCTCGTGGTGACGCGCCTCATCCGCACGGTTACGGCCAAGGCGGCGCCCTGCGGGCCCATCACACTGGTGCGTCCCAGCGAGGCCCCCCACGGTTCGCTTCGAAAGGCCACCTATAGCGTGTCGGAGCAAGCGGCGACGGACAGCGTGTTGCGCCAACTTGGACCCACCGTGACGATCGAGACTGAACCCGGTGGGATGGACGCTTACGCGGCCGCCGCGGACCTCGCAGCCCGCTACCGGCTCGATCTTTGGCCGCTGGTGGATGAGGTGCGGCGCCTGTACGGCACAGAGGATGTCCCCGAACCCGATCAACGAGCCCTGGCTGGGCAACTGGAGCGGCTCACTCGCGCCTACGAAGTGAAGGAGGAACGGGTAGACGTGGCCCTGGCTCTCGTCAAGCCTGAAGGTTTCACGAAGGAATTGGACGAGACCGGCGTCGAGGTCTATACAGCCGAAATCGTCTACCCCAAGGATCGTGAACACCTGCTCGTGCCCTTAGAGAAGCTTTCCCAATTGAACCCGGCGGCTTTAGGCTTTCACTACAATCCGTACAATTTCGACTCCAATCCCGAGCTGAGCCTTTTCGAACAAGTGCTTGCCCGTCTCAATCTGAAGCCAGCCGAGGTGGAGGACATCTACTTCACCGGTGCCTTAACCGATCCCGCCAAGACCGATTTCTTCGTGGAATACAAGGATGACAAGGGAAAGTGGCGGAATTACACCCCTGATTTCATCATCCGAAGAAAGCCGCCCAAAGGCGGGAGGCGGGGTTCGGGCAAGGCTATCATCGTGGAGGTCAAGGCGGAGCGAGAAAGGGCGCATCCGGTGGACGGGGAGAAGGGCCGGAAGGCCATGGCGCTTAGGGCGTGGGAGAACCTGAATCCGAAGCGGCTCCAATACGAAATGATCTTTACCGCGGGCGACACGGTCGGGGCGGACCAGGTGGCGGCCTTGCTGCCTCCACCAGAGAACGAACCCGCCGGCGCCAGTTAGGCCGCCTTAAAAGCGGCCATCAAGAAAATCTTGATTTCTCCTGCAGGCGAATGTATAGTGGGAAATATGGCAAGCAGGGGGAGGACGATGGACAAGAAGCAGAACGACCGCGAACTCGGTGCGCGCGTGGCCGAGTTGCGAAAGCGCAGGGGCCTGTCTCAAAAGGATCTGGCGGAGGCGGTGGGTTTCAAATTCGCCCAGGTCCTGTGCGACCTGGAGGCGGGAAAGCGCGCACTAAAAGCCACCGAACTCGTGCGCCTCGCGGCATTCTTTGGCGTCCCCGCCGCGGCGATCCTCACGAGCGGCCAATCCCCGGCAGCCCAGCGCGTCCTTTGGAGGGGAGCCGAGGGACGTCTCGCATCGTTACGCGAGAGAGAGCAGCAAATATTTCTCACGCGTTGCCGAAGGTACGCCTTCCTGGAAAGCCTCGCGGACGGCGAGCCCAGGAGTGTCATGCCCTCGTTCAACCTACCCAAAGACGTGCGCCGCTTGGCGTTTGAGGAGGTGGGGGCCTGGGCGGACAAGGTCCGAGACCTGCTTTCTCTCGGTGCCTGCCCCGCGCTGTCGCTCAGGGCGGCGCTGGAATCGGAATGGGGCATCAAGATTTTCTTTGCACCCTTGGCGGGAGGCTCGGCACTAACCGCCAAAGGGGACTTTGGCCAGGCGATCTGCCTGCGCGGCGATGAACCGCTTTGGCGGCGTCATTTCAGCCTCGCGCACGAGCTTTTCCACTTACTCACGTGGGAAGGGACGCCCGAGGCCGGTGCTCCTCTCGGCGGCCAAGGCAAGGACCGGGCCGAGACCCTCGCGGAGGTCTTCGCGAGCCATCTCCTTCTCCCCACGAAGGCCCTGGAGCCCTTCATTCGTTCGCTGAGCTCCCAGAGGGGTGCCAGTGGTATGGCCATTCTCGAGGCGGCCCACGAGTTTGGAGTGAGCGTGGAGGCGGTGGTTTGGCGGATGGTCAATCTGGGGGTTCTTACCAAGGAAGCGGCAAAGAAACTCCTCTCGGACCCTCGCCTCAAGATCCTCGACAGGGGAGCCCGCCCCTGTGAAGTCTGCCATGAGCCCGTCTTTCCCGCGCGGTTCGTCCTCCTCGCGGTTAGAGGCTTCCTTGCGGGGAAGCTCTCGCGGGGCAAGGTGGCCGAACTGATGGAAACAACGGTGGGGGATCTGGAGCACGTGCTCGACCAATACGGCTACGATCTGGACTCGGATGCCTACGAAGCCAAAATTATTTCTGCTTGACGCGGTGGTTGTCATCCACCTCCACGAGTTAGGCTTGTGGGCACGGGTCACGGAACTGGCCGACGTGATCGTGCCGGGAGTGGTGGCCGACCGTGAGGTTCGCTATTGGGCGAAGGAGCAGGCAGATGGCGATCCCGTTCGGAATCCCATCAACTTGAGGGCCGACGCGGCGGCGGGACGCATCACCATCGAGGAAGCGGACGCGGCCGACCTGCTCGAGACGCAGGCGTGCCTTCCCGCCGTCGCGCGAGATGGGGTGGATCCGGGCGAGTTGGAGGCCCTCACCCTGATCCGCCTTGCCAAGGACCCGAGGCCCGCCTTCTGTACCGCCGACCGGCTGGCTTTTCACGGGCTGTGCCACCTCGGTTTCGGCGAGCTGGCCCTGAGCGTAGAAACGCTCTTGCGGCAACTGGGGATGGCTCCCAAGGGCGGCGTCTCCAGGCAGTACAGCCAAGGCCTTTTCTCCCGCTGGATCAAAGAAGCCCGTATCGCCGCCGTCCAAGAGCGGACCACCGTCGCGGAGAGGACGAAGCATGGCAAAAAATAACGAGAAGAACGCCGGCGTGAAGATCACCGCCGCCAAGGGCCGCCCCATGCTGACGTGGGTGGGAAAGCGCCCCTTGTCGCGCGTCACCGCTTTTCCCGCCCAGCACGTGGAGACCTTCGACCCCGTGGGGCGGGCGCCCTCGCCCGCCGGCCCGGCAGGCGATGGATGGCGGGATTGGCCTGCGGCCTACCCCAAGGGCGGCCTCCTCTTTCACGGGGACAACAAGGAGGTCTTGGCCCACCTCCTCGCCAACGGGTTCCGCGGCAAGGTAAATCTCATCTACATTGACCCGCCCTTCGATTCGGGGGCCGACTACGTCCGCAAGGTGAGCCTGCGCGGGGCTAAAGGCACTGCCAAGCTCGACGGAGAAACCTACACCCTCGGCGAGCAGATCCAGTACACCGACATCTGGGCCAACGACAACTACCTCCAGTTCATGTACGAGCGGCTGATGCTCATGAAGGAGTTGCTGGCGGAGGATGGGAGCATCCTCGTTCATGGTGACTGGCACAAGAGCCATCACATCAGATCCTTGCTGGACGAGGTTTTTGGAACAGACTCACTGATTAACGAGATTGTTTGGCAGAGGACTGACCCCCATAATGACGCGAAATCAAAACTGGGATGGGTTCACGACACCATTTACTGGTACGCCAAAGGAGGCGGCTTCACCTACAACTGGGCCGCCGTCGTCGAGCCGCTCTCGGAAGCTGCACTCAAAGAGTACAGCCTCGTCCTACTTGCAGATGGAAGCGTAGTCCGATATTCCACCGAAACCGAAGGGAAAGGGCGACGATTCAAACTCGATGACTGCACCTGGAAGGGCACTGATCCTAGCCGGCAGTTTGAATGGAGAGGGGCCCACCCTTCGGACAAGAGAATCTGGCCTTACGATCATGTCGGCATGGAAGCGGCACTTCAGTCAGGGGAGTTCTTTCTTCGCGATACAAATCAAGGCGCGGCAAGGTGTCGAGTCAGTTTTCTGGACGAACGAGAAGGGCAAGTTCTTCAAACCATTTGGACAGAATGCGGGCGGATGAAGGGCGGAGTTGATTATCCCACCGAAAAGCCGCGGGCTCTCCTCTCAAGAATCTGTCTCGCGGCATCCAACCCTAACGACCTCATCCTCGACTGTTTCATCGGTTCGGGCACCACGGCGGCTGCGGCGCAGAAACTCGGCCGCCGCTGGATCGGCTGCGACATCAACAAGGGCGCCATTCAGACCACGAGCAAGCGCCTCCAGAAGATCATGGAAGAACAGCTCGCCGTGGCAAAGAAGGCGGGCGCCAAACCAGGCCTGCCCCTGGAAGACGGCAAGGCCGAGCCGCCCGCTCCCGCCCAGCTCGCCTTTTCGGTCTGGCGCGTGAACGACTACGACTTGCAGATCCAGCACAACGAGGCGGTGGCCCTGGCGTGCGAGCACATCGGCGTCACGCGCACCCGCGCCGACGGCTTCTTTGATGGCACCCTCG
>JAKBES010000191.1 GCA_021833665.1 Acidobacteriota bacterium
GCCCATCGAGAAAACAGACGAGGTTGAACGGGCGATCCTCGCGCTCCGCCTCCGCGTCAAACACGCGGGCCAAGTCGTTGGGGGGCACCACCGCATGGCCCGCTATGGATTTCATGGGCAGAGACATCCCGTGAGTTCCCTCCCCAGCTTCGTAAGATTTGACGACGACCTCGCTGCACACCAGGGCGGAGTCGGTCTCAAAATTGAAGGCGAAGTCGTAGGGCCGTCCTACAAAGTGGAAGGCGCGGATCAGCGCCGCGGCCTTCTCGTGAGGGGAAAGGCGGGGACGCAACACGGCGAGGCCGTCGCAGGCGGCGGAGCGCTCCAGGCTGCTGAGGATCACGCCCGGTGCCAGCGCTTCGATGACCCTTGCCGGGAAATGGTCTCCGGCGCGCTTGCACGTCGCGGCACCCGCGCCGAGGCAGGCTTCAAGGTCCCGCGCGCCGCCTCGGTATTCGCTGAGCCAGGCGAGCACGCTCGCGTCCGAAGCCAGCACTTCGCGCTCCTTCGGGGTTCCAACGAAGAGGGCGGCATGGGTCCAGAACCCGGGCAGGCCGACGTTGGTAAAGACCCACTCCCGCCGTTGCAGGAGCACGTCCCCTGGAGCAAGCAGGGGAAGGATCTCTCGCAGTTGGCGGCGCCGGATGAGCCCTCCCTTGCGCACGGGCAGCCTCAGGTGGCTGACGGCCAGGGATGCTCTACGCTGGATGGGGAACCAGGCCTTGAGGCCTTCTTTGCGCAGGACGGCGATGGCGTTCTTGGCGGTGAGAGCGCTGCCCCTTCCGAGGCCCGCGTCCCAGATGAACGCCGAGTCTTCATCCGCGGCGGCCTTCAGGGAATCATGGCGGTCCGAGTCTAAGGCAAAAGAAGCGGCCCGGAGGAGGGCGAACTGCGCTCCCAGGGCGGCGTTCAGGAAGCGGAGTTTATAGGCGTCGTAGGTGCCCGCCGGCATGCCGAGTTCTGGAACGGCGTCGTTGAGAACGGGGTCGAGGCGGGGATCGCGCTCCACCGCGCCAATGAAATCCAAGGCGCCCCGGTACGCCGCCAGGAAGGCTGCATGGTGCCGCACGAAGTCACGCGTGCGTGGCCGAGAGCTCCAGCCCCGCATCCACGCGCCGTGAAGTTGGGCCGCCCGGTCCAGCGCGATCGTGCAGTCGAGGACGAGCTGCCAGAGATCCCAGACGCGCTCCTTCTCCTGCCGCCGCAACAGGGGAGATGAGGCCGATCCCGCGGCAGGGAAAATGCTCCGCGTGGTGGCGGGATCTACGGCTGCCAGGAGCCGCTGCCGCAGGACCAAAACGGGCTCCGTCCCGCGCGCCTCTTCTCCCCCCAGTGGGTGCATCGAATCCCCCGATTCATGAGCAGGGCCGGTGTCTGCTCGCCTTCAATCCGCTGGCCTCGATCGCACCTTACCAGCCATGGCCGCCGGCAGGCAAGAGGGAAGGATGTCCCGCACGATGAGAGCGGGGGAAGACGGGAGGCGGGATCGATAGGCGCGAGGGGGTAGAACGGGCCACTTCCCGCGGGGCATCTCCGGAGATGCCGGCGGCGGGGAGCCGTGTCCGGGAGAACGCCATGTTCTGGCTCATGCTCATGGGCGGCTGGACCCTCCTTCACGCCTACGTGTTCTGGCGGGCCTGCTCATGGCGGTGACGGCGGTGGTGCAAGGCCTTCGCGCTCCCGTGGTGGACGAGTATGAGGTTCGCCTAGCGGGCTTGCCGAAGGCGCTGGACGGCACCGTGGTGGTGGGCCTGTCGGACCTTCACCTGGGGAACCTGCTCGGCGAGAGAGGGATGGAGGCTTGCTCATCACCCCGCTAGACAAACGCGGCCCCCGCCCGTCTTGCCAAGTGAAGACCGGCCCTCCCCCGGTCTTCGCACTTCTTCCTCCCTTCCCAAGATAGGTCCGCCTCCCAAGGCGGGCCTATGGGGTGTTATAGGAAAGACGCGGCCGCGCGGACCTTGCAGGCGAGGGGAGACCTCCTCGCCAGGGCACATGAACTGCCCCGGTCCGCGTCCACGCGGCGGAGCGTTGAAGGGGCCGCGCTACTGGGAGGTCCGGACGGCCCAGTCCAGGTCGAAGGCGCCGGGCGCGAAGCGCAGCACGAAGGCGTCCTTGGAGGAGGGACAGAGCACGTCCTCTCCCTCGAGGGCCCCGGCGCAGCCAGGTCATGACGCCTCACCCCGTTTCGGGCCCATCCTTCCAGCGCGGCGAGCGTGTTCATCGGGTTGGATGGCGCCATTCCAGCGGGAAAATGGGCAGTTGGCCGGACAAGAGTGCATTTCCCCGTCGTACTGCGGTGTCCAAAGGGGAGAAATCGACACAATTCAAGGGGAATAGGGTGTGTGACGCTAGGGAAAGACCATCCTTCGTTCAGTCCGCGCGGCCTAACTCGGTTGGCGCGCCTTGTGTCGTCGGGGAAAGGGCATGATCGCCGAGCATGAGGTGATTATTCCGCCGCGATGAGGTCTTCCACTCCGTGCGTACACCTCCTTCTCGTGGGGAAATGGTCTCGACGCCGAGCGAAACCGCATTTTCCCGACGTAGTACGCCGATTCCTCGAAGGAAGTACCCCTTTTCCCGAGTATGTATGCCGAGTTCCCGGCGAAGATGATTTCCTGGCCGCTGAACTTTTCCGGCCAAACGCGGTTGTGCGCTCGGTGACGGCGTCCATGGCCCCGTTCCTCTGCCAGGAATCCCCGAGTGACGCCGCAAGAAGCCCATACCGCCGCCGGGAACCTCATCCTCCACCCGCGCCATGCCGTTTCCATCCTGCCCGAGCGCACAAGGAGCCCGGAAGCAGCCGCCAAGGGCCCATAGGACCTCCCATGGGCCCCGCCGCGCCAGCGGCGGTCTTCTCCCAACGGCCCGGTGGCGTTACCATGGAGAAGACGAGAGGGAGGACGCCGTGCGAAGCATTCCCGCCTTCACACCCTACCAGGCCAAGATCATCCGGCACTTCTTTGACAACCCGCTTCGATCCAGCAAGACGTGGAGCTATCCCAAGGCCGCCGGGTTTCTCTTCGCGGCGGCCTGCGAACCAGAGATGATCCAGCCGGAAGAGTGGCTCGAACTCATGCTGGGAGGCGACGGCGAGCGTCCCCTCAACGATGAGGAAACCGAATCCATCATCGAGGCCCTGCTGTCGCTCTTCAACTGGTGGCAGGCCGGCATTCGCGAGGGCAAGGCCGCCCTGCCCCCCGGTTGTTCTATCCGCGACGACGCCATGGCGAACTTCGATCCCGCCTCCGACCTCTCGCAGTGGTCCGAGGGCTTCATGTGGGGTAACGACTGGGCGGGCTCGGAAGAATGGGCTCGCCTCGCGCCCGAGTCCATGGACAACGAAATCGGCGCGCTCCTCATGACGCTCTCGTTCTTCTCCAGCCGCAAGATCGCGGAGGCCTTTCACGCGGAAACCGCCAAGCAAGCGGGGGCGCCATCCTTCGATGAAATGGCCGGCGTCATGGGCACGCTCGTCCCCGGCGCCGTGAAGGATTACGGCCTCTTCGCCTTCGCCGTCAGGCAGGCCGTCCAAGAAGCGAAGGCGGACGGAGAACCCGAGGCGGACGAGCCCCCCGTCTCCCGCAACGCCCCCTGCCCTTGCGGCAGCGGCAAGAAATACAAAGCCTGCTGCGGGAAGAGTTAACCTCCCGGCCCACATCGCCCCTCCATCGGCGGTGCGGTCCGTTTGCGCTCAAACGCGCTGCCGCTTGGTTCGGCTGCGGAACATTGTATACTCATGGCAGGGGGAACAAGCACCCGAACTTGGTGGCGTGGCGCCCCGGCGAGACGGCCACTTGGCGATGTACCGCTTTCGGGCGGCGCGTTTGGTAGAGGGACCCATGGAGTGGATCGCGCCGGCCGAACGAGATGTCGCCAATGGAGCGCTGGAGAAGCGCCTCTGGGACGCGGCGGACCAGCTTCGCGCGAACTCGGGGCTGAGGGCGTCGGAGTACTCCGGCCCCGTCCTGGGCCTCATCTTCCTTCGCTTCGCTGAGGTGCGCTTTGCCAAACGGCGGGCCGAGCTGGAGAAAGCGCGGGCCTCATCGCGCCGTGCTTCCCGGTTGGAGAACCCCACGGCCTACACCGCCGAAGGGGTCATCTACCTCGACCCCAAGGCCCGCTTCGACACCCTCCTCAACTTGCCTGAGGGCGCCGCCGTGGGCGCGGCGGTGAACGACGCCATGCGCGCCATCGAGCGGGACAACCCCCAGCTCGCCGGCATGCTTCCCAAAGTCTACGAGGTCTTCACGAGCACGCTGCTCAAAGAGGTGTTGAAGAAGGTCTCGGAGATCCCGGCCACGCTGGACTATGACGCCTTCGGGCGCATCTACGAATACTTCCTCGGCGCCTTCGCCCTCACCGAGGGCCGGGGCGGCGGCGAGTTCTACACGCCCTCCTCCATCGTCCGGTTCCTGGTGGAGGTCATCGAACCCTTTCACGGCCGCATCCTGGACCCGGCCTGCGGCTCGGGGGGCATGTTCGTCCAGAGCGCCCGCTTCGTGGCCGAGCACCGCAAGAACCCCGCCTCCGAGCTGTCCCTCTTCGGGCAGGAGAAGGAGGGCGGCACCGTCAACCTCTGCCGCCTGAACCTCACCATGCACGGCCTGGAGGGGGACATCCGCCAGGCCATCACCTACTACGAGGACCCATTTGATGCCTGCGGGGCAAGCATCAAACCCTCACCCGTCGCTTCGCGCCACCCTCTCCCAGTGGGAGAGGGGCGGGGTGAGGGGCACGAACGCAAAGCGCACTACGGGCGCTTTGATTTCGTGCTAGCCAATCCGCCCTTCAACGTGAACGCCGTGGACAAGGAGCGCCTCGCGGCGGAGGTGGGCCCGGGACGGCGCTACCCCTTCGGCCTGCCCCGCGCCGACAACGGCAACTACCTCTGGATCGAGCTTTTCTATTCGGCCCTCAACGCGAAGGGGCGTGCGGGTTTTGTCATGGCCAATTCCGCCTCCGACGCCCGTTCCAGCGAGCAGGAGATCCGGCGCAAGCTCATCGAGGACGGGGCCGTGGACGCCATGGTGGCGGTGGGCCCCAACATGTTCTACACCGTCACCCTCCCCGTCACCCTGTGGTTCCTCGACCGGGGCAAGAAGGGAACGGCTCGCGCCGAAAAGGTCCTCTTCATTGACGCCCGCCATATCTACCGCCAGCTCGACCGCGCCCACCGGAACTGGACTCCCGCGCAGATCGGCTTCCTCGCCAACGTGGCGCGCCTCTACCGGGGCGAAGAGCCCGACTTCACCCTCGGCGGCGACGAGGCCAGGGCCAAGCTAGCGGAGGTCTTCGGCAAGAAGGCCAAGTACGCCGACATCCCCGGCCTCTGTAAGGCCGCGACCCTCAAAGAGATTGAGGCGCAGGATTGGAGCCTCAACCCGGGCCGGTATGTCGGCGTCGCGCCGGGAGAAGAGGTCAGCGACGAGGATTTCAAAGAGAAGCTGGAAGCGCTCAATGAGGAGTTGGAAGGGCTCAACAGGCAGGCTCGGGAGTTGGAGGAAGTCATAGCTAAAAACGTGGCGGAGATTCTTGAGGCATGAGGATATCGGCTGCTGACTGGAAACCCGCCAAGCTGGACGAACTCGGCTTCGTGGGCCGTGGCAAATCGCGGCATCGTCCGCGAAACGCCGCATTTCTTTATGGCGGTCGCTATCCATTCTTCCAAACGGGTGATATCAAGGCCGCCAATTTCTACCTGACCGAATACTCGCAGACGTACAGCGAAGAAGGGTTGGCACAAAGCAAGCTGTGGAAGCCGGGAACTCTCTGTATCACAATAGCAGCCAACATCGCAGAGAGCGCGATTCTGGGGATCGAAGGATGTTTTCCTGACAGTGTCGTGGGGTTTGTTGCCGACCCCGACAAGGCCGATGTCCGCTTCATAAAGTACTACATGGAGATTCTCAAACTCCGGATGCAGAACGTGTCACATGGAGCGACTCAGGATAACCTGAGCGTGGACAAGCTGTTGTCCTTTGACTTTCTCGTTCCCCCGCTCCCCGTCCAGCAACGCATCGCGGGCATTCTCTCGGCTTACGACGACCTCATCGAGAACAATCAGCGCCGTATCAAGATCCTCGAAGAGATGGCCCGCTCCCTCTATCGCGAATGGTTTGTATACTTCCGCTACCCCGGCCATGAATCGGTTCCCCTCGTGGATTCCTCCCTCGGCGAAATCCCCAAGGGCTGGCAGGTGAACCCTCTAAATCATTTTGGGAAGGTCATCACGGGCAAGACGCCCAGTAAAGCTAATGCAGATTTCTTTGGCCTCAACATGCCATTCGTAAAGACCCCCGACATGCACGGCAACATGTTCATCCTCAACGCGAACGAAAGCCTGTCGGCAGAGGGTGCAAAGTCACAGGCCAGCAAGACACTTCCCGCTGGTTCAATTTGCGTGAGCTGCATCGGTACGCTTGGCGTCGTCTCCATCACCACAGAGGACTGCCAGACCAACCAGCAAATCAACTCGGTGGTGTTAACCAATGAGGCAAGCAGAGAATTTCTGTTCCTACGCCTACAGGACGCGAAGCAGACGCTTGAAAACCTCGGCTCCAACGGAGCAACGATGGGCAACGTCAACAAGGGGAAATTCGAGGCGATGGAACTCATTTCGCCGCCTACCGGCCTGCTTACCGAATACCACCGGGTTGCCCAACCGATGTTTTCCGAAATCCTGTCGCTGTCTCGCCAAATGGATAACCTCCGCCGAACCCGCGATTTGTTGCTTCCCAGGCTCTTGGGTGGCGATCGCGCATCTCAGGTGCCTGATGATTGATCAAGAGATGGATAAGCACGTTATATGGCTTATGCATGAGGATGTTCGCACGTATATGGAGTCTCCTGATATCAAGTCGCCGTGGTTTCCCGCCTATAGTCGACAGCAAACTGGCGGTGGGCATACGACATTCTTCTCAGCGCTTGCACCCCCAGACCTTATTCCCAAGCTCCTAATCAATGACGGATGGGATCTATCCATAGGCGATGGCGCCCCGACCATCGAGACAGAAAGAGGCACCGGCGGAGAAAAACGAACCACCTATTACGCGCATGGCAACAGATTCGGCATTGAACCTATCGTGATTTTCCGACACTTCCATGGGATTCGAGAGAGTGTTTTCGAAATTGTCCAAGAATTTTGCCTTTTCCACAATTTAGTTGCAGAACCGTCGCGTACTCGTTTTCTTTATATTACTAATCAGGCACGATAATAGTTGACTTTTCACGCGGTAGGCCTTATAATGTGTTCGTGGAGATACGAGACGCTCGCTCGCTGCCCGGTGTGGCCCAAGAAGACCTTCGCAAGAAGGCCGTGAG
>JAKBES010000192.1 GCA_021833665.1 Acidobacteriota bacterium
TGCCGCACGATGGACGGGAGGGCACGGAGGCCCTCCCCTACAACACATCAAACCACCTCAAGGGTGCCGACACCGCCGATGATTCCGTAGGGGAGGCCCACCGCGGCCTCCCGCCGGTGTTGCCGCACGATGCACGGGAGGGCACGGAGGCCCTCCCCTACAACACATCAAACCACCTCGAGGGTGCCGACACCGCCGATGGTTCCGTAGGGGAGGCCCACCGCGGCCTCCCGCCGGTGTTGCCGCACGATGGAAGGCAAGGCACGATGGCCGTCCCGACGAAGAAATTGAAACGCCCCATCACGAAGGAAGCCATCTTCCACTACGTCTACGGCGTCCTCCACGATCCCGTCTACCGGGAGAAATACGCGCTCAACCTCAAGCGCGAGTTCCCGCGCATCCCCTTCTATCCCGATTTCTGGCAGTGGGCCGAGTGGGGCGAGCAGCTCATGGTCCTCCACATCGGCTACGAGACCGTCGAACCCTTCCCCCTGAACCGCGTGGACGTCCCAGACGACAAGGCCCGCAAGGCCGTCGTCGCCCCCAAAGCCCTCCTCAAAGCCGACAAGGCCCACGGCGTCATCACCCTCGATACCGAGACGACCCTGAGCGGCATTCCCAAGGAAGCCTGGGACTACAAACTCGGCAACCGTTCGGCGCTGGAATGGGTTCTCGACCAGCACAAAGAAAAGAAGCCCAAGGACCCCACCATCCGCGAGAAGTTCAACACCTACCGATTCGCCGACTATAAGGAGAAGGTCGCCGATATCCTCCTCCGCGTTACGACCGTCAGCGTCAAGACCGTCGCCATGACGGAAGCCATGAAGAGAGCCCCGCGATGACATGCCGCGATCAAAGGCTGATGTGAAAGGAGTCCCATCCATGGATGAAGAAAGCGCACCGGTCCAGACGGCGTACAAAGACAGGCGGGCGGGCCTCATCTTCTTCGGCGTGCTGGAGGTGCTCCTGGGGATCGTCTGCCTCCTGGCCGTTGTTCTGTTTGCCTTCGTCTCGCGCATGCAGGGGCACATGGCTGCCCAGGGAGGCGCGGCACGTGCCCCCTTTTCCATGATGGCCGTGCTCGTGATTTACGGAAGTCTGGCGGTGTTCTTCGGGTGGATGGGCGTGGGGTCTATGTTGGGGCGGCGCTGGGCACGGGCGCTGATGCTCGTGGCTTCGGTCTTCTGGCTCGTGGTGGGCGTGCTGGCTGTTGCATTTACGGCCTGCATCATGCCCGGCGCCATGTCCGCGGCCTCCGGGGGCGGTGGCAAGCTGCCCGCGTCGGCCATCTCCGTGGCGATAGGGATCACGGTTCTCTTCATGTCGGTCCTCTTCATAATTTTGCCCGGAGCGCTCGTGCTCTTCTACCGGAGCCCGCACGTGAAGGGCACGTGCGAGAGGCTCGACGCGATGGAGCGCTGGACGGACCGGGCCCCTTTGCCGGTCCTCGGCCTGAGCCTGATCCTGGCCAGCTACGCCGCGGGGATGCTCACGATGCTCGGCATGAGCGTTCTCCCGGTCTTCGGGTATCTGGCCAAGGGGCCCTTGGCGTTGATCGTCGCGCTGCTTGCGGCCGTGCTCTTCGGCGTGCTGGCCGTGTATACCTTCCGGCGGCGGAGGTGGGCGTGGGTCGCCTCACTCGCCCTCGGCCTCCTCTGGGGGCTGTCAGGAGTTGTGACGTCCCTGCGGATGACGCCGGCGGAGATGGCGGGAGCTTTCTCCAGCGAAGACATCCCTCCCGAAAGCGCCCGTGCCTTTCAATCGGCCATGGGGCAGTATACCTGGACGATCACCGCCGCGGCGTCCGTGCTGCTCCTGCTCGGCTACCTTTTGTACGTCAGAAAATACTTCTGGCCACCAGTTCCCCTGGAGGGCGAGACAGCACCCGTTGGTTCTCCAGAGCCCTAGCATGCTGTCCTTCTTCCTGGGCTTCACCCATGCCGAGCGCGTGGTCACCCGCTCAGGTGGCCCGCTCCCGGCTTCTCGGCATCTCGTCCTCCCGGCATCCCCTCATCCCGGTCTCCCGGCCTCTCCCTTTCCTCGCTTCTCCACGATCTCGTGGACGCCCATGAGGACCAGCGCCACCACGAGCGGCAGCAGGTAGTAAATGGCTCTGAACGCGAGCAGGGCACCGAGGATCTGAGGAGAAGGCAGAATCTCGCGAAGGAGCAGGACGATCACCGTCTCGAACACGCCGATCCCGCCCGGAATCTGGCTCACGAGCCCGGCGATCTGGGCGAGCATGAAGATGCCCAGAAAACTCAAGTAGGGAATCCGGTCCGCGGGCTGGAGCAGGGCGTAGAGGACCCCCGAGACGAGCATCCAGTCCAGGGCAGCGAGGACGATCTGAAAGACCGCCATGCGCAGAGACGGCAGGGCGATCTCCAGGCGCCAGAGGTGAAGGCTCTTTCTCGCCAGGGCGCACAGGACCAGGTAGGCGACCCCGAGCAGCAGGAGGATCGCCCCGAGGGGCCGGACCGTGTCGAAGGGGATGCGGAGCGCGGCCGGAATATCCATGGGCTGAAAGAGGAAGAGAGTGCCTCCCAGCCAGAAGAGGCCCACCCAGAAGGTGAGGCTGTAGAAGACCACGACCCGGAAGATCTCTCCGCCGGGCACGCCCCAAGCCTTATAAAACCGATAGCGCACGGAGCTGCCCGAAATGGTGTTGAACCCCGTGTTGTTGCTCAGGGCGTAACCGACGAAGGCCGCGAGCATGATCCTACGGTAGGGCAGATGCTCGCCGATGGAGCGGAAGGCCAGGGCGTCGAACTGGATGAGGATGAGGTAGTTGGCCGCCGAAAGGAGGAGCGCCAGGAGGATCGCCTGGGCGGGTATCGCCTCCAAGCTCCTGAGGATGCTCTCGGGAGGGTATTTGCGCAGCTCGTGGTAGAGCACCCAGATGGCGGCCAGAAAGAGAGCCGCGCCCATGACCACCGGCAGGAGCTTCAAGAGCCTTCGTTTCATGGCCGCCTGCACCGCGACCTGTCCGGCCTCCGCTGTGTGAAGGCCCGGCCGCCGGCCGAAAGGCAGAGGACATTGGGCGCGCCGAGGGGCCGGAGCGCGAAGACGAGCCACCTGCATCGTCCATCCATGCCGTCCCTCCTCGGTGACGTAGATCTCACCTATTGAAACACGGGAACGGCGCCGAGGCCAGTTGCGGCCGTGGGCCGCATGACCGAAAGGAGCGCGGTGGAGGTTAGTAGGTGAGGGAACTACAGAGTTAGGAAGTTTGCAAGTGAAAGACTGACAAGGCGAGGAAGATGGCGGCCCAGTCTCGAAGCCGGGATTTCCTCATCCCGGCATCCCCTCATCCCGGCTTTTCTCCGCGCTCTTCGCCTTGGTGGTGGATTCGCCCATCATTCCGTTGCCTTCATGACCCGCATGAAATTGCTCCACGCCAGTTTGTGCAGGCTCTCCTTGCGCCAGCCGCGGGTGCGAAGGCGCGCGAGAATGGCGGGGAAGGACTCGCAGCCGGTCATGCCGTGTGGCAGATCGGTGACGCCATCGAAGTCGGACCCGAAGGCAACGGCGTCCTCCCCGGCGATCTCGGCCACGTGCTCGATGTGACGGCAGAGGGTATCGATGCCAGCCTCGGGCGGTCCCATGGCCGTGCGGGCTTCGTCGGCCAGGCGCCGCATTTCGGCGTTGCGGTGTATGGGGTCGCCCAAGGTCTCCCGCTCAATGCGCTCCATTTCTCCGAAGAGGGCTTGAATGGAGGCGCCCCGCTTCTGCAGGTAGCCGGGGTCAAGGAAAGCGGGGAAAAAGTTGATTCCCACGACGCCGCCCGAGTCCGCCACGGCGCGGATCTGGTCGTCGGTCAGGTTGCGCGCCATGGGACAGAGGACGGCGGTGCAGGAGTGGGAGGCGATAAAAGGCCGCTTGGCGACGCGGACCACGTCCCAGAAGGTTGTTTCGTGGACGTGGGAGACATCCACGATGACGCCCAGGCGGTTCATGGCTTTGACGACCTCGCGCCCGAAGGCCGTGAGGCCGCCGGGACCGTCGCCCGCCTCGCCCGAGGACGCCGCCCAGGGCAGGTGGCGCGCATGGGTGAGCGTCATGTAGCGGATGCCTCGCCCGGCGAGCACTTCCAGCTTGCCGAGGTCGCCCTCGATGGCGCGGCCGTTCTCGATGGCCGTCACGGCGGCGACTTTTCCGCCGCGCACCGCGCGTTCAACGTCGTCCACGGTCCGGGCGCGGACGAGGGCGTCTGGGTGGCCTCCGCAGGCACCGTCCAGCAGGTCGAGGAGGGCCATGGCTTCGGCGAAGGGACGGTCCGGTGGCAGGGCCGACGAGATGAAGGCGGCGAAGACCTGCAAGGCCACGCCGCCCTCTCTCATGCGCGGGATGTCAACGTGCCCCTCGGGATGGCCGGCGATGTCCGCACCGCCCTGCAGTTCCAGCGCGGTGTCGCAATGCAGATCAGCGACGGGCAGAGCACCCGGTGACTCCACCAGCTCACTTCCGTCCAAGATCAGGGCCTCTCTGCCGCTTA
The DNA here is from genome assembly GCA_021833665.1 of Acidobacteriota bacterium. Taxonomy (GTDB): domain Bacteria; phylum Acidobacteriota; class UBA4820; order UBA4820; family DSQY01; genus JAKAJA01. Next base: position 4,496 of record JAKBES010000192.1, read on the forward strand.
CGGCTTCAGCTCCTTCCACAGGAAGGTGTAGGCGAGGGCCATCATGTGGGCGGTCTGCTTGTTGTCGGCGGCGCCGGCGTGGCCTCCCTCGACGTTTTCGTAGAAGCGGACGTCGCATCCCATGTCGCGCATCTTGGCCATCATCTTGCGCGCGTGGCCCGGGTGGACGCGGTCGTCACGGGTGGAGGTGGTGAAGAGGACGGGCGGGTACTTGGTGCCCTTCTTGAGGTTTTGGTAGGGGGAGAAGGTCTTGATGAAGGCCCAGTCCGACGGTTTGTCGGGGTCGCCGTATTCGGACATCCAGGAGGCTCCGGCCAGGAGCTTGGAGTAGCGCCTCATGTCCAGGAGGGGCGCCTCGCAGACGATGGCGCCGAAGAGCTGAGGATAGGCCGTGATCATGTTGCCCATGAGGAGGCCGCCGTTGCTTCCGCCGATGGCGCCCAAGAGGCGGGGCGACGTGACCTTGCGCGCCACGAGGTCTTGGGCCACGGCGGCGAAGTCTTCGTAAGCCCGGGGACGATTCGCCTTCAAAGCCGCCTGATGCCACCGGGGGCCGTACTCGCCGCCTCCGCGGATGTTGGCCAGGACGTAAACGCCGCCCTTGCTGAGCCACGCCCGCCCCACGGATCCGCTGTAGTAGGGAACCTCGGAGATCTCGAAGCCGCCGTACCCGGTAAGGAGGGTCGGGTGGGAGGCGTCCAGGACCATGCCCTTGGCGGAGACCTGAAAGTAGGGGATGCGCGTGCCGTCTTTGGAGGCGACGAAGTGCTGGGAGATCTCGAACCCGGAGGCGTCGAAGAAGGCGGGGGTCTGTTTGAGCTTCTCGGGGGGCTGGCCGAAGGTCCCCATGTAGAGGGCTGTGGGTGTCAGGAAGTCGGTGACCGTCATGAAGTAGGCGTCCGACGCTCGGTCGTCCACGGCCCACGCCCCCAGGCTCGCGAATTGCGCCGCGCCCGGGAGAGCCTCGCGCTGCCACTCTCCCTCCGCCGGGGTCAGCACCCAGAGGCGGCTCTTCACGTCATCGAGCACGTTGAGGATGAGGTGGTTGAGGGTCCAACCGTAGGAGGAGAGGGACGTGGCGGGGCTCGGCTCGAAGAGGACGGCGAAGTCGCGCTTGCCCGCCATGAAGGCGTCGAAGCGCGTGGCCAGGAGGGCTCCCGAGGGGAAGGTCCGGGCGCCCACGGTCCACGGCGTGCGCAGTTCCACGAGCATCCACTCCCGGTGCACGGACGCGTTGGCGTCGAGGGGCACGTCGAGCTTGTGGAGGCCGCCGTCGGCCGTTCGAAGGAAGGTCTCCTGGCTGAAGAAGGCGAGGGATCGGTAGACGAAGTGACGCTCGAAGCCCTTGGTATCGTCGAAGGCCGCGGAGGCCGCCATGTCCGTGGCCTTGCCCTCGTAGATCGTCTCGGCCTTGGCCAAAGGGGTCCCGCGCTTCCAGAGCTTGACGATGCGCGGATAGCCCGAGTCGGTCATGGACCCGGGTCCGAAATCGGTCCCCACGTAGACGGAGTTCTCGTCGATCCAGGACATCTCGTTCTTGGCCTCGGGGAGCTGGAAGCCGTCCTTGACGAAGGTTTTGGTGGCGATGTCGAACTCCCTGACGACGGTGGCATCGGCTCCGCCCCTGGAAAGCTTGATGAGGCAGCGGTTGTACGCGGGCCGAAGGACCTCGGCACCCTCCCATACCCAGTTCTCATGCTCCGCCTTGCCCAGCGCGTCCAGGTCGAGGATGGTCTCCCACGCCGGGTCCGCCTTGCGGTACTCCTCAAGGGTGGTGCGGCGCCAGATCCCGCGGGGGTTCTGGGCGTCTCTCCAGAAGTTGTAGTAGTAGGGCCCCTCCTTGGTGATGAGGGGAATGCGCTCCTTCGAGTCGTAGACGGCGAGAAGGTTCGCTTCGAGGGCATTGAATGCCGGCGTTCCCGCCAGCTCCTTGGCCGATTCGGCGTTGCGCTCACGGACCCAGGCGAGGGCCTTTTCTCCCGTCACGTTCTCCAGCCAGAGGTAGGGGTCCTTGGCCGCTGAGTCAGCGGGTGAGGTAGTTTTAGAGGGCGTCTTGGTGCCGGAGAAGGTGGCCAAGGCTAGGGCCATCGTCGGTGCTAAAGCCATCAGGATCCAAATCCCTTTCATCCAGTCCTCCAAAGTGGATCGGCAAGTCGAAGGCAAGTGAGTAGGTAAGTAAGTGAACAGGTGAGCAGGTCAGTAGGTGAGCAGGAGGGAAATAGCCTCGAAGGCAGGGCAAGGTTCTCATCTCCTCATCCCGACATCTCCTCATCACGCTCCCTCTTCGTGTCCTCCGTGTCTCCGTGGTGAAATCAGTCCTTTGCTTTGAGGATGTCCACGGTTCTGGCGATCAAGGCCTCGTCGGCGACGGCCACCTCGGTGATGTGCCCGGCCCCGTCCATCTTGCGGTTCCAGAGGCCCACCGTTTCCATGGCGTTCTCGTTGCGGGCCCAGGCACGGCGCGCGACGCCGCCCATGACATCCCAGTCCAGGCCGCTGGCGACGACCTTGTCCATGCGCTCGGAGCCGTCGAGCAGAATCCCGTTGCCGCCGTTGAAGCACTTGCCCGTGCCCACGCCGCCGCCGTTGCTGAGCACGACGTAGGTCATGCCGCGGGCCACGTTGCCGGCGAAACATTGGTGAGCCATATCGGAGGTGAGGGCGGAGCCGTCGTAGATATCGGCCGTCTCTCGGTAGGGCGAATCGGTGCCCTGCGTGTCGTGGTGGTCTCGACCGAGGATGACGGGGCCGATCTCGCCCTTGCGCACCATGTCGTTGAACCTGAGGGCGATCTTGACGCGGCCCTCGGCGTCGGC
>JAKBES010000193.1 GCA_021833665.1 Acidobacteriota bacterium
GGGGCCGTTCTCCCGCAGGGCCGCGTCCAGGAAGAAAACCGCCTCGCCGGCCCGTCCGGCTCGGAGCGCTGTGAGGGCCGGAGTGACATCGTCCCACCGGCCCTTGAGATACCCTTCCAGGAGGTCGCCCAGGGCCGCGGAAAGGGCCGGAACGAGCCCGTCCGGGACTCCGGAGAGGGCCTCCGCGAGGGTGCGCTGCACGCGTTCGGGGTACCGCTTTTTCAGAAACGCATGGGCGGAGGAGCGGAGGGTGGCCTCGTGCTGGATGAGAACCTCCAGCCGGCTTTGGGCCGCTGCGCTCCTCTGGCGCCCTTCGGCCAGGGCCGTCGTGGCGGCCTCCAGGGCCGTCTGCGAACGTTCGGACTGGCGCTCCGCGTCCTCCCGGGCGGCCCGGGCCCGAAGGAGGGCCTCGTCCGCCGTGGATCGTTCCGCGGACTTGCCTTCCAGGCTTTCCTGGAGGGCCTGCTCCCTCGCCGCGAGGGATTCGCCTTCCCGCTGGAGGCGCTTCTCGCGCTCGCCAAGGCGCCGCAGCTCCTCCTCCTGGCGCTTCACCTCCGAGGAGGTGCGGGCCTGCTCCTGGGCTTGGGCGAAGGCCCTCTGGCGAAGCTCCCTCTGCGCCCCTTCCAGGGCCTCGACGCGGGCGCGGGCCTCTTCCAGCGCCTTGAGGGAGCCTTCCGACGTGGCCCGGGTGGCCGTTTCCGAAGCCGCCAGTGCCGTTGCCTCCGCCTCCAGGCGCTCCCGGTCCGCCCGTCCCGCCTCCATCCTCCGGCGCAAGTCCTCCCGGTCCGCCACGATCTGCCGCAGGCGGCCTTGGCTGGAGGCCACTTGATCCGTCCGGCGCTTGATTTCCTGCTCCCCGCGCTCGTGGTCCAGCTCCTTGTCGTGGATGGACTGGATAAGAGACGCCAGGGAGGTCTCGTGCTCGCTCAGCTGGAGGGTCGCCTGTTCCAGCTCCGACTGGAGCCGGGAGAGGGCCGTTTCGCGCCGCTGGCGCTCTTCCTGGAAGAGAGCGAGGTCTCTCGCCAGGGCCGACCTCTGGCCCGTGAACTTGCCGAAGCTGCGCCCCCAGAAGGACCGGCGCCGCTCGCGAAGCTCATCCGAAAGGCGGACGAAACGGTCCGCTTTGGACGCCTGCCGCTTGAGGGTCCCCATCTGGGATTCCACCTCGGAGACGATGTCGTTGAGTCGGGTGAGATTGCCCGTGGTGGAGTCGAGCTTGGAGAGGGCGCTCCGGCGGTTCTCCTTGAAGTGGGCGATGCCGGCCACCTCCTCGAAGATCATGCGCCGCTCTTCGGGATTGGCCTCCAGAAGGGCCGACACCTCGCCCTGCTCCACGAGGTAGCTTCCCTGGGTGGAAATGGCGTACCGCATGAGGAACTCGTGCATGTCCTTCAGGCGCACGGGCCGGCCGTCCATGAGGTAGGTGCTCTCTCCCGAGCGGAGGAGGCGGCGGCCCACCTGGTACTTGGTCCCCTCCGCGTCTTCGAAAGTCATGAGGACCTGCGCAGACCCCGCCGCCGGCCGCTTCTGTGTACCGTTGAAGATGACGTCGACCATCTTCTTGCCGCGGAGGGACTTGGGGCTCTGCTCGCCCAGGGCCCAAAGGACCGCGTCGGTGACGTTGCTCTTGCCCGCGCCGTTGGGGCCCACCACCACGAGGATGTCTCCCGGGAGGGGCATCTTGGTGCGTTCGGCGAAGGACTTGAAGCCCTGGAGTTCGATCTCGCGAAGGCGCAGCATCACCCCATCTCCGGGACGAGGAAAGGGGCGGCTGCGGCACGGAAGCGCTCGGGGACGGGCTTCTTTTCGCCCCGGGCATAGTCGTAGAAGACCTGCACCGTGCGGCCCTCGGCGACGACGTCGTCACCCGCCAGAAGGCGGTATTGGAAGGTGAAGGAGCTGGTCCCGATGCCGGAGACGCGAACCTGGGCCCGCAGGTCCTCCCCGTACAAGAGGGGGCGCCGGTAATCCACTTCGACCCGGGCCACCACGAAGTCGAAGTCCTCCGCCCCTGATAGGCCCATCACCTTCCGGGCGAAGGCCGCCCGGGCCTCTTCCAGGTAAGTGACGTACACGGCGTTGTTCACGTGGCCCATGGCGTCCACGTCCTTGAACCGGGTCGCCACGGGAGTCTCGAAGGTGCCCTCGGGCATGGCCGCCTCTCGTCCTCGCAGGGGGTGCGCCGCCCGGGGGCCGGGACGGCCACGTTCCATTTGGCGGCGGCGGGGCTTCCACCCCCGGGCCGCATGCGCCATAATCCTCACAGGAGGTTGATCCTACCATGAACGACGACCGTTTACGACGGATTCAGGAAGCCCTTCGCGCTGAAAATGTGGATGCTTGGTTCTTCGCTTCCTTTCGGGGGTCGGATGCCATCGCTTCCAGCGTCCTGGGCCTTCCCGAGGCGGCCATGGTGACCCGCCGGTGGTTCTACGTCATTCCCGCCTCGGGCGAGCCCGCCAAAATCAACCACCGCATCGAACCCCACTCCACCCGAGATCTCCCGGGCCGTCCCCTGGTCTATGGCCGGTGGCAGGAGTGGCAGGAGCTCCTCCAGGGAGTCCTGGCCCCGTGCAAGCGCGTGGCGTGCCAGTACTCGCCCCTGGGCATCGTTCCAGCCCTCGGCAAGCTGGACGCGGGCACGGCGGATTTCCTCCGGTCCCTCGGTCTGGAGCTGGTGTCCTCCGGAGACCTGGTGGCCCGCTTCGAGGTCACCATGACGCCCGAGCAGGAGGCGAGCCACTACGCCGCCATGGAGGTCCTCCTGCGCACCGTGGATATGGCCTTCGGCCGCGTCCGCTCGGCCCTGGGGGCCGGCGAGATCCTCACGGAGTACGCCCTCCAGCAAGAGATGCTGGCCTTCATGAAGGCGGGAGGCCTAATCACCGATAACCCCCCCATCGTGGGAGTGGATGCGCACGCGGCGGATCCGCACTACGAGCCCGGCCCGGATGGGTCCGAGGCCATCCGTCCCGACCAGGTCCTCCTCCTGGACCTGTGGGGCAAGCAATCGCACGCCGGGTCCATGTACGCCGACATCACCTGGTGCGCCTGGACGGGCAAGGCCGTCCCCGCCGAGCAGCAGAAGGTCTTCGATGCGGTGCGGGATGCGCGCGACGCGGGCATCGCCAAGGCCCGGGAGGTGGCCAAGCGCGCGGTCTGGGGATGGGAGGTGGACCGGGCCACGAGAGACGTCATCGACAAGGGCGGCTTCGGAGAATACTTCATCCACCGAACGGGCCATTCCATTTTCGAGACGGACCACGCCAACGGCGCCAATATGGACGACTACGAGACCCACGACACGCGCCAGCTCCTCCCCCACACCCTCTTTTCCATCGAGCCTGGCATCTACCTCCCCGGACGCTTCGGGTTCCGCAACGAGATCAACATGCACGTCAAGGAGGGCGAGGCCGTGGTAACCGGAAGGAAGCAGGACAGGTTGACCGCCCTTCTGGCCTGACAGCGCGTCGGAGCGGTACGCGTTCCTCTGACATGCCCAGGGCCCTGGGGGCACGGCGGAGCAAGCACATGCCATGGCTCCCGCGGGGAAATCCGCCCCGTGGCCGCTGCGGCGTTTTCTACCCGTCGATTCCCCTCAGCGTTCGGTGGTGCCAAATGCAGAACGGGGAGCGCGTGCTCCCCGGCAGGGTGATATGGTAGCCCGTAGGGGAATCGAACCCCTGTTACCGACGTGAGAGGCCGGTGTCCTAACCGCTGAACGAACGGGCCAAAAATGGCTGGGGAGGGAGGACTTGAACCCCCAACTTCCTGGTCCAGAGCCAGGCGTTCCACCAGTTGAACTACTCCCCAGTGGAATAGTAATTTTATTCAAAACGGCCCCGGGTGTCAAGTGCGGGGTTGACGTAAGCTCTCCCATCGTGTACAGTTAGCTACCTGGTGGGATCGTAGCTCAGTTTGGTTAGAGCGCCGGCCTGTCACGTCGGAGGTCGCGGGTTCGAGCCCCGTCGGTCCCGCCACTACAACTTGAAGTGTTCCGCAAGGAGCGCCCGAGGAAACCGGGCGCTCTTGGCGCGTCCGAGGGGCGAGAAGGGCGGGACACGCCGCGGCTCCGCCCCGAGAGCGCGAGCGAAGAGCGAGCGTTCGCAGGGTTGCGGAACGAGGCGAGGGCCCCGCCCCGGGAACCGTGGGCGGCCTTGAAACGCAAGCGGCCGGACTCTGACGGCCGCGAGGCTTCTAGGCCGCGAAGGTTCGAGCCCCGTCGGTCCCGCCACTACAACTTGAAGTTTTCCGCAAGGAGCGCCCGAGGAAACCGGGCGCTCTTGGCGCGTCCGAGGGGCGAGAGCAAACTGTGGTAACCTCTATAGATGGGACGCACTCAGCGTCCCTATTCTCTTGAGGTGAAGCCCCGTGTCCGATCCTCTCCTGGACAGTTTGAATCCCGAACAGCGCGAGGCGGTGACCCACGAAGGCGGCCCGGCTTTGGTGCTGGCCGGCGCGGGTTCGGGCAAGACGCGAGTCATCGCCCACCGCATCGCCTACCTCATCACCGAAAAGCACGCCTCTCCCCACAACATCCTCGCGGTGACCTTCACCAACAAAGCCGCGAGGGAGATGCGGGAGCGCGTCTGCGCCCTCCTGCGCAAGCAGGCCCTGCCTTTTCTGTGGCTCGGAACCTTCCACGGCATCTGCGCGCGCGTGCTTCGGGCCGACGTGGAGGCCCTGGGCGGCCCGCATACGAAGGACTTCACGATCCTGGACGCGGACGACGCCCTGTCCATGGTCCGCCATTTCCTCAAGGAGCGCGGCCTGTCGGACCGCAACTTCCAGCCCCGGGCTGTGGCCTCCGCCATCAGCAAGGCTAAATGCGACGGGGTGGACGCCAGCCACTTCGCATCGAAGGCCCAGGGGCACTTCGCCCTCTCCGTGGCGCCCGTTTACGGCGACTACGAGCGCCGCCTGGCGGCGAGCAATACGGTGGACTTCGACGACCTCCTCCTGCTCGCCCTGCGGCTTCTGGACGAGAAGGACGAGGTGCGAGAGAAATATCAGCGGCAGTTCCAGCACATCCTCGTGGACGAGTACCAGGACACGAACCGCATCCAGTACCGCCTCCTCAAGGCCCTTTCGGGGAAGTGGGGCAACGTCTTCGCCGTGGGAGACGAGGACCAGTCCATTTACAAATGGCGCGGGGCTGACATCCAGAACATCCTGGACTTCACGAGGGATTTCAAGGGGGCGAAGGTCATCAAGCTGGAGCGCAACTACCGGTCCTCGCAGCCCATCTTGGATGCCGCCAACGCCCTCGTGTCCCGCAACACCCAGCGCCTGGGAAAGAACCTCTGGACGGACCGGGACGGGGGTACCAAGACCCGCCTCTTCGCCGCGCCCTCGGAGCGGGAGGAGGCGGCCTGGGTCATGGACACCCTTCAGACGTTGCACGCGCGCTTCGGATGGCGGCAGATGGCGGTCCTGTACCGTACCAACGCCCAGTCCCGCAGTTTTGAAGAGGCGGCCCTGAACCGGCGCATCCCGTACCAGGTTGTGGGCGGCCTCAAGTTCTACGAGCGGAAGGAGGTCAAAGACGTCCTGGCTTACCTGCACGTGGCCCTCAACCCCCTGAACCGGGTGGCTCTCCTGCGCATTTTGAACGTGCCCGCGCGGGGCATCGGCAAGACGACCCAGGATCAGATGGAGGCTCTGGCCCGGGATCGGAGCACCTCTCTCATGGAGGCCCTCCGCCTGGCGGTGGAGGAGGATCTGGTGGCCACCCGGACCAAGGTCGCCCTCCGGGGCTTCCTGGACCTGGTCGAGCAAATCCAGATCCGCATGCGGACCATGGCTCCCGCGGCCCTCGCCGAGTGGGTCCTGTCGGCCACCGGCTACGTGGAGTACCTCACGGGCCAATCGGAGGGGGGCGTGGACCCGCAGGCCCGCATCGAGAACATCCAGGAGCTCATCTCGGCCATGCGCGAATTCGAACTGCGGGAAGAAGGCGGCGACCTGCGCCTCTTTCTTGAGCGGCAGGCTCTCGCCAGCGACCAGGACGACCTGAAAGAGGGCTTCGCGCACGATTCGGTGAAGCTCATGACCATCCACGCGGCCAAGGGCCTGGAGTTTCCCGTGGTATGCCTGGCGGGCCTCGAACAGGAACTTTTCCCCCACACCCTCTCCTCTCGCACGGAGGACGGAGTGGAAGAGGAGCGGCGCCTCTGCTACGTGGGCATGACGAGGGCCATGGACCACCTCTATCTCTCCTGGGCCCGCCAGCGCTACGTCTTCGGCGTCCCTCAGGGCCGCCTGCCGTCGCCCTTCCTGGGCGAGATTCCGCCTCTGCTGGTCGAGGAAGTGGGGGGCGTGAGCCGGGCTCCCGTGAGCCTTCAAGAGGCCGCCGCCTTCATCGCCCAAGCCCAGAAGGCTCAGGCCAAGCCCCTGTACCGCACGGGCGCGCGGGTTCACCATCCCAAGTTCGGGTTCGGGATCGTTCTGGGTACGGAAGGCGCCGGCGACGACCTCAAGGTCTCCGTCTCCTTCAACAGGTACGGCAAGAAGAAGCTCGTGGCCAAGCTGGCCAAGATGGACGTGGTGTGATGGGCCGGAGAGCGGGTTTGGCGCGCGTCGCGATGGAAGGCGCCGCCGGGGTTGGTTCATATGGCGCACACTCGGCGGTCGCATCCCTCCAGCTTGACAGCCTGGGCTCCCTGTGCGTATTCTTATCGACCCGGGGCCAAAGCATCGTCCGGTTCCGGGGGAGGTAACCCAAGTGCTGTCCTACCTGCCGATCGGCATCTTTGTGGCCATAGCTCTGGCCATCGTGCCCTTGACCATGGGCCTGGGGTGGCTGCTGCGCCCCAAGCGGTACGACCCGGTGAAACTAGAGCCGTACGAATGCGGCATCGAGGTCCACGACACCCTCCGGGGGAAGGTCTCCGTGCACTTCTACCTGGTGGCCGTGGTCTTCCTGGTCTTTGACGTGGAAACCATCTTCCTCCTGCCCTGGGCCGTGGCCTTCGACCGCCTCAAGCTCTTCGGCTTCGTTGAGGTCGTGGTGTTTCTGGCGCTTCTCGTCGCGGCGTACGTGTACGTCTGGATGAAGGGCGCCCTGAGGTGGGAGGAATGAACGAAAGCTATCCCTCCTGGGTCGGGTTTACCAAGCTCGACTGGGCCCTCGATTATTGCCGCCGCAATTCCCTCTGGCCCATGACCTTCGGGCTGGCGTGCTGCGCCATCGAGATGATCGCCACGTCGGCCAGCCGCTACGACATCTCGCGGTTCGGCTCCGAGGTCTTTCGGCCCTCGCCGCGCCAGAGCGACGTCATG
>JAKBES010000194.1 GCA_021833665.1 Acidobacteriota bacterium
GCTCGCGCCCGGGTACGTCGTGAAAATGGAGACCACGGGGATCTCCACGTCCGGCATCATGTCGATGGCCAGGCGCTTGTAGGAGAAGAGGCCGAGGGTCAGCAGCGCCAGCATCATCACCGTGGCAAAGACGGGGCGCTTGATGGACAGATTGGAGAGAAACATCTTTGAAAACCCCCAAGGTTCGTGATGAGGAGAGTGAGGAATTAGGTGAGCAGGAAAGGCCTAGGCCACATGGGATGAAACTGCGACCGCTTTTCCATCCTACCTACTCACCTACTTACCTCATCACCTACTTACGATTTCTTCACCACCACCCGGTCCCCGTCGCTGAGGTTGAAGGCGCCGCGCGTCACCACCGTGTCCCCCGCGCTCAGGCCCGAGGCCACTTCCACCGTGTCGCCTTCGCTGGCGCCCGTGGTCACGGCGCGCCGGAAGGCCTTGTCCCCCTGGACCACGAAGCACTCCCCCTTCTTCGATTCCAAATCCCACGTGAGGAGGGCGGCGCGGGGTATCTGAAGGACGCCGGCCCGGCTCCCCGTCACGATCATTCCCTTGACGAAGAGGCCCGATCGCAGCGCGCCGTCCGGGTTGGGCACCTCGGCCACCACCCCCACGGCGCGGCTGGCCTCGTCGGCGGCGGGGTTGATGAAGGCCACCTTGCCCTCGAAGGCACGTCCCGGAACGGCCTCGGTGGTGAAGGTGAGGGGCTGGCCCACGCGGATCGCGCCGATCTTCCCCGACGGCACGGTCACCTTCAGGTCGAAGAGCCGGTTGTCCACGATGCGGAACATGGGATCACCGCCCATGCTCTCCACGCGGTCGCCGACGCTCACGCCCCGGGCGGCGATGACCCCGTCGATAGGGGAGCGGATCAGGGCCTTGTCTAATTTGGCCTGAGCCAGTTCCAGCATGGCCTTGGCGGCGTCGCGCTGGGTTTGGGTATCCTCCAGCCCCTGCTGGGTCATGAGGCCCACTTCCTTAAGCTTTACCGCCCGCTCGTACTCGCGGTCGGCGCGGGCCGCTTCGGCCTTGACCTGGAGCATGCTGGCCCGGGTCTCGCGGTCGTCCAGACGGGCCAGGGGTTGGCCCTTCTTCACGGGCACCCACTCGGTGACGTAGACCTGCGTGATGACGCCGCTGTATTCGGATTTGACCTCCACGTCGGATTTGGCCGTGAGGGTGCCCACCACTTCCGTGCTCTCCTGGAAGTCAGCGGTGCCGGCGCGGGCTGTGTCCACGGCCACGGGCGGTTTCCCGCCCTGAGCTTGGCCCCCGGCTTGTTGGGAGCAGGCGGCGGCCACGAGCAGGACCGGCGCGCATGAAAGAGCCCATGTCGCGGCCCGGGCTATGGAGACGATGGAACGTGTCATGATCGAACCCCCCTGTGTGCATGCTTAGCATCCGCGATGCCGTCGAAAACGGAGTTGAGGAGCCGCGCCAGTCCGTCGCGCCCGAGGGACTGCTCCGGATGGCAGAGGTCCACTTCCATGGCGATGTTCACGGCGCCGATGACGGCCCACATGGCCTCCGGCACCGGAACCGGTTTGATCTCCCCGGACCGGATGCCCTCCTCGATGATGGCCGCCGTCAGGTGCTGGAACGCGTCGTGTGTGGCGTCGAAGTCGAAGGGCGGAGCGCCTTGAGGCGGACCATAATAGATGGCGTACATGAGGCGGACCAGGGGAAGGTGGGCCGCGTGGAAGGTGTACGCCCGGTCGCACAGGTCGAGGAGGCGCTCCCGGGTGGAGGCCGGGCGGGATGTAGGAGCAGCCAGCGTGTCCATGAACGCTGCGAAAGTCTCCTCGAACAGGGCGAGGTAGATGCCCTCCTTGCTTCCGAAGTGGTAGTAAAGAACGGGTTTGGTGACCCCGGCGGCATCGACGATCTCTCGAACGGAGGTGCCCGCGTACCCCTTCCGATTGAACAGGTCCGTCGCGGCGGCCATAAGGCGCTGGCGCACGCCCGTATCGGGAGCGTTTTGTGCGTCGATGCGTTCCACGGATACCTCCCAGCCCCCTCTGTGAGGGCACGCTACCTACCGGTAAGTATACTGGGCTCGCCATGGCATGTCAATAGGCGGTGCCACTGGTGCAATGAACGGCGCGCCATGGCCGAAGGTTTCATCGGAGGCAGGATCCGCGTATACTCGGGCCACTTGCTTCTGCAGGAGACGCCCATGCCCGGCCCAACCCGACCGCCCCCTCATTCACCCCCAGACGAGCTCCCGGGCGCGCCCCGGGGCATGTTCGACGGGGAAGGGGCCGAGGATGAGATCCAGAAGGCGCTGGCATGGTACACGGCCATCTTTGAGGGCTCGCGGGACGCCATTTTTATCAGCGACGAGGAGTCGCGATTCATCGCCGTCAACCAAGCCGCCTGCGCCCTCGCGGGCTATAGCCGCGACGAACTCCTGGCCATGCGCATCCCGGACCTTCACGAAGACCAAGATCTGAAGGCCTACCGAACCTTTCATGACCGGATCATGTCGGGTGAGGCCATCGCCACCGAAGCGAAGCTGTTGCGCAAGGACGGGAGCAAGGTAGACACGGAGTTCAGCAACCGCGGGATCGTCGTGCAGGGGAAGGCCTACATGCACACCACGGCCCGCGACGTCACCGAGCGCAAACGGGCCGAAGTGATTCTGGAGGATTCAGAGCGGCGCTACCGCACCTTCATCGATGCCACCTCCGATATGGTATTTCTCAAGGACGAGTCCTTTCGCTACATCATCAGCAACCGAACCAACAGCCAGTTCTTCGGGCTTCCCGAAACGGCCGTCCTCGGCCGCACGGACTTCGACCTCATGCCCGAGGCCGCCGCCGAGCGATGCCGAAAAGGGGACCGGGAAGTACTGGAGCGGGGCCAGGCGATCACGGGGGAGGAACACGTCGGCTCCCAAACCTACCAAACCGTGAAGTTCCCCGTGCAGTTGGCGGGTGGGCACATGGGGGTCGGCGGGTACATCCGCGACATCACCGAGCGCAGGCAGGCCGAGGCGGAGCGGCGCATGCTGGAAGAGAAGCTCGCTCGCTCCCGCACCCAGGCCGCCGTGGGGCAGCTCGTGCAGGGTTTGGCTCACGAGGTGCGCAACCCGCTCTTTGCCATACAGGTCAATGCCGCCGTGGTGGCGAAGTCGGCGCCCAAGCTGGGGAATCTGGCGGTCCACATGGACCTCATGGAAGGCCAAATGAATCGCCTGAACCGCCTCATGAAGGACATGATGGAACTGGGCCAGCCTCTGGCAGACAAGGAGTTCATCACCAGCGCTCTCCGGGATCTCCTCCTCGCGGCCATGGCGGGCGTGGACGAGGAGGCCCCTGGTTCAAGGCAGCGAGTCGTTTTCGACGTTCCCCCCGGCCTTGAGGTCGTGGGGGTTCCCGGCAAACTCATTTTGGCCTTCACGCACCTCCTCAGGAACGGGCTCCAGCAGTCTCCGGCCACGGGAACCGTTCGCGTGGAGGCGGAGAAATCGGACGGGTCGTGCCATGTCCGCTTCATGGACCGGGGCCCAGGCATCCCCCCCGGGCATGGCACCGCCATCTTCGAGCCCTTTTTCACGACCCGCACGGGCCACCGCGGCCTGGGGCTGGCTCTAGTGCGCCACTACGTGAGCGCGCACGGGGGCACCGTTACGGCGCAGAACAACGACCCGCCGCCGGGGGCGTGCTTCACCGTGAGGCTGCCTTGGGGAGAGAGTGAGAAGTGAGAAGTGAGAAGTGAGAAGTGAAAAGTACAAAGTGACTGGATCCCTGGTTGCCCGCCCGTGGCGATTCGCCAACAGCCCGTAGCCTACAGCCGACAGCCTCACCTCTGAAAGGCGTAGCTGATCTTGAGAAACACCTGGCGGTCGGCGGGCTGGAAGCCATGCTGGGGGATGAGGACCCGGTTGTCTCCGTACCCGACGTAGAGGACGCTCTGCCAGTTGAGCTTGTAGGCGAAAAGGACCGATCCCGTGAGCCCGCCGTCGTGGCCGGGGACCTCGTAGGGATAGAGCGCCGGGTTCCGCCGCGTTTCGAGCCACTGGGCGATGATTCTGAGGAAGGACCGGGCCGAAAACGTATACGTGCTCTTCATGTACACGGTGTCGGCGGTGAAAAGGCTGCCCTCTGAGAGGTTGATCCAGCTGCGCTCCCCGCTGAAGACCAAGGACAGATGGCTGGTGGGCCGGATCGTGGCCGACACGTTCACGTCCCCGCCGCGCCCCACGCGGGCCCCGTCGTAGTCGATGGCTTCGCCCACGTCGCCCTCGATGCCGAGGTTGGCCACCACCGCGGAGGGCGAGAGATAGCTGGAGAAGTAAAGGGTGTCGGCGTGCAGCAGCTTTCCGTCCACGCGCTCGTCCTTGGGGTTGTAAAACAGCTCGCCGTTGAGGCTTCGCTTGCCCTCGAAGTTGATCCCCGCGTAGCCCTCGCGCGCGAGCGGCTGCCCCGCGCGGTCCCACTTCAGATCGGCGATGACGGCCGGCTCCAGGCGCGAGAAGAAGTTGCCCGGGTAAAGGTTGTAGGAAAGGCGGGCGCGCCCCTCCCGGTAGTCCACCTGCGGCACGTACCCCGAATCGGCCCGGAAGGCGCCGCTCACGTCCCTGTATTGGAGGTTCCATCGCCAAACCTTGGCGCTGTGGTCGTAGACGACGTAGGCGTCACCGCCGTCGAGGCGCCGTCCGTCCCACTCGGCGTTGGCGTCCGGGCGGTTGGGTGTCCTGGTCGTACTGTAGAGGAACTGGCCCGTGACCTGATCCGTGTCGCTGGGACGCCACTGGAAGTCGGGCCCCGCCACGCGGTTGAAGCTGCCGCCCTCGTTCTCCCGGTCCGTCACGAGGAAGCCCCAGAAGGAACGCCCCGCGTCCTGCCTCAGGCGCGCGATGGTGACCACGGAGCCGAAATCCTGAGGGGCGAAGGTGGAGGACTCAGGCCCAGGAATGATGGCGAGCCCTCCGCCGCGGTCCTGCGCCGTCAGGACCGTGTAGGCCATGGAGCCCACCTTGCCCGTGGCCCTCAGGCCCCATCTGGGCGAGGTGATGGTGCGCGTATAGACCGCGTCGATAGGTGTTTGGAAGAGGTCCACTCCCTCCATGAAGAAGGGGCGCTTCTCGGGGTAGAAGAGGGCGAAGCGCTGGTTGGCGGCGATCTGCGCCACGTCCGATTCGATTTGCGAAAAATCTGGGTTGAGGGTCAGATCCAGCGCCGTATCGGGCCCCGGGTTCCACTTCACGTCCGCACCCGCCTCGCCCTCAACGGGCTTGTTGCGGAAGGATGAGCCGGGCTCACCGCGAGCCTCTCCCACCTCGCGAGCCGTGGCGTAGGGTGCCATGACCAAGTGGTTGGAGGAGGGTAGGCCCGTGAGGCCCGTGAGATCCATCTCATGGCAGACGGTACAGTTCGTTCCCTTGGGAAGGGGAACGCTGGTGATCTGGTAGCGGAAATCCCGCGGATAATTCCGGTAGAGGATGACGCCCCAGGTCTGCGGATCTCCTTTGGCGTAGCGCAGGGAGGTGAGGGGGATGCGCATTTCCACGTCCCATCCGTGGGCCGTAATCTTCGCGGCGGCGTCCCAGAAAAGGTCAGGTGAGAAGTCCTCTTGTCCCGTGGCGTCGTTGGTGATGCCGTCGTTTTGTATGCCTCGGGGATTGACGAAGAGTTCCAGGGCCGAACGCCCGTCGTGGCGAGGGTCAAGGAATAGGCCCGCGAAGTCCTGGTCGGAGGAGATCGAGTCCCTGTCGGCGAAGGGGGCCCGGATCTTGCGAGGATCGGGGTCCTCGCAGTGGAGGGCGGCGTAGAAGTACGTGGAGTCGTATCCGAGATAGCCCGTGGTCTTCACCGGGGGCGCTCCGTCGTCGGTCACGTGGATCTCGTAAGGCAGATCCACGTGCGCGGCCTGCTTCCATCCCGGGTCGGAGAGGTCTCCGTCCACTTTGATAGGCGAGGTGATGCGCGGAAGGGGCAGGCTGGCCCTCGGCTCCTGGGCCCCGGCCATGGACGCCGCGACCAGGGCGGCGGCCAGCGTGCAGATCAAGGGAACTCGGTGTGGATGCATGAAGTATTCTCCTCCTCGCCCCTGGGTGATCCCCGGCAAGGGTATTCTTACGAGGTGCGCCGCGAAAGGTTCGGTTCCGCCGGGGCGGGGTGCGGGAAGGGGTGAAATGCCTCAGACGTTTAAATTTCAGGAGGTGCAGACGATGAAGATGAGAAAACTGGGACACGGAGGCCCCGAGGTCTCGGCCATGGGGCTGGGATGCATGGGCATGTCGGAGTTCTACGCGGGGCGCGACGAGGCCGAGTCCGTGGCCACGATCCACCGCGCCCTTGACCTGGGCATCACGTTTCTGGACACGGCCGACATGTACGGGGTGGGTGCCAACGAGACGCTCGTGGGCGGCGCGATCAAGGGCCGGCGCGGAGAGGTCTTCCTGGCCACCAAGTTCGGCAACGTCCGGGGTGAGGACGGCGGCTTTCTCGGCGTCAACGGCAAGCCCGAGTACGTTCGCTCGGCGTGCGAGGGAAGCCTGAAGCGCCTGGGGGTCGAGACCATCGATCTCTACTACCAGCACCGCGTGGACCAGACGGTGCCCATCGAGGATACGGTCGGAGCCATGTCCCAACTGGTGACGGAGGGGAAGGTTCGGTTCCTGGGCCTTTCGGAGGCGTCGCCCAGGACCCTGCGCCGGGCCTGCGCCGTCCACCCCATCGCCGCCCTCCAGACCGAATACTCCCTGTGGACCCGCGACCCCGAGCCCGAAATCCTCCCCGCCTGCCGGGAGCTGGGCGTGACCTTCGTGGCGTACAGTCCGCTGGGCCGGGGCTTCCTATCGGGGAAGTTCAAGCGCCCCGAGGATCTGCCCGAGGACGACTACCGCCACAACCACCCGAGATTCCAGGGGGAAAACTTCGAGGCCAACCTGAGGCTCGTCGCGCGGGTGGAAGCCATGGCGAAGGAGAAGAGGTGCACCCCCTCCCAACTGGCCCTCGCCTGGGTCCTGGCGCAAGGGGAGGACGTCGTCCCCATTCCCGGTACCAAGCGCCGGAAGTATCTCGAAGAAAACGCTGGCGCCCTGGATCTTACGCTCAGCCGCGAGGACGTGAAGCGTCTCGACGAGGCCATTCCCGCGGGGGCGACGGCGGGCCCGAGATACCATGAGATGGCCATGAAAGCCATCGACCGGTGAGCCGAGGGCGGTGAGCGGGTGGCGGGACTCGCAGCCGGCGCGCCTTCGAGCCTCTCCTCTCGGCTTACCGCTCATGCCTTTACCCCT
>JAKBES010000195.1 GCA_021833665.1 Acidobacteriota bacterium
GATGTTGTACACCACGATGCCCATGACGAACACGCCCACGAAGACGTCCAGGAGGATGCCCATCTCCACCAGGAGCGGCATGCGTTTCAGGAGGGTCAGCCCGAAGAGGAAGATGCCGTTCTCCAGCACCAGATAGCCCACCACTTCCGTCAGGGCCTTGGTCCGGGTCACCAGGAGGAGGAGGCCCGTGACCATGGTGGCGAAGGCGGCGGCGGCGATGAGGAGGCCGGCGCGGCGGGCCTCCATGGGCAGGCGCGAGGCCAGCGCGAAGGCCAGGAGGACCCCCAGGGCCGCGAGGAGCAGGGACGTGCCGTAGGACACGAGGGGCTCCAGCTCCCGGCGCGCGTTGGTCCGGATGACCGCGCGGTTCAGAAAGTAGGGGATCGCGGCGGCCTTGAGCACGAGCGTGCCTCCCGCCACGATCCACGCGTGAGGGCTGTCGAAGCCGTCCAGGAGCAGGGCCAGCAGGGCGATGCCCGCGGCCTGCACGGCAAAGCCCCGGATGAGCACCGACAACCGGCTCGTGACCGAGAGGAGGAGATCCAGGAGAATCACGGCCACCAGGACGGCGCTCGCCCAGGCGCTCACGGCGCGCCTCCCGCCATCAGGAGAAGGGCCGCCAGCCCGGCCAGCACCGCAGCCAAGCCCAGCAGCTGCGGGACGCGCACCAGGCGCAGGCGGGCCATGACCGACTCCACGAGCCCCACGAGAACGGCCACCCCCGCCATGCCGCCCAGAAAGAGCGCCATGGAGGCCCACGGCGGCCCGCCGGCGGGCATGAGCATGGACACCAGCACGGCGCTGAAGAGCCAGAGCTTCAGGGCGCTTCCGTAGAGGATGAAGGCAAGGTCGGGGCCCGAATGGTCAAGAACCATGACCTCGTGGATCATGGTCAGCTCCAGATGGGTGGCCGGATCGTCCACCGGAATGCGGCTGTTCTCCGCCAGGAGAATCAAAAAGAGGGCCGCGGCGGCCAGAGCCAGGGGCGGGATCTGAGCGCTCCAAGAAAGCACATCGGCGCCGCCCAGAATCACGCCCAGGCTCAGAGATTTCTCCTCCCAGGCCAGGACGCCCAGGACCAGAAAGAAGGCGGGCTCGGCGAAGGCCGAAAAGGCCGCCTCCCGGCTCGCCCCCATGCCTTCGAAGGCGGAACCCGTGTCCATGGCGCCCGCGATGACGGCGAAGCGCGAGAGGGCGAGGAGGTAGGCGAAGAGGACCAGGTCTCCCGGGAAGGCCAGGGGCGGAGACAGGGGACCGGCGGGGAGCATGAACCCGGCCAGGAGAATCGCCGCTAGGGATACGGCCGGAGCGGCGCGGAACACCCACGTGGACGTCCTGCTGTACACCGCCCCTTTGCCCAGGAGGCGGATCAGGTCCAGGTAAGGCTGGAGCAGGGGTGCTCCCTTGCGCCCCGCCACGAGGGCTTTGGTCTTCCCGATGACGCCCAGCAGGAGCGGAGAGAGAAGGAGGGACGGCAGCACGGCGAGGGCGGTCCACCAAGGGGCGGTCACGTGAGCACCTCCCACGCGAGGAGGGCCACCAGGGTCAGGAGCACGTACAGGAGGTAAACCTGGAGCCGCCCTTGCTGGAGGGGACGGAGCGCCCCCGCCAGCCGCTCCAGCAGGCGCACGGAGGGATCGAAGATTCTCCCGTCCGCGGGATCATCGTAATGGCTCGAGAACGAAGCCCGCTCGGGGAAGATCCCCTTGGGGCGCTTTTTTCGGAGAGAAGGCCGCATGAGGCGGGCCAGAGGCGCCAGGAGGGGCTGGGCGAAGGAGGAGGCGGTGTACTGCATCCGCGCCGTCGGGGCCGCGTAGCCGCATCCCCACGTGGGAGCTTCGGAGACCGCTTTGCCACGCAAGAGCAGGCGCCGAAGCCCCAGGAGCACGCCCATGAGGATCACCAGCATCCACCCCGCGATCACCACCGCGGAGAGGGCCCCCGTGCCCACGGGCGATCCCCAGGCGGCGGCGCCCGAAAGCCCGGCCAGGGCCCGGGCAGCGGGGGCCACGAGCCGCACCGCCCAGGGTGCCGCCAGCCCCACGAAGGCACACGCCAGCGCCGTCGCGGCCATGGGGACGGTCATCCAGGGGGACACCTCCTTGCAGCGGGCCGCCTCTTCCGATCGGGGTTCTCCGAGGAACACCACGCCCGAAGCCTTGGCGAAGCAGGCCAGGGCCAGGCCGCCCACGAGCGCCAGCACCGGAAGGGTGACGAAGAGGACCGCCGAGACGGTGCCGGCCCCGCGGAGGGCCCCGCCGAAGAGCCCCGAGTAGATGAGCCACTCGCTCACGAACCCGTTGAAGGGGGGAAGGGCGCAGATGGCCGCGGCGCCCGCCAGGAAGGCCGCGCCCGTCACGGGCATGCGGCGCAGGAGTCCGCCCAGGCGTTCCATGTCCCGCGTCCCCGCGGCTTGAGCCGCCGCGCCGCCGCTGTAGAAAAGAAGGCTCTTGAAGAGGCCGTGGTTGAGGACGTGCAGGAGGGCCCCGCACAGGGCCGCGAGGGCCACCGTCTCCATCCCCGCCGTCCGGGCCAGGAGCCCGGCTCCGAGGCCCATGGTGATGATGCCCACGTTTTCCACGCTGTGGTAGGCGAGCAGGCGCTTGAGATCGTGCTGGGCCAGGGCGTAGAGCACCCCGCCCACGGCGGAAAGGGCACCCATCCCCAGGAGCGCGTATCCCCAGCCCGCCGGAGGAACGCCGGCCAGGAGGATGAACCGCATGAGTCCGTAGATGCCCATTTTGATCATGACGCCCGACATGAGCGCCGACACGTGGCTCGGGGCCGCGGGATGGGCCTTGGGGAGCCAGACGTGAAAGGGCGCCAGACCCGCCTTGCTTCCGAATCCCGCGAGAGCCAGGAGGAAGAGGACCCAGGCCACGGTGCGAGACAGTGGCGCGCCTTGCAGGGCGGCGAAGGCCAGGGACCCCGCGCCTCTTCCCCACAGGCCGAACATGGCCATGAGCGCCGCGGCGCCCAGGTGGGTCGCCACGAGGTAGACCAGGGCATCGGATCTCACTTCGCGCCGGCGATGGTCGTGGATCACCAGGAAGAAGGAGGCCACGGACATGCCTTCCCAGGCCATGAGGAAGAGGACGCCGTCTCGCGCGAGCACGACCACGGCCATGGACGCCACCAGGAGCTGGAAGAAGGCCCAGGAGGCGCTCGTCCACACGGATCCGCCCTCGTGGGCCAGGTAGCCCTTCCCGTAGGCCGCCGCGGGGACGGCCAGCGCGAGGATGAAGGCCAGAAAATAGGCCGAGAGGCCGTCCATCCCGACGGAAAACGTGGCCCAGGGCAGGGACCACGCGGACGTCAGGCTCCACGTTGCTCCCGAGCTGAGGACGGCCATCGCCGAGGTGATGCCGGCCACCGCCGCGAAGGACGCGGCCACGAGGGCTACCCATGCCGCGGCGCCGCTTCGCCGGCCGCACGCCAGGGAGAGGAGCGCACCCAGAAGCAAGGATGCGGGCGCCGCGAGGGCCAGGGCAGCTCCGTTCACCTCGCGGTCCCTTCCGACAAAGAGGCATCCACCCGCGCGAAGGCCTCCATGATGGCCTCCCGCCCCGTCTCCGGGCTCAGGCGCTCCCTCACGGAGGGGTCCTGCAGGGCGAAGGCCAGCCTCGAGAGGAGCCTCAAGTGGTTCCTCACGGTGGAACTCACGAGAACGAAAAGGATGGCCACGGGCTGCCCGTCCAGGGCTCCGAAATCCACGGGATGATCGAGAAAGCACAGGGCGAGCGTGTCCGCGGAGGGCGGAAGAATCACGGGAAACCGCGGGTGGGGTATGGCGATGCCGTTGCCCACGGCGGTGGATCCCAGATTCTCCCTGGCCAGGAGCATTTCGGCGAGGAGAGCCCGGTCCGTCCCCTCGGGGAGAGGCAGGATGTGTACGAGATTTTTCAGAACTGCCGTCTTGTCTTCCCCGCTCACCCGGTAGTGGATGCCTCCGCCGCGCAGGGACGTGACCAGGCTCACGGGTTCCAGGGCTGCTCCGTCCGAAGGCCCGTCATCAAAGGCCTTGGGGGAGATGGCCACGCGCCGGGAGGTGGCCCACTCCAGGATCTCGGCCCGGTTGAACCTGTACTGGTCCTGGATTCGGTAGGCGGGAATGGATCCCTGTTTGAGCCAGCGATAAATGGTCTTTTCAGAGACGCTCAGGAGCCGGCTGATGTCACGAACGGTGAGGTTCACTCTGCCCCCTGTAGGTCATGACCACCCAAGGGAGGACATCATAGGCCATCCCGGCCCATGTGACAAGGTTTTGTAGCATCCACACAACGCCGGGCGGTCCGGTTCAACCGCATCGGTGGGTAACGCCGCCCTCCGCGCCGCTTTTACCCGCCCGCGGCTACGGCTCGGCATTCCGGCATCCCGGCATCCCGGCATTCCGGCATCTCCTCATACCCTCATCTCGTCTTTTCTTCGTGTTCTTGGCGCCTGGGTGGCAAATGCCTAACTACCGCCGCGGAGGG
The DNA here is from genome assembly GCA_021833665.1 of Acidobacteriota bacterium. GTDB lineage: Bacteria > Acidobacteriota > UBA4820 > UBA4820 > DSQY01 > JAKAJA01. The sequence goes on from JAKBES010000195.1 coordinate 4,476, forward strand.
CGTCGTCCTCTTCGAGGGCGGTGGTGGCGTCGAGCCATTCCTCCTCGGCGCTTTCGAGCTGCTTTTTGAGTTTCTCGAAGCGCTCGTGGAGGGCACGCCAGTCCTCCTGGAACACGGCGTCGGGATCGGAGAAGCGTCTTTCCAACGTGGATTTCTCGGCGGACAGCTTGGCCACGGCGGCCTCGGCGTCGGCCTTCCGCTTCTCGGCGCGGAATCGCTCGTTCTTGCTCATGGCCCCCTTCTTGGCGGGAACGGGCGCAGGCGCCTTGGACGCCGCTGGCCTTGATTTGGGCGGCGCGGGCCGCGGAGCGGAGGCCCGCTCCACCTTGGGCGCGTGGACGTCCAACAGGCGAGGGTCATAGTGCGCGGCGGCGCGGACCTTACCGCCGGCCACGGCCCAGGTCTGGTCCACGACGGACCGGAGGAACTCCTCGTCGTGGCTAACGAGCACGAGGGTTCCCTTGTAGGACCGGAGGGACTCACGGAGCATGTCCACGGCCTTGACGTCCAGGTGGTTGGTGGGCTCGTCCAAGAGGAGGACGTTGGCGTGGGCGAGGAGAACGGCCAGGAGGTGCAGGCGGGCGCGCTCGCCGCCCGAGAGGCTCCCCACCCCTTGCTCGGCCCGGGCGCCGCCGAATCCGAAGGCGCCGAGGTGCGACATGATCTGCTCCCGGTTGGGGGTCTTCAGGAGGTTCCCCACGGTGTTGAACAGGCTGTCGCCGTGGGGAAGCTTGCGCTGGTGCTGGTCGTAGTGGGCCAGGAGCACGTTGGTGCCCCACCGCATCTCGCCCTCCAGCGGGGCCGATTCGCCCGTGAGGGCCCGCAGGAGGGTCGTCTTCCCCGAGCCGTTGGCGCCGATGAGGGCCACCTTCTGGCCCCGTTTCAGGTCCAGCTTGGGCACGTGGAGTTGGCTGGGTCCCAGGGACAGCTTCAGGTCGCGCACCGTGAGGACGTCCTCGCCCGTGAGCGCCTCGAAGGTGAGCCTCAGGGCGAACCCTTCGGGTCCGCGCAGGGGCGCTTCCACGCGCTCAAGCCTGCTCAGAACTTTCTCCCGCCCCCGGGCCTGCTTGCTGCGCTGGCCTGCCTTGTAGCGGCGTATGAACTCCTCGGTGCGGGAGATGAAGGCCTGCTGCTGGTCATAGGCGCGCTCTCGGCTTTTCTGCATCTCCTCGAACTGGGTCTGGAAGGAGGCGAAATCGCCTCGGAAAGTGTAGAGCTTCCCGTCCAGGAGAAAAGCCACGTGGTCCACGGCCCCCTCCAGGATCTCGGGGTCGTGCGTGACCACCACGAAGGCGCGCGGGCTCTCCCTCAGGAACTGGCCCAGCCACCCTCGCTGCGTGTCGTCCAGGTGGTTGCCCGGTTCGTCCAGGAGGAGGAGGTCCGCGGGGTCCAGCAGGGCTCGGCCCAGCTTGAGGCGCATCTGTTCCCCGCCCGAAAAGGAGCGGCACGGGCGCTCCCCGTCCTCCACCGTGAATCCAAGGCCGAGCAGGCAGCGCTCCAATTCCATCTCATAGGTGTAGCCCCCGTGGTGCATGAGCCAGTCCTGGATCTCGGCGGCGGCGTTGAGCGTGGCCTGGGTGTGATCCCCCTCGGCCATGTCCTTGTGAAGGCGCTCCAGCTCGGCCTCCTTTTTCAGCACTTGGTCGAAGGCCTTAAGAAGATACGTGCGCGCGGAGCCCTGGACCCCCGCCAGATCCTCCTGAGGCACCGTGGCCACCCGCAGCCCGCGCGCCCGGCGCAGCTCTCCCGAGTCATACTCCTCCTTGCCCGCAAGGATCCGCAGGAGGGTGGTCTTGCCCGAGCCGTTGGGGCCCACGAGCGCCCACCGCTCCCCCGCGTGGATCTGCCAATCCACGCCCCGCAGGACCTCCCGCTCGCCGTACCTTTTGGCAACACCGATCAGCGCCGCTCTCATCAAACGCACTCCAGGCGGGCGATTGTAGCATGGGGAGGTGAGGAGTGAGGAGTGAGGAGTGAGGAGTGAGGAGCGAGGAGCAAGAAGCGAAAAGCCTGACCATGCATCGTTCCTCCTCCGCTTCCGCTTTCAGCATGCCCCCCGAAATGCCTCCCCGCCTTGCCCCCGCCGGGGCGCCCGTGGCATCCTTGTTGCCATCCACGGGAGGCGTCCCATGAAGATGCTTCACACGATGCTCAGGGTTCGGGACCTTGGAAAGAGCCTGGAGTTCTACTGCGGGTTCATCGGCCTGCACGAGATCCGCCGCACTCCCATCGGCGACGAGGCGCTCCTCGTGTTTCTCACCGACGAGGAAGGCCGCTACGACCTGGAGCTCACCTTGAACCACGGCCAGACGGAGTACACCCTCGGCGACCAATACGGCCACATGGCCTTCGGCGTGCCGGACCTGGACGCCGTGGAAGCGGAGGTGAAGCGGCGCGGATGGGAGTATTGGCCGAGCAGGCCGGAACTCAAGAGCCGGTACCTGTTCGTGTGCGATCCCGACGGGTACGACGTGGAGATTATTGAAAGGCGAAACGCGAGATGGGATGAAGAGGCCGGCCTCCACGGGGTCCAGTAAACTGGCCCCAGGGTTAAGGGCACGAAGCCCAAAGGAGACCGGCCATGAAGAAGGATATCACGAAGACGGTGGCGGTGGGGATCGA
>JAKBES010000196.1 GCA_021833665.1 Acidobacteriota bacterium
TCAAGCGCCCCGTCTTCGCCACGGTGATGATGCTGGCGCTGCTGACCCTCGGCCTCTTCTCCTACAAGCGCCTGGCCATCGACATGATGCCGGACGTGGAGATCCCCGTGGTCTCCATTTTCACGACGTACCCGGGCGCGAGCCCCGAGACCGTGGAGCGCGAGGTGAGCCGCCGAATCGAGGAAGCGGTGAATCCCATCCCCGGCGTGAAGCACGTCTCCTCAACGTCACGGGAGGGCCTCTCCAGCGTCATCGTGGAGTTCGAGCTGAACGTGAAGGTGAACGAGGCCTCCGAGGAAGCCAGGGCCAAGATCAGCGGCATCCGCAACGAGCTGCCCCAGGGCATCGAAGAGCCCGTCATCCAGAAGCTGGATCTCCAGGCCACGCCGATCATCTCCCTGGCCGTGCGTTCCGACACGATGTCGCCCCGCGATCTGACCACCCTCACGGACCGCCGCATCCGCCGCAGGCTTGAAAACATCCCGGGCGTCGGCAAGGCCAAACTCGTGGGCGGCCTGAAGCGAGAGGTGAACATTAACGTGGACCCGGCTCTTGTCCAGGCCATGGGACTGGGTGTGGACGAAGTCCTTTCCGGCATCGCCAGAGAGAACGTGAATACGCCCCTGGGGCGGTTGAACCGGGGCTCCAGCGAGATGCCCCTGCGCATCTCAGGCAAGCCGAAGGAGGTGGCCGGATTTGGCCCCATGGTCATCGCCGCTCGCGGAGGCCATCCCATCACCCTCGCCGAGGTGGCCCAGGTGGTGGACGGCGTGGAGGAGCAGCGCTCCCTCGCCCTCATCAACGGCGTCCCCGCCGTGGCCCTGGACATCCAGAAGCAGTCCAAGGCCAACGTGGTGGACACCGTGGACCGGGTCAAGAAGGAGATCGCCAAGCTTCAGCAGGAGGTCCCTCCGGGCGTCAAGATCGAGGTGGTGCGCGACAGCTCGTCCATCATTCGCGAGTCCGTCTCGGACGTGCAGACGACGCTCATCCTGGGCGGCCTCCTCACGGTCCTCATCGTGTTCTGCTTCCTCAACTCCTGGCGCTCCACGGTCATCACGGGCCTCACCCTCCCCATCAGCGTCATCTCCGCGTTCATTCCCATGTACTTCCTGGGCATGACGCTGAACGTCCTTACCCTGATGGCGCTCTCCCTGGCCATCGGCCTGCTCATCGACGACGCCATCGTGGTGCGGGAAAACATCGTCCGGCACTTGGAGAAGGGACAGGACCACATCACGGCGGCCCGGGACGGCACCGCGGAAATCGGCCTCGCGGTCCTCGCCACCACCTTCTCCATCGTGGCCGTCTTCGTGCCCGTCGCCTTCATGAAGGGCATCATCGGGCGGTTCTTCTACCAGTTCGGCCTCACCGTGGCCTTCGCCGTCCTCGTTTCCCTCTTCGTCTCCTTCACCCTCGACCCCATGCTCTCTTCCCGGTGGGTGGACCCGGACATCGAGCGCAAGGGGAAGCGGAACATCCTCACGCGCACCCTGGACCGCTTCAACGCCTGGTTCGACCGCACGGCGGACCGCTACAAGCTGCTCATCGCCTGGGCCCTGGACCACCGCAAGACCGTGCTCGGCGTGGCCTTCGCCGCCTTCGTGGCGGGACTCTTCGTCATGAGCCAGCTTCAGAGCGAGTTTTTCCCCTCCTATGACCACGGCGAATTCGTGGTGCGGTACAAGACCGCCCCTGGCGCTTCCATGGAGGAGGGGCGCGGAAGGATGGACACGGTTCTGGCCGTGCTGAAGGGCTACCCCGAAGTGGCGCACACTTACGGCGCTATCGGCGCGGGGGACCAGGACACGGTGCGCGACGCCTACGTCTACATCAAGCTCAAGGAAAAGGCGGAGCGCAGGCGCGACCAGAAGGCGGTCATGACCGCCGTGAGGGCCGACCTGGAGCGCATCCCGGGCCTCATCATCTCCGTGGAGGAAGACCCCGACAGCTTCCAGAAACCCATGCAGGTCTACATCCGCGGTGAGGACATCCCCAAGCTCAAGCACTACGCCGCCCTGCTCAAGGCCGAGGTTTACAAGATCAAGGGCATCGTGGACCTGGACGTCTCCATGGAGCAGGACCTACCCGAATACCGGCTCACGGTGGACCGGGAGCGCGCCGCCCAACTGGGCCTCTCCACGGCGGACGTGGTCCGCACCGTAAGCGCCATGGTGGGAGGCCAGGTGGCCTCCACTTACGAGGACGAGGAGGGCGAGGCCGTGGACGTGCGCGTCCGCCTCCCCGGAAGCCTGCGAGAAAACATCAGCCAGGTGGGCGATCTGCGCCTCTCCATTCCGGGCGCTTCGGGCAAGGTGGCCCTCGTCCCCCTTTCGGACCTGGTGGCGATCCGGCGCTCCGTCTCCCCGGCGGAGATCAGCCGCAGGGACTTGAGCCGCCAGGTGGTCCTCTCCGCCAACCTGGACCGCCTCCCCCTGGGCACCGCAAGCGCACAGGTCATGACCGCCGCCGCCCGCATTCCCATGGAGCCGGGCTACCAGGTCGTGCTCTCGGGCGACACGGAAATGATGGAGGAATCCTTCGGATACATGGGCGAGGCGCTCCTGCTCGCCATCATCTTCGTGTACCTCATCCTCGCCGCCCAGTTCGAGTCTTTCATTGATCCTTTCGCCATCATGCTGTCCCTGCCCCTTTCCATCGTGGGCATGGCGGGCATGCTCTTCGTAACCCGCGATACGGTCAACATGATGTCCCTCATCGGCCTCATCATGCTCATGGGCCTCGTGACCAAAAACGCCATCCTGCTGGTGGACTACACCAAGGTTCTCAAGCGCGGCGGCATGGGGCGGAGGGAGGCCCTGATCACGGCGGGCCGCACGCGGCTGAGGCCCATCATGATGACGACCCTGGCCATGATCTTCGGTATGCTGCCCCTGGCGCTGGCCCTCGGCCAAGGCGCGGAAATGCGCGCCCCCATGGCTCGCGCCGTCATCGGCGGCCTCATCACGTCCACCGTCCTCACGCTCCTGGTCGTGCCCGTGGTTTACACCCTCCTGGACGACTTCGCGGGGTGGGTCCACCGGCACTGGGCGGGGATTCCTCAGGAGAAAACGCCATGATGGGAAACACGCTCATTGCCCGTAAGCGGAAGGAGCGAAGGCGGGGCGCCTTTACGTCGCCGTTCGCCGGCTCCGCGGCTCCATGTGTCCTGGCCGTCGCGCTCGTGCTGGCGCTCCTGCCCGCCAAGGCTTTCTCACAGGAAGCCGTGACGATACTCACCCTCGACCAGGCCCTGGCCATCGCCGACGGCCACAACCGTGACATCCAGAAGGCTGAGGAGTACCGCAACTGGGTGAAAGGCAAATACGTGGAAGAGCGCGCCTCGGCCCTGCCCCAATTTACCCTCAGCGCCTCGGGCCGCCGTGACGTGGATCAGGCCTCCCTCTTCAAGGAACTCTTCCCCACCACCACCGACACCCACTCCGCCGAAGTGGGCCTGAGCCAGGCCCTTTTCACGTGGGGCCAGGTGGGCGCGGCCATCAAAGCCGCCCGGGTGGGCATGGAGAGCGCCGAGGAGCAGCTCCGCCTCTACCGCCAAGCGGCGCGCCGCGACGTGACGGCGGCCTTCTACGACGTCCTGCTCGCCAGGGAGCTTGCGGACATCGCCGCCGAGAACCTCACGCAGAAGGAGCGCCACCTGGACGAGGCGCAAAAGAAGTTCGGCCTTGGCACGGCCACGGACTACGACGTGCTCGCCGCCCGCGTGGACGCCGAGAACGCCCGCCCCGCGGTCATCCGCTCCCGTAACCTCGTGCGGGTGACCCGGGATCAGCTCCGTTTCCTCCTGGGCCAGGACTCGGGCGACGTGGACGTGGCGGGGTCCCTTGACGTCTCGCCATCCCAGCCCCCGCCCTACGAGAGCGTCCTCACCACGGCGTTCCAGCGCCGGCCTGAACTCACGGGACAGGCCATGAACGTGGAAGTCTACAAGCAGCTCGTGAAGATCGCCAAAGCCGGCGACAAACCGCGCCTGGACCTGGCCGCCAACTACGGCTACAAGTGGACCGACGCGGGGCGCGCCCTGTTCAACGGCGTCCCCACGCGCATGAACCCGGAGGGGACGTACTGGTCCCTCGGCATCTATCTCAAGTTCGCCTTCTTCGATGGCATGCGGACCAAGGGCCAGGTCATGCAGGCCCGCTCCGACCAGACCACCCAGGAGATCCAGCTCGCCAAGCTGCGTGACCAGGTGGCCCTCCAGACCCGCACGGCCGTGGACGCCGTCAAAGAAAACGGAGAGATCGTCAAGGCGCTCTCGGGCACCGTGGAGCAGGCGCAGAAGGTCCTCTTCATGGCCGACAAAGGCTATGAATACGGCGTCAAAACCAGGCTCGACGTGGACGATGCCCAGCAGAACCTCAATCAGGCCCGCGGCAACCTCGCCCGCGCCAAGCGGGACTATCTCGTGGCCCAGGTGAACCTCCTCTGGACGCAGGGCGTGCTGGGGGAGATGGGGAATGGGGAATAGGCCATGGGCAGTAGGCAATGGGCAACAGGTAGGGGAGGTTGCGGGGGATCTCGGAATGAGGGGCTCGCTTTCCCGCTCTCCTACGCGCCCTCGTTCCAGGGGAAAAACAGCGCGGCGATGACGCCGAAGACCGCGGTGAAGGCGAAGAGGACGGCGGCGGGGAGAAGGGCGGACTGAAAACCGCCGCCCCGCCAGATGACGGCGTCGAGGCCGTCCATGGCCCAGCGGGTGGGAACGGCCAGGGTGCACGTCTGCATCCACCTGGGGAAGAGGAAGGCGGGGACCCAGCCGCCGCCGAGCATGGTGAGGATGAGGACGGCGAAGACCGCGATGCCCCTCGTGGCCTGAGGGGTTTTGCCGAAGGCCGCGATCATGAGCCCGAATACCGAGGCCATGCATGCCGAAGCGGCGCAGAGGAGGAGGAAGCCCGGCCAGCTTCCGTTCACGCGCACGCCGAAGAGAACCATGCCCGCGCCCAGCGTCACCGCCAGGGTCAATCCGGCAATGGCCGCGCCGCTCAAGGCCCTGCCCAAAACCACCGTCCCCTTGGAGATGGGAGCGGCGCGCAGGCGCCTCCACAATCCCAACTGCCGCTCCATGAGGACACCCACGCCGAGCTCGATGGCCGCGAAGAGGATGAACTGAATGCCCATGCCCGAAAAGGAGTGGGCGTAGCCGTTGTAAACCTCGCCCTCCCGGCCTGTGACGGCCTCCTCCTTCACCTGGTACGGCATGGTGAACCCCGCCCCGGCCAGCTCCGTCCCTTCGGCCTTGGCCGCGCTCTGGCGGTCCTGCCACGTCTCGACGCCGGTGAGGAGGCGCTTTAAGGCATCCCGGTCCTTGGGATTCATGGCCGTGTCCGCGTCAAGGCGCTGGAGAGACTCCTTCACCATGAGGCGTCCCTGCTGGCCCGAAAAGGCCTCTTTGCTCACCGATTCCATGATGTGCTCGGTGAGGATGCCCCGGACCATGGCCATCTCCGCCGAGTGGGAGGGGTCGTATAGGAACTGGATCTCGGGCTTGGTCCCGCCGCCGAAGAGAGCCCGGGTGGCCTGGCCGCCGAATCCGGCAGGCAGGACGAGCCCCACGGCCGCATTGCCCGTGCGCACCGCCTCCTTCACCTCAGCCGCCGTCGCGGCCTTGAGCTCGATGGCCTTGTCCTCCCCCAAGGCCCGCAGGATTTCCTTGGAGAGCGCGCTCCCGTCCAGGTCCGCGGCGCGCACCTGGATTCGCGCCTGTTCGGAGGATCCGGACCCGGAGAAAAGGAAACCGAAGAAGGCGGCCAGGACGATGGGCGTGACGAAGCTGATGACGACGGCGCGGCGGTCGCCCAGGAAGAGCTTCAGATCCTTTCGCACGAGGGCCGCCACCGTTCTTAGGTTCATGGGTCCCTCAAGCTGCGGCCCGTGAGGGTCAGGAAGACCTCCTCCAGCCCCGGACGGTCACTGGTTACGTTGGAGACCGAGGCGCCGTGGGCACGAAGCCAGCTCAGCGCGGAAGCGCCTCCCGCGGCCAGGTCTTCGAGCCCCAAGGTGATCGTGGTCCCGGAGGCTTCCGCCGAAGCTATGCCCGGGAGAGTGCTCAGGGAGGAGACCCACTCGGGGCGCGGGGCCGAGGCCAGGTCCACGACCATGCGCTCCCCCGAGGGAAGGAGCTTTCGCAGCGCGGCCAGATCGCCCTGGGCCACCACCTTGCCGTGATCCACGATGACGATGCGGTCGCATAGGCGCTCGGCCTCTTCCATGTAATGGGTGGTGTAGAGGATGGCCTTGCCCTCGTCTCGGAGGCGTTCGAGGGTGTCGAAGATGGCGTTGCGGCTCTGCGGGTCCACCCCCGCCGTGGGTTCATCCAGCAGGAGCACCTCGGGCCCGTGCAGGAGACCGGCGGCCAGGTTCAGGCGGCGCTTCATGCCTCCCGAGTAGGATTTGACCTTGTCCTTCCCCCGGTCCGACAGCCCCGCCACGGCCAGGGCCTCTCCCATGGCGCGCTCCAAAGACCTCGCGCCCATGCCTTGGAGGGAGCCGAAGAAACGGAGGTTGTCCAGGGCCGAGAGGTCGTCGTAGAGGGCCAGGTCTTGCGGCACGAGGCCGAGTTTGCCCTTGGCCGGGTCCGCGTCCCCGTCCAGGGGCCGGCCTCCCACGAGGACCTGTCCCTCGTCGGGCCTGACCAAACCCGAGAGCATGGAGACGGTGGTGGTCTTCCCCGCCCCGTTGGGACCGAGCAGGCCGAGGATCCGCCCCGGTTCCACCGCGAGAGAAACGCCTTCCACGGCCCGGACCGAGCCGAAGGACTTCTTGAGTGCGCGGGCTTCTAGCATGGCCGTCCCTCGCGCGAGCCGTCCGTGAACCGCCTGAGCGGGCCATTCCGACACATGCTGTAACGGGCCGGGCCCCATAAAGTTTCCCTGCAGCCTGCTAGCAGGCTGCTGAAAAACTCGCATGGGCCGCGCGCAAGAGGCTTGGGGGCCATATGCTAGGCGCGGCGACGACGGCAGGGTGGGCCCCCTTCCTAGGAGCCGCAACAACGCAGATGGCCCCCAACCCTTTGCGCCCGAAGGGTTGCCGCGGCACGGGCCCGCCTGCTGTGTTG
>JAKBES010000197.1 GCA_021833665.1 Acidobacteriota bacterium
ATCATCTGCACCGGAGGCGTGGGCACCTTGATGGCCATGGGAACGAGGATGTGGACGGGGACCAGGAGCTCGGCCTTGGATTTCCCTATGGCCGCCGTGATCTTCGTGTCGCCCGACGTCAGGAGGGTGAGCCTGCCTTGGTTATCCACCGTGGCCACGCCGGGGGCCTCCGAGGTGAAAACGATGCCGCTCAGATCCGCGGGCTCGCCTCGCTCGTTGGTCCCCGAGACGAGCAGTGGCACCACGTCACCGGCGGGCCCCTTCACTCCGTCCTGGGGCGCCGCCAGGTTGAGGGCCGACACGATGTGAACGATGAGTTTGGCTTGGCCGGAGGCCTTCCCGGAGGTGGCCGTGATGGTGGCCTCGCCCGAGCCACGGGCCGTCACCTTTCCCGCGGCGTCCACCTCGGCCACGTCGGGCGCCGAGGAGGTGAAGGTCACCGCGGCTTTCTCCATGGGGCGGTCCTTTTGGTCGAAGACGGTCGCAAGGAGCGTCTTGGTGCCGCCGGCATCGTTCATGACAATCTGTTTAGGTGCGACGGTGATCTTGGTGGGTTTAGCGCACGCCAAACCAAGGGCGAGCCCCGTGGCAGCCAGGGCCAGGGCCCAGCGAGTCAAGTGCATCGGCTTCCTCCAAACGCTGGATGATCGAGGCGGTTTTCGCGCCAACGCCCCTGGCGGCCAGAATCCGGCCGGGGCCTTCGCGCCATCTCCTTGCCAGATAAGTGATTGTACCCCCGCGGCCGGGAGTGTCAACCCCGGAAGGAGCCTCCCATCCCCGCCCGGAGTGCCAAGCCGTTGAGGAAGCGGGAGCGGGTGAAGGCGAGGGACGGCACGTTCACGCGGGCGCGGCCATCTGGTAGACTCCTGTCCGGAGGTCAGCCATGAAGGTCGTGGGTGTCATCCCGGCCCGGTACGGATCCACGCGGTTTCCCGGCAAGCCCCTGGCACCCATCCTCGGGCGGCCCATGATCCAGTGGGTGTGCGAGCGGGCCGCCAAGGTGCGGGGTCTGGAGCGCCTGATCGTGGCTACGGACGACGAGCGCATCGTGGACGCCGTCCGGGCCTTCGGCGGGGAGGCGGTCCTCACGTCGCCCGGCTGCGCCTCGGGGTCGGACCGGGCGTGGGAAGCGGTTAAGGGGAGTTCCTGCGACGTGGTGCTGAACCTGCAGGGAGACGAACCCGCCTTGGAACCCTCCGGCGTCCAAGCTCTCCTGGAGCTCATGGAACGGGATCAGGAGGCGGGCCTCGGCACCCTGGTCACGCCCCTGGACCGGCGCCAGGAGTATGAGAACCCCAACGTCGTGAAAACGGTGCTTTCAGATTCCGGACGGTGCCTCTACTTCTCACGCAGCCCCGTGCCCTATCTGCGCGGAAAGGCTTTCGGAGAGACGCCTCTGTGGCGCCACGTGGGGGTCTACGCCTTCAGGCGTCCGATTCTGGAGGCCTTCGTGGGTTGGCCCCGGGGACCCCTCGAGGCGGCCGAGGAACTGGAGCAGCTCCGGGCCCTGGAGCACGGGGTCTTCATCGCCGCGGCCGTGACGCGGTGGCCCGGCTGCGCCGTGGATACGCCCGATGACATCCTCGCGGCCGAAGCCTACCTCTCGTCTCACCTTCCCTGCTCCTCACTCCCCACTCCTCACTCCTCACTGCCTTAGGGTGATCCCATGCGACGCCAAGATTTGGATAGGTATCTCTCCAATTTCCTCAAGGCCAGCCTCTTTGATGACGTAGCCCTTAACGGGCTCCAGGTGGAGGGGCGGCAGGGCGTGAACCGCGTTGCCCTGGGGGTCTCGGCCTGCGCGGAGCTCTTCAGGAAGGCGGCCGCTACCGGGGCCGACGCGGTGGTGGTGCACCACGGCCTCTTTTGGAAGGGCGATTGGCCCCGGCCCGTGACGGGCATCACGAGGGAGCGATTGAAGATCCTCCTGGACGCCGAGTGCAGCCTGTTCGCCTTTCACCTCCCCCTGGACGCTCATCCCGACGTGGGCAACAACGCCGCCGCCGCTCGCGACCTGGGGCTCGTGGACCTGGAGCCCTTCTGCGACTACCACGGGTCGGCCATCGGCTGGCGAGGCCGTTTCGCGGCGCCCGTGGCCCCGGCGGACTTCGTGGAGAGGCTCGAAGCCTATTACGGGCATGGCGCCCACGCCGTCCTGGCGGGCCCGGAGCGCATCAAGCGGGTGGGCATCGTTTCGGGGGGCGCGGCGAGGGAGGCCGAGCAGGCCGTGGCCCTCGGTCTGGACGCCTATGTCACCGGGGAGGCCGGGGAGCCGGCGACGTTCCTCTGCCGGGAGGCGGGTATGCACTTCGCCGCGCTGGGCCACTACGCCACCGAGCGCGTGGGGATCCAGGCCCTTGGCCGTCACCTGCGCCAGAACCTCGGGCTGGAAACGGTGTTCATCGACGTGGAGAATGAGGCGTGAATGGGGAAGGCGAGGCGCGAGCGGGTCAGTGGGAAGACGACGGAGGGCGCGGGCTTCTGTCCCTCTGCTCCCCGCTTCCTGCTTCCTGCTCCCGGTAAAGTGCGCGAGACAAGGCAGCCGATTGCCTAGAGGTGCTCATGACGGTACCTGAAACGACCGAATCGTTGGCGCGGCGAATCCGCGTGGCGCGCGGATTGGAGCCGGCGGACATCCTGTTCGTGAACGGCAAGATCGTCTCCACATTTACGGGCGAGGTGCTTGAACTTCCCGTAGCCGTGGCGGAGGGGCGGATCGTGTCCCTTGGGGGAAACGTGACGGAGGGCCGAGAGGTCGTGGATTTGAAAGGCGCCTACCTCGCTCCCGCCTTCACGGACCCGCATATCCACGTGGAGTCGTCCATGCTCACCCCGGAAGGCTTTGCGGAAGCCGTCGTGCCTCACGGGACGGGCGCTACCGTGAGCGATCCTCATGAAATCGTCAACGTGCTCGGCATGGAGGGTTTGGCGTACATGCAGCGGGCCGCAGAGGGCCTTCCCCTGGACGTCTTCTTCACCATTCCCTCCTGTGTTCCCGCCACGCAGATGGAAACGTCCGGGGCGGAGATGGACGCGGGCGCCGTGGCCAGGGCGCTGGACGCCTATCCCCAAGCCCCCGCGCTTTCCGAAATGATGAACTTCCCCGGCGTCATCTGCGGCGCGCCGGACGTCCTGGCCAAGGTTCAGGCGGCTCGGTCGCGGGGGGTGGCCGTGGACGGCCACTCACCGGGCCTTTCCGGGGCAGACCTGGAGGCCTACCTCAACGCGGGTATCCTCACGGATCACGAGTGCGTCAGCGCGGAAGAGGCCCGGCCTAAGCTTCGTTCGGGCATGTGGGTGCTCATGCGTGAGGGCTCGGCGGCCAAGAACCTGCGCGATCTGGCCCCCGCCGTGACGACGGCCAACGCTCATCGAATCTGCATCGCCAGCGACGACCGGCACCCCGATGACCTGGTGTACGAGGGGCACCTGGACCACGCCCTGCGCGTGGCCGTGGACGCGGGCCTCGACCCGGTCACGGCGATCCGCTTTGTCACCCTGAACCCCGCGACGCTGTACGGGTTCAGGGATCGCGGAGGCATCGCGCCGTCCTACCGGGCGGACCTCGTGGCCCTATCCGACTTGCAGCGGTTCGGCGTGCTCTCGGTCTTCCACGGGGGTATGAAAGTGGCGGAGCACGGTGAGATGGTGGCCGAGATCCCTCGCAGGGACACGCAAGGGACCTTGTCCTCGGTGCACCTGCCAGATGACCTGGCGGAGAGGCTTTCGCGTTATCCCGAGGCGGGCAAGGTTCGGGTCATCGGCGTGGATCCCGAGCAGATCCTCACGCGCAGTGAGGTGGGGGAGGCCCGGGAGGCCGGACCGGGCAAGGCCCTCCAGTTCGCCGCCGTGGTGGAGCGGCACCGGCACACGGGAAACGTGGGTCTGGGGTTCGTGTCGGGCTTCGGTTTGGCCGCCGGTGCGATGGCGTCCACCGTGAGCCATGACAGCCACAACTGCGTGCTGGTGGGAACATCGCCCGAGGAGATGGCACACGCGGCGCGGGCCGTGGCGGACCTGGGCGGCGGCCAAGCCGTGGTGCGCGGCGGCAAGGTCCTGGCGGCCCTGTCCCTGCCCGTTGCGGGCCTCATGTCCACGGGCGGGGCGGCGCAGGTGGCCACGGGCCTGGAGGCGCTTCACGCCGCCGCGCGGGCGTGCGGCTGCGTCCTCCCCGCCCCCTTCATGACCCTTGCCTTCATCGCGCTCCCCGTCATTCCGGCCCTCAAAATCACCGACCTGGGCCTCGTGGACGTGGACCAGTTCAAGCTCGTGCCGCTGGTGGTGTGAGGGCGGGAGACGGAAAGCGGAGTTCGGATCCGGAATCGGGAAAGAGGGGTTAGGGCGGCGGGACAGCGGGAGGGTAGGCTCTCTCGGCTCCCCCACCGCCCAGCTTTCCACTTCATGATATGCTCTCAAGTCCTGAAGGAGCCCTCATGTCCGACGGCGGAAGAGTACAGAGAAAAGTCCTGTCCAACGGGCTCACGGTGGCGGTGGAGCGGCTTCCGCACTTCCCCTCCGTGACGGCGGGGGTCTGGGTCAAGAGAGGATCCAGACAAGAGACGGCCCAGCTCAACGGCGTGAGCCACTTCATTGAGCACCTTGTCTTCAAGGGGACACCCACCCGGACGTACGGGGAGATCTACAAGACCTTCGACCGCATGGGCGGGGTTCTGGACGCCTTCACCTCCCGGGAGATCATGGGTTTCTATTTCCGGGTCCAGAAGGCCCACTTCCCGGAGGCTTTCGAGGTCCTGTCTGACATGCTGGCCCACCCCACGTTCCCTCCGGAGGAATTGGAACGGGAGCGGGGGGTGATTCTGGAAGAGATCCGCATGGTGAACGACTCGCCCTCGGATCTCATGGGGGACCTGTTTCTGGCGCGGGCCTTTCCCAAGCACCCGCTCGGCAAGCCCATTCAGGGCACGGAAGAGAGCGTGAGCCGCGTCACGCGTGAGCAGGTTCAGCGCCACTACGCGTCGATGATGCGTCCGGAGAACCTCGTGGTGACGGCTACGGGGGACACGACCATGGGCGAAGTCCTTGCCCAGGTGGAACCCACCCTCGGCGGCCTCAAACCCGGAAAGCCCGCGGCTGAGCGGCCGCCGCGCTTCAAGCCGGGGGTCGAGCTTTTCCAGAAGGAACACCTGGAGCAGGCCCAGATCATCGTGTCTTTCTCCGCGGAGAGCGCCGCGGGTCCCCACCGATACGTCCTTCTGGTCCTCGCCAACCTGCTGGGCGGCACCATGTCCTCCCGCCTGTTCACCGAGATCAGGGAAAAGCGCGGCTTGGTCTATTCCATTTCGGCGGAACACGCCGGTTACAAAGACGCGGGTATCTTCGGCGTCCAAGCGGCGGCGAGCCATGCGACGGCCGCCCGGACGCTCAAGGAGACCCTGAAGGTGCTGGCGGACGTGGCCCACCAGGGCGTCACCGCGGAGGAGATGGAGATCGCCAAGGACAACCTGCTGGGCGGCGTGATCCTCTCCATGGAGTCGGCCTCGTCCCGCATGGGACGCCTGGCCCGAAACGAACTTTTCTTCGGAGAACAGCGGTCCGTGAGAGAATCCGTAGAAGGCATCAAACGGGTGACCGCCAAGGCCATGGTGGCCCAGGCCCGAGCCTTGTTCCAGCCCGAGAACGCCCTGGTGACCATCATGGGACGCGAATCGGCCCTTAAAAACCTGGACTTGAGCGTTCTGGATGGTGGCGTTTGATGGAGGTCCGTCTCAGGCGCCTGCCTCACGGCGCGGGGCTCCCCCTTCCTTCCCGGGCCACGGAAGGTGCCGCGGGGCTGGACCTGAGCGCCGCGGTGGCGGCCCCCGTGGTCTTGGCCCCGGGGGAGCGCGCCCTCATTCCGACGGGGTTCGTGTGGGAGATCCCAAGCGGCTTCGAGGGCCAGGTCCGCCCGCGGTCCGGGCTGGCCCTCAAGCACGGGCTCACCCTTCTCAACGCGCCCGGCACCGTGGACAGCGATTACCGGGGCGAAGTGCGCGTGATCCTATGCAATCTGGGACAGGAGCCCTTCATCGTGGAGCGGGGCCTGAGAATTGCCCAGATGGTGGTGGCGGCCGTGGCTCCCGCCGCGCCCGCGGAGACGCTCGACGTCACCGATACTGCCCGCGGCGAGGGCGGCTTTGGACACACGGGGCGGTAGGGAAGTGAAAAGTGAAAAGTCAAAAGTCAAAAGTGAGGAGATAATGAAGCCGGCGGCGAGCGGCTGCGGATGTTCAGCTCTCGGGCTTTGGGCGCTCATCTTGAAAGCCAATAGCCAACAGCCAACAGCCCATAGCTTATTTTCTGACGATTCACGTTTCACTTTTCACCTTTCACTTGCCCGCAGGGCTGCTCCATGAGCCTCCGGGTGCACGTCTTGTCTTCAGGGTCTTCGGGCAATGCCACCCTGTACAGCGCCGGGAGGACCCACATCCTCGTGGACTGCGGACTATCGGCCCGAAGGGTGGCGGCTCACTTGGCGCAGGCCGGACTTCGGCCCGAGGATCTGGCCGGCGTCTTCGTCACCCACGAGCATTCGGACCACGTTCAGGGCCTGCGGGTGTTTCTCAAGAAGCGCAGAATCCCCCTCTTCGCCGCCCCCGAGTGCCATGAGTCCGAGGCCCTGGCCTCGCTGGACCCCTGGCGGCGCGAACTTTTGCGCCCGGGACACGCGGTACCGCTGGGAGGCCTGTCCATCACCGCCTTCCGAGTGCCGCACGACGCCGCCTGCTGTTACGGTTACGTGGTGGAGGCGGCGGGCGTGAAGGCGGTGCAAGCCACCGACCTAGGGCAACCCACGGCCCTGGTCCGGGAGAAGGTGCGGGGCGCCCACTGCCTGCTCCTGGAATTCAACCATGATGTGGACCGGCTTATGAACGGCTCCTACCCGATGCACATCAAAATGCGGGTGAGGGGAAGCCTGGGCCACCTGTCCAACGACCAGGCCGGCCGTCTCGTCCAGGAAGTCGTGAACGGGGAGACGCAGGCCCTCTACCTCATGCACCTCTCCCAAGAGAACAACCTTCCGGCGCTCGCCAAGCTCGCCGCGAAGGAGGCCCTGCAAGAAAAGCGGGTGCG
>JAKBES010000198.1 GCA_021833665.1 Acidobacteriota bacterium
TGGCGATGGCCACGAGGGGCAGCACCACGTCGCACTTCTTGATGTGGTATTCGATCCACTCCTTGTTGATCATGATGTCGCCTTCCAGGAAGTGGAAGCGCGGGTGGTCCATGGAGTGGCCGAGCTTGTTGTCCGAGAGGTCCATGCCGTAGACCTCCCAGTCGGTGGTGTTCACGATGCGGCGCGTGAGCGCGTTGCCGATGAATCCGTTGACGCCGAGGATGAGGATTTTCATGGGACCCCTCTTCTGTGGTGGTGGTTCGGCTCAGTCCGAACCCAGTTTGGCTCCGGGAAGCACTCCGTGGAGGGTGCAGAAGGTGTAGGCATCGTATTCAGGTTCGCCCTCGAACTGGCAGCGGGTGATCAAGAGGGAGCCGCGGCCCGCGGCCACGAGGCATCCCTCGGAGGTGACGGAGAGGACCGTTCCCGGCGCGCCGAAGGGCTCCTTGTCCAGCGGCTTGGCCCACCAGACGAAGAGCTTCTTGCCGCCGAAGAAGGTGAAGGCTCCCGGGTAGGGATGGGTCACCCCCCGGACGAGGAAAAACGCCTTGAGGGCACTCCACGTCCAGTCCAGGCGCCCATCGTCCGGTTTGCGGCCGCCGAAGTAGGAGCCCTGGGCCAGGTCGAGGGGATGATGGGGGGCGGTGCCCGCCTTGATGAGGGGCAGGCTCCGGTCCAGCACCGTGACGGCGGCCGATTCAAGCTTGGCGTAGAGGCTGCGCGGGGTCTCCTCGAAGGCGATGCTCACGGGCTCCTGGTCCACCAGGTCCCCCGCGTCGGGCTTGGCCACCATGTAGTGCAGGCTCACCCCCGTCTCCGTCTCGCCGTTCACGAGCACCCAATTGGCGGGGGCGCGCCCGCGGTACCGGGGCAGGAGAGACCCGTGGAGGTTGAAGGCCCCCCGTTTGGCCATGCCGAGCACTTCGGGGGGGATCATGAACCTGAAATAGAAGGAGAAGATGAAATCCGGTTCGTAGGACGCCACGAGGGCCTGGGTTTGGGTGTCCTTCATGGTCTCGGGATAGTGGACCTGAACGCCCGCCTCGGCGGCTCGCTCGGCCAGCGACTCCCACCAGATCTCTTCCTTGGGGTTGTCGTGATGGGTGAAGACCGCGGCCACGTCGAAGCCGTGGCGCAGGAGGGCGTCCAATCCGAGGCATCCCAGGGTGTGGTACCCCATCACCAGGGTTCGGGCGCTCAAGGGTGGCGCTCCTCGCCGTTCTGGATGAGGTGCCGGATGACGAAGCGGGGCCGGCGGCGAACCTCCATGTAAATCCTGCCCGTGTATTCTCCCAGGAGTCCGATGGAGAAGAGGAGGACGCCCACGAAGAAGAAGAGGCCCGCGAAGAGGGTGAAGATCCCGCTCACGGCCCAGTCGCTTCCCATGAGGAGCCGCCCCGCGATGAGGACCGCCGCGGCGAGCATGGCCAGGATGGCCGTGGTGACGCCGATGAACATGGTGGCTCTCAGAGGCAGGAGGGAGAAGCTGGTGATGAGGTCGAACTGGAGGCGGATGAGCTTGAGGAAGCTGTACTTGCTCTCCCCGCGAGCCCTCTCGGCGTGGGCCACGGGAATCTCCGTGATCTTTCCCGCGAAGAGATCGGCGAGGACGGGAATGAAGGTGGAGATCTCCTGCGAAGCGCAAAGTGTTTTAACCACATCCTTACGGTAAGCTCTTAACATACACCCGTAGTCGTGAAGCTGGACGCCGGTGACGCTCGACGTGACGCGGTTGATGATCTTGGAAGCTACCTTGCGGAAAACGCTGTCCTTGCGCTGCTGGCGCACGGAGCCCACCACGTCGTACCCCTCCTCCATCTTGGCCACGAGTTTGGGCACTTCCTCTGGAGGATTTTGCAGGTCCGCGTCCAGGGTGACGATGATCTCGCCCCGGGCCGCCTCGAACCCCGCGAAGACGGCCGCGTGCTGGCCGTAGTTGCGGTTGAAGTCGATGATCCGCAGGGCCGGGTCGCGGGAGGACGCCTCCTTGAGGATCTCCAGGGACCGGTCGCGGCTCCCGTCGTTCACCAAGATGGTCTCGTAGGGCGCGCCAAGGCCTTCCATGACGGCGTGCATGCGCTGCAGCAGCTCGGGGAGGTTCTCCTCCTCGTTGTAGACGGGAATGACGATGGAAACGTGGGGCTCGGCCATGGCGCCTCCTCAGTGCCCGCTTCGGCGGGCGAGGATATCCTTCACGGCGGCCACCACGTACCGCACGTCGTCTTCCGTCATGGCGGGGAAGAGCGGCAGGGAGCAGATGCGCTCTGAAACCCAGGTGGCATGGGGCAGGGCCTTCTCGAGGCCTGGGTATTTTTGCTGGTAGTAAGGGTGCGTGTGGACGGCCTTGAAGTGGATGCCCGTGCCCACGTTCCGGGCTTTGAGCTCGGCCATGAAGGCGTCCCTGTTCATGCCGAAGGCCTCCTTGACCCGCACGGGGTAGAGGTGCCAGGTGGCGTGGTGGCCGTAGGAGGGCATGACGGGGAGTTGAAGCTCGGGCACGTCGGCGAAAAGGTCTTGATAGAGGGCGGCCAGCTCCCTGCGGCGGTTGTTAAAGTCGTTCACCGAGGCGAGCTGGGGGAGGCCGATGGCGGCCTGAAGGTCCATGAAATTGTATTTGAAGCCCGGCATGATCACTTCCACTTGGGCCGTGCCGCCCTCGGCGTAGCGGTTCCACGCCTGTTTCTCCAAGCCGTGGAAGCGGAGGGCGCGCAGGGTCTTGGCCATGGCCTCGTCGCGGAGGACGAGGACGCCCCCTTCGGCCGTGGTCATGTTCTTGATGGGGTGAAACGAAAAGACGCCCAGGCGGTCGAAACAGCCCACGTGGCGGCCCTTGTAGAGGGTCCCCACGCCGTGGGCGGCATCCTCGAAAATCCAGAGGCCGTGATTTCGGGCCACCTCCATGAGCGGGTCCATGTGGCACGGGGCGCCGCCGAAGTGCACGGGCAGGATGCCCACCGTGCGAGGCGTGACGGCGGCGGCCACCTGGGCCTCGTCGATCTGGAGGGTGTCGGGATGGATGTCCACCAGGACGGGTTTGGCGCCCAGGACTTCGATCATGTTGGTGGTGGCCACCCAGGTCATGGGCGTGGTGATGACCTCGTCACCCGGCTTGATACCCAGGGCCATGAGGCCGATGTGCAGGCCCGCCGTGGCGGAGGAAAGGGCGAGGGCGATGGGAAAGCCCGTGTAGGCCGCGAAGGCCTCCTCGAACTTCTGGGCCTTGGGCCCGGTGGTGATCCACCCCGATTTGAGCGAATCCACCACTTCGTCAATCTCCGCCTGGCGGATGGTGGGTTTGGAGAAGGGGAGGAAGTCGGGCCTACGCTGGAAGGGGGTCGTCATGAGGGTGCGCGCTCCGTCTGCTTGGTCAGGCGCCAGAGCCGCAGGGTGCGGCCCGGCCCGAACTGCCGCTCGCCGAGGACCGAATATCCCGCGCGGGACATGCCTTCATCGCCGCGGCCCGCGCCGCTCTGCTCCAGAAGGTAGGGAGGGGTGTCGCCCGAGGAGATACGCCCCGCCCATTGGGCGGCAGTGAGGCTCTCGATCCACCGTCCCGTCGTAAAGGGGATGATACCACAAAGGGTTTCGTCCGCGCCGAGGGCCGGGATGGGCCCGCGGCCTGGCACCGCCACGCCCGCCCAGCGGCAGAAGGGAGCCATGTTCTTCTGCGCCTCCGCCACGGGAACGGCCGCGGCCAGGGCCGCGGCGCACATGAGGGCGGCGCTGACCCTGTGGGCGTCCCAGGCCTGGGGAAGGCGCGCCTTGAGTCCGAAGTAGATGCCCGTGAGCCCCGCCAGAAGGCCCGCGGCGAGGAGGGTCACGTAGGCCGGCCTGGGCGACCGCGTGTACACGACGAGGGCCGCGGGCACGGCCAGGCCCCAGAGAGACAGCAGGAGCGGCTGAACGCGCCCGAAGAGCCAGCGGTCCGCCCCGTCGAGGGCGGCGCCGCCACGCCGGAGTGCCTCCTCCAAGGCGAGGGCCATGAGCATCGCCAGGGGCGGTATCAGCGGGAGGAGGTAGGTTTCCCTCTTGGTGGAGGCCAGGCTCAGCAGGAGCACCCCTCCGCCCACCACGCACGCCAGGAATGTCTTGAGGGAGGCCGGTCCCTCCGCCGTGTCCCGCCGCCAGAAGGAGGGCCTGAAGAGGGCGAGAAACGGCAGGAGCCAGGGGAGGACCGCCACGAGCAGGGCGTGGAGGTAGTAGTAGAAGGGCTGGGCATGGCCCGTGGTGGAGGGCCGGATGAACCGCTCCACGTGGTTGACCCAGACGAGCTGATAGAGGGCGTCCCTCCCCTCCGCCACATAGAACGCCCAGAGGCACAGGCCGATGAAGACGGTCATGAACACCGCGCCTAGAACAGGCCGAAGGCGGCCCATGAGGGCGTCCTTCCTCCGGAGGAGGAGGAACAGGAGGAGGCCCGCCGCGGGCAGCGCCACGCCGATGAGCCCCTTGGTCCATACCGCCAGACACAGCCCGCCGTAAAGAGCCGCCAGTGAGGCCCCGCGCGGGCCCTGGCTGAGGGCGCTCCAGGCGCCCCAGAGGGCCAGGACCACCCAGAACATGAGCATGGGGTCGAGGAGGACCCAGTGGGTGGACTGGAAGAACTGCACACACGTGGCGAGGATGAAGACCGCCATGTAGGCCACCTCGCGGGAGGCGTCCTTCCGGGCCCACCCAAAGATCAGGAGGAGCGTGGCCAGCCCCATGGCCCCGCTCACGGCACGCGCGGAGGTCTCGGAAACGCCCCCCACGGCGTAGGCCCCCGCGAGGGCCCAGTAATACAGAGGAGGCTTTTCAAAGAAGGGTTTGGTATTCAGGTGGGGAACGAAGCCGGGATGGAGGAGCATCTCCCGCCCGATCTCCGCCTCCCTGGGTTCGTCGGGAGTCCAGAGGCCGCGGCCCAGGCCGGCGAACGAGAGCCCAGCGATGACCACCCAGAAGAGGATGGGGCGAAGGCGGGCGAAGGTGAAGGCCTTGGGCCAGGGGTTCATGGGCGGGTGCCCTCCAACGGGCGGTTCGTGAGAAGGACCACCTGGCGCTCCTCCATCAGGACAACGGGGGCGGCGAGGCCGTCCTTGGCCATTTTCTTGAGGGCGTCCTTGTCCGCCACGCACCAGATGCGCGCGGGGCCGTTCCACAAGGCCGCGAAGTGGGCGGCATCAGGGAAGCGGGCCTCGCGCTCGCGGGCGGGAAGCTTGGAGATTCCGAAGGCCAGCTCGCCCTGGAAGGCCGCCACGCCGATGGGACGGCGCAGGTAGACGGGAAGGGTTTGAGGGTAGAAACGGTAGGCGAAGACCAGGTCTCCGGGCCGCTCGCGGCTTTGGATAAAGGCCGCGAAGCCCTTCACATCGCGGTTTTGGGCGATGGCGGGGCCGGCGCTCCACATGCAGCCGAAGGAGGCCGCCGCGCACAGGGCCATGGCCGGCACCGCGCGCCTCCATCGTCCCGCCGCCACGAAAGCCGCGGCCAGGACGGCCAGGGCAGCGCATCCCGCTCCCGCCAAGAGGACGGGCAGGGCCACCGCTCCCGGCGGACTGAAGGCTTTGATCTTGCCCAACCCCGCCCAGATGAAAGCCGCGCCAAAGAGAGCTATGCCCGCCAGAGCCACGAGGAGAAGTCCCTTGAGCCAGGGAGCGGGCACGTGCCTTCGGGTAAGGACTTCATCCACCTGGAGGGCCGCGAGCACGGCGAGGGGAGGCAGGGCGGGGAGAATGTACGGGATGAGCTTGGATTGGGACAGGGAGAAGAAGACCACCACCTCCGCGGCCCAGAGCCAGAGGAACAATTCGGCAGAGGGACGCCGGAAGAGGTTTTCTCGAAGGGCCGCCGGGCGCGCCAGAGAGGCAAGCGACGCCGGCAGGAACGCCGTCCACGGCAGGAGGGCCCAGACCACGATGGGCAAGAAGAACCACCAGGGCTCCGTGCGGTCGCTCACGGTGGTCAGGTACCGAAGGAAGTGCTCGTGAACGAAGTAAAACCAAAGAAAATCGGGGCTCCTGAGGGCGGCCAAGACGTGCCAGGGAAGGGCGATGGCTAGAAAGAGGAGGGTTCCCCTGATCCATGGGACCTGCTTGAGCACCCTCCACCGCGAGCCCAACAGGAGGTAGGCGAAGGCGATCCCGCCGGGCAGGACCACCCCGATGAGGCCCTTGGCCAAGACCGTGAGGGCCGCGCCCGCGAAGGCGCCGTACCAGAGCCACCGCGCCCGTGAGCGGTTCTCCTCCTCGCTGGCCAGGTAAAAGCTGGCCAGGGTCGCGGTGAAGAAAAACGTGAGGGCCATGTCGATGATTGTCAGGTGCGCCAGGGCCAGGTAGAGGGGCGACGTGGCCAGAATGAGGACGCCGAGCCACGCCGTCTTCCCCGGCCGGGCCTTGGCGCCCAGGTAAAACACGGGGACCAGGCCCAGGAGCCCGAGCGCGGCGCTCCAGAACCGGCTGGAGAATTCGCCCGTTCCTAAAACGGCCATGGAAAGGGCGTTAAGCCAGTAGTAAAGGGGAGGTTTTTCGAAATAGAGAACGCCGTTCAGGTGAGGCAGGACGAAATCCTTCAGGGCCAGCATCTCCCTCGGGATCTCCGTGTAGCGCCCCTCGTCCGGCTCGAAGTAGGGGATGGCCCCCAGGCCGCCGAAGTAGAGCATAATCAGCGCGCCTGCTGCTATCAGCACATGAGGTTTCAGCCAGCCCTTGCCCCCCAATGCTCTCCTCCCGGCCCTAAGGGCCCAAGCTCAAGATTACCATGACGTTGCCGGGAAACGCCCAAGAGAACAACTCGGCGGGTATGAACAGGACGATACCCGTGCAGCTGACTCTTTGCGGATCAGGCGGCCCCTCGGGCGGTGAGGACGGCGGGAATGGTCTTGAGGAGGATGACGAGGTCGAGGGTGAGGGACCAGTTGTCGATGTAGGCCAGGTCCAGGCGCATCCAGCGGTCGAAGTCGATGTTGCTTCTCCCGGAGATCTGCCACAGGCACGTGATGCCGGGCCGCATGGAGAGTCGGCGGCGCTGCCAGCGCTCGTACGTGGCCACCTCGGATGG
>JAKBES010000199.1 GCA_021833665.1 Acidobacteriota bacterium
GCCGAAGAAGATTCCCATTCCCTTCCCGCTGCCGCCCGCCGGCCCACGTAGGAAGGCTGAAGTGAAGACGCTCAAGGCCGACATGAATAGGCCCAAGATGAAACCCATAATGAGATACAGTGTCCCCATGATCTTCGCTAAGGACAAGGGCCCAATCCGCTTGATGATCATCTCTTTCTCCTTTTGAGGGTCCGGCACCGCCTATTCGGCGTACACCCCTGCCCCCACATTCGGGTAGCTCTCG
Organism: Acidobacteriota bacterium; assembly: GCA_021833665.1. Classification (GTDB taxonomy): domain Bacteria; phylum Acidobacteriota; class UBA4820; order UBA4820; family DSQY01; genus JAKAJA01. Next base: position 245 of record JAKBES010000199.1, read on the forward strand.
TAGAGGTGTTCAAAGACGAGGCCGGCTTTGGCTTGGTAGAGCTCGGGGGTGTAGGCGCGGGGCAGGCCGGCGTCGAGGACGTCTTCGATGGCGAGGCGGACCTGGGCGCGGGCTTGGGCGCGCCGCCGCCAATCCAGGCTCAGGATGGCCTTAAACCGGCCTAAAAGGTCTTGGGCGACCTTCTTCACCTCGTCGCGCTCTTGGAGCGTGAGATCGGGCCCTGGGCGCGTGAGAAGGTCGAAGATGGTCAGTTCCTCTTCAGAGAGGTGCTCGCGGACGTGGCGCTGCTCCTCCTCGGTGAGGGACTGGCTCAGCTCCAGCAGTTCCTTAAAGAGGTCGTCGATGTTCCGGCTGCCCGAATTGTAGGCCTCGATGAGCTGCTCGAACTTCTCCTGGTAATCGGCCCGCGTGCGGTTCAGGCGAATAAGGCGCCCCAGCTTGGCCCGGATGGCGGCCTTGAGACGCTCCAGGTCGATATTCTTGATCTTGGAGTTCTTGAACCGCTTGGCTAGGGCCTCGAAGTCGATCTCCGAGAGGTCGATGGGGGCCTGTTCCGAAGCACCGCCCTTCTTGATGGTAAAGCCCTCGGACGAGATGGACTCGTCCAGAAGGGCGTTCACGCTGGCAAGGATGCCGGAGATGTCCGCCGGCCCGGGGTTGATCTTCGCCCTGATGGCATCGGCGATGGTACCGATGCAGGCAACCCTGGCTCGGAACTCCAGCACCACCGGATCGGGCTTCACCGCATCGTCAAGGGTCTGGACGAGCCGGTCGTGGGCCAAGAACTCCTTCCGGAGAGGGTCGGGAGCAATCAAGGCGTTCACGGCGAAGCCGATGGCCGTGAGCTTGGCGAGCCCTTTCGCGCCGTCGATTCTATCGATGTCCACTCCGTGCTCGCCGCAGAAGGTCACTGCGCCTTCGATGGCTTGGCGTAGCTCCTGTACGAGCTGTGCCTTGTCCCGAACCGGAGTAGTGCCGCCCTGCCCGGCCCCGTAGATGGCCAGGGCGCGCTCCAGGGAAGCGAAGACGTTGGCGTAATCCACGATCATGCCGCTGTGCTTGCCTGGGAAGACGCGGTTCGCCCTCGCGATGGTCTGCATGAGGGTGTGGTTCCGCATGGGCTTGTCGAGGTAGACCGTGGAGCAGCTCGGCGCGTCGAAGCCCGTGAGCCACATGGCGCAGAGGAACACGATCCGCAGCGGGTCCTTCGGGTCTTTGAACTTCTCGTCCAAGGCCTCGTCGTTCATCCGCTTGCGGTGCGGGGCGATGTTGAGTCCGAGGGTTGCCATCTGAGCGGTTTCGTTCTGCCCCGAGGAGACGATGAGGGCCATGTCGGTGGTCTTGATGATCTCCAGCCGCTGAATGAGATCTGAAACAAGGACGGGGTCGGCCTTCTCCCCGTACCGCATCTGCCGGTCGAGTTCTTCCTCCACCCGTTGCCGCTCGGCCTCCCAGTGGCGTTTTACCTTATCGTGCATCCTGTGGGCCGTGGCCTTGTCGATGGAGATGACCATGGCCTTGCCCTGGAAGCCCCGGCCCAGAAAGTGCCGGACGATGTCCTTGGCGATGGTCTCTAGCCTGTCGTCACGGGTGATGAGGTGGTACTGCCGCCCAAGCTCCCGCTCGAGCTTCTGTTCCTGCGCCTCGTCGAGCTGGGCGTCCTCGATGAGCGTGTAGAGGTCCTCGTTGAGGTCGGGGTTGTCGAGCTTCAACTCAGGGGTTCGGTTCTCATAGTAGAGGGGGACGGTGGCGTGGTCCTCCACGGACTGCTGGAAGTCGTAGATGGAGACATACTCGCCAAAAACCTCCCGAGTTCTCTCTTCCCCCGCGATGAGGGGCGTACCCGTGAACGCCAGGAAGGTAGCGCGGGGCAGGGCGGCGCGCATGTTCAGGGCGAGAGTGTCGTACTGGCTGCGATGGGCCTCGTCGGTTAAGACGACGATGTCACGCCTGTCGCATAGGACTGGCATGACTCCGTCGTCACCCTCACCCCCGGCCCCTCTCCCAAGGGTAGAGGGGAGATCAAGGGCCGATGAGATCTGCCGAATAAACTGTTCCGTTTCATCTACGATGAGTTGGTTTGGAAAGCGAATAACTGCAAATCCCAGGGAGCGGAGCGTCGCATCTCGCGTGGCATCCTTTGCTGCAACTTCAGGGGTTTGATGAACCTCGCCGTCCAATTCGAGGACGAGCTTTCGTTCGTCGCAGATAAAGTCCGCGATGTAGTTGCCTATCTGGTGCTGCCTTCTAAACTTGAAGCCGAAAAACCGCCTATCGCGCAGCAGTTCCCAAACAAACGCCTCCGCCGGTGTGTTCTGTTGCCTCAATTCCCGTGCCCGGTTAACCAGACCTGAAAAGGAAAGGCCGCCTCGAAAGTGTCCCTCTCCCCCTGGGAGAGGGTGGCCCGAAGGGGCGGGTGAGGGTGTTTCGGCCCGGGAATTTTCGGGCCGAAACTTGTGGATGAGGGTGAAGACGTAGCGGTGGTTCCCGCCCAGCAATTCCCGCAAGTGCGCCCCGCTCGTGGCGTGGCAGACCTGGCCTTCCGCCTCGCTGATGGCCCCGCAGGCCTTGAAGGTTTTGGCGATCTGGTCGTCCAGCTCCACGCGGTCGGTGACCACCACGAAGGTCCAGTTGCCCGGCACCTTCCGCAGAACCTTTTGGGAGAAGAAGACCATGGCGAAGCTCTTCCCCGAGCCTTGCGTCTGCCAGAACACCCCACCCCGCCCGTGCCCGGCCTCCCGGGCCGAGAGCATGGAGGCAACAGCGCTGTTCACGCCGAGGTACTGGTGGTTCTGGCCGATGACCTTGACGAGGCCGGTGGTGTGCTCGGAGAAGAGGGTGAAGTTCTCGACCAGGTCAAGGAGGCGAGCCGGTTCGCATGTACCTCGAATCATCGTTTCGAGGGATACCTGACCAGGTTCCTCCTGCCGGGCGATGCGCTTCCACTCGAAGAACCGCTCCCAGTCCGCGGTGAGCGAGCCCACGCGGCTCTCCGTGCCGTTGGAGGCGATGAAGAGGGCGTTGGTCCAAAAGAGCTGGGGGATGTCGGCCTTGTAGCACGTGAGGTTGTCGTCGAAGGCCTGCTTGGCAGCCACGCCCGGCTTCTTCAACTCAATGACCACGAGGGGCAGGCCGTTCACGAAGCCCACCAGGTCCGGGCGGCGCGTGTAGAGGGCCCCCGTGACGCTGAACTGGCTCACGAGGAGGAAATCATTCGCGACGGGATGTTCCCAATCGATGACCCGGACACAAACAGTGCGCTGCCCTCCACTCCGCCGCGAACCCTCACCCCGCCCCTCTCCCAGTGGGAGAGGGTGGCCCGAAGGGACGGGTGAGGGTTCGGTGTCAGCAACGCTGACCCGAATGCCCTCTTTGAGGAGCCCGTAGACCTCGCGATTGGCCGCCGCCATGCTCATCGTCGAGCGGTCGCGGGTCAGGTCATCTATGGCCGTGGAGAGCGCTTCGCGGGGCAGATCAGGATTCAGGCGCTCCAGCGCAGCCCGCAGCCGCGCAACCAGGACCGCCTCGCCAGGCGATTCACGTTGGAGCGTTCCCCGGGGGCCGAAGACTTCTTCGAGCGCGTATGCCGTCTTCCAACCCAGCTTCGAAAAGAGCTGGATGGCCGGCTGCTCGACGAGCTGGTCTTCGGTGTAGGGGTGCGGCATTAGGGCTTGGGTTTCCCGTGAGGCCGCTGGAGGGGCAGGAAGGACATGATGACCTCGCGTCGCGCCCGAACGCGCCGTCCCACCCTGTCGATCAATTCCAACTCTTGCAAGGCATTCAGGTCACGCTGCACGGTCTTTTGGGTCTTCGTAGCGTAGGCTTTGGCCAAGCGTGGTGTTAGCTCACGCACTTTTCCCACGTCGGTCCAATCCGCCGCAGTGCTTAGGTCCAGCGCCAGGTGGCGCTGGCGCGTGTCGCTGGGCCCGTTCCGGTCCTGAAAACACTCCTGAACATAATCACGCCACGCCACATCCCATTGCTGTGCCCATACGACATCCAGTTGTTCGCGCAGGCCGTCCACGAAGCCCCGCACTGCATAATCGAGGAAGGGCAAGGCCTCGCCACCCGACTTGCTGGCATGATCGAGCTGGCGGTAGTACTCGGCGCGCGTCTGGTTGTAATGGTTGCTCAGCAGATGAGCCGCCGGGGACGGAACGCCCGCCGACAGCAACAAGTGGAACTCCAGCAACCGCGCGGTCCGCCCGTTGCCGTCCCCGAAAGGGTGAATCCATGCCAGGTAGAGGTGGGCCACCATGGCCTTCAGGATGGTGAAAAGTGCCGTCATGCCTTCGGTCGCGCCTTCCGGCGGCTGGAAGTCGGGTCCGGCAAGCCACTCGCAGAGGCGGCCGATCAGGTAGGGACAGTCTTTGGCAGGCGCCCCCCGGTAGACGCTCCCCACGACCACCGAATGGGTGCGGAACGCTCCAGGCACCACATCCTCGTCCGGGGGGAGGGCGTTGAGCACCTGGAGGTTGTACGCGCACAAGATTTCAGGCGTGATAGCGGGCAATGCCCCCTCGGCCACCTGTTTCCCGATGCCGTTGCACGCCGCGATGATGTTCTCCACTTCTTGTTTCAAGTACTCCTTAGAGGGCGGCACCTTCAACCTGCCCTCCACGGCTTGGAGGACTTCGTTCTCGGTCAGGCTGTTGCCTTCGATGGCCGTGGTCGCCGCGGCCCCCTTGGCGAGATAGAGCTGGTGGAGCCGTTCCGCGGTGGAGCGCCGGAGGGGCACCTTGGAGAGGTGATCGCACTTCGAGGCCGCCTCTCCGAGGAGGACCCAAAACTCCACGAGGGCCTTGCTCAGGTCCAGCCGGAAGGTAATCCAGGGATGTGTCCGCTCAAATGTCCGCATCGGTGTCCACCACAGGCTCCTCGCTTCCCCTTCAATATAGTATGGTTACAGAAGAAGTGCCACCATAATGTCCCAATCCGTGTCCGCTTGCTTGTCCAGGCGGGAGAGCAACCCGCCTTTCAGAAGGGACCGGTTTATGTACAGGGGAGTTCGGTCAAGCATGGGTCAAGAGATGAGCCAGCCAAGCTGCGCACCCTCACCCCGCCCCTCTCCCAGTGGGAGAGGGTGGCCCGAAGGGACGGGTGAGGGTTCGGTGTCAGCAACGCTGACCCGAATGCCTTCTTTGAGGAGGCCGTAGACCTCGCGGTTGGCCGCCGCCATGCTCATCGTCGAGCGGTCGCAGGTTAGTTCATCTATCACCGTGGAGAGCGCTTCGCGGGGCAGATCAGGATTCAGGCGCTCCAGCGCGGTCCGTACCCGCGCCACCAGAACCGCCTCGCCAGGCGATTCACGTTGGAGCGTTCCCCGTGGGCCGAAGACCTCTTCGAGCGCAAGAACCGTCTTCCAACCCAGCTCCGAGAAGAGCTGGATGGCGGGTTGCTCGACAAGCTGGTCTTCGGTGCAGGGGTGAGGCATGAGTCAGGCCTCTTCAGGTTCATCAGGCAAAAGAGTCTGGCCTAGGTAATAAATGAAATCACAGGCGGAAGACAAGAGTTTGTCGAACACCTTCTGTTGCCCCTCATCCTGCAAGTTGAGATCAGCGATAACCTTGATGTAATTGCTGCCTTTACGGTGTGCGGCCCCTGTGGATCTTAGGTTCTGGAGAACCCTCAGAAACTTAATATGGTCCTCGTAGCTGGATGCATTTTGCGCTTGAAAATACTTCTCAAGCTTGTTTATGCCTCGGTCATCCTTTAAGATACTAATCACTCCCTGAGCAATCGCCTCCTCGTTCAGCGAGTCGATCATGATTTTGGTTAGTGCGACTAGTTGCGAGTCGAATTCGGCTTGGTTATCGCTGGCAGGCAAGTGCAATCCGACGAAGCAATGCTCATCTTCCTCATGTAGTGGAAGGAAGAAATCCCAGCCCTTCGCTTCGCGGAAGGCCATACAAAACCTCTTATATTCCTTCTTCAGGCGGAGGTCAGCCCGCTCCGGCTCCGCGAATTGCCCCAGAAATGCTCTCCTGGCGTTCGTTACGCTAATTTTTCTCCCCGCAGGCGGTATGTTAAAACTCAGCCAGTAACTCCGCTCGCCTTCTGAGAGATCGCGACCGAGATCTCCCAGCGACACTACAACATAGTCGTGGTGGTCGTTATCAACCCGTAAGCTCCAAAGACCGGCACATTTAACACGCCCATCACACACCGTGTACTTCCCTGGGTCTGAGTAGTACTTGGTCAGCACCTTCGACTGGAAGAACACTGGAGTCATGTAATTTGGCGCCTCCTTGTTTCTCCCAAAGTAGTCGGCCAATTTCTCAGGGTCACAGGCATGCCGAATGGGATTGCCCTTCTCGTCGGTGTCAATGATAAATTCCTGGTACACACGGACCTTTTCATTAGGCCAATTCTGAGGAATCGGTTCTGGAAGGACGAATTTCTTCCCGAGAATCTTCCCGAAGGTCTTTGTATCGTTGATGGACAAGGTGTCTGGGCCGACCAACCGATGGAAGGCGTACTTCTTATTCACGAATCGTTCATTGACTTCCGTGATCTTCAATTCTTCCATAGACGCCTTGCTTTCCCTGAAGGAGTCCACAAATACGGCAAGCGCCATCTGCTTCATCATGCAATATCGGAGCAGTAGATCCGCTCTGACTTCGACCAATGCATTGCTAATACGGACTGCCTCCGATTCGTCACCATCCTCATTACTACCCCGGCACTATTGTAGTTGACACTGGGAAGGCTAGGCGGCATAGCGAACATGCTCTTCGTTGAAGTAGCTTCGGACGATATCGGGCCTCTTT
>JAKBES010000015.1 GCA_021833665.1 Acidobacteriota bacterium
GCTGCAAGGCGGTCATGGCCTTCGGCGCGGCCCGGGAAAGGGTGAAAGCCGCTCTCGGGGGCACCGTCCTCCTTGAAGTCTTCCCGTCCTTGAGAGACGCCACGTTCCGGGCCATCGACCTGGCGAGGTCCGGAGACAGCGTGGTCCTTTCTCCCGCCTGCGCCTCCTTCGACGAGTTCAAGAATTTCGAAGACCGGGGCGAGCGGTTCAAAGCATGGGTGAAGGAGGCCGGTGGATGAGCCGCTACCTGAGCTTTGACCGCAAGCTTTTCACCGTGACCTTGGGGCTCCTGGCTTTCGGCCTCGTGATGATCTACTCGTCCTCCGCGGTCCTGGCCCTCACGCGCAAGGGCGACCCCGGGTACTTCTTCAAGCATCAGCTCGTGTGGGCCATCATCGGCGTGATCGCCCTCTTTTGCACCCAGCGCATCCCTTACACCCAGTGGGGACGGCGCAAGTATGTCCTGGGCCTCATGAGCCTGGAGGTGATGCTCCTCCTGCTGGCCCTCGCCAGCCCGTCCATCAACGGGTCGCACCGCTGGATCAAACTCGGCCCTATGACGCTCCAGCCCTCCGAGACGGCCAAGCTGGTGGTGGTCATCCTGGGGGCCTTCCTCCTGAACAAGCGGGTGGAGGAGAAGCGCGAATGGACCAAAGCCCTGGTGCCCCTGGGCGCCTACGTGGGCTTCGTGGCCGTCCTCATCCTCGTCCAGCCCGACCTGGGCACCGTGGTCATCCTGGGAGCCATCATGGTCTCCCTCCTCCTGGTAGCGGGCCTGCCCTGGAAATGGCTCGGCGGCATGATCCTCATCGGCGCCGTGGCCGTGAGCGTCCTCGCCGTGTCGAGCCCTTATCGCCGCCAGCGCCTCATGACCTTCATGAACCCCGAGGCGGACGTGCGCCACGAGGGGTTCCAAGCCCAGCAATCCCTCATCGCCGTGGGGAGCGGGGGCCTGGTGGGCAAATGGGTGGGAGGTTCCAGCCAGAAACTCCTGTTCCTCCCTGAACCTCACACGGATTTCATCTACGCCATGATCGGCGAGGAACTGGGCCTGGTGGGCAACCTGCTGGTGCTAGGCTGTTTCCTCTTCTTCGGATACCTGGGCCTCAAGGCCGTGCGCGGGGCTCCCGATCTCTTCGGCGCCCTTCTGGCCATGGGGATCGTGTCGTGGGTGGTCCTTCAAGCGCTCGTCCACATCATGGTGACCCTCACCCTCCTGCCCACCAAGGGCCTCCCGCTCCCGCTCCTTTCCTACGGAGGGTCGAACCTTGTGGTGACCCTGGCGGGCATCGGAATTTTGCTCAACGTGAGCGAGCACGAATGATGGGCCGGGAGCGGGAAGCGCGAAGCGGAGAGAGATGCATGGAGAGCAGGGCTCCCGTGACGCAGGCAGGAGGCCATTGGAACGCCCGTGGGCGGCAGGCGAAGGGTGCCTCCGCTACCCGCTCCCAGCTCCCTGCTCCCGATCGGGCCGAAACGGGCAAGGCCGAGGCATGGGCCAGGCCCACGATGCAGGGACGCTCACCGTGGAGGAGTTGAGAGTGATCGTTGCGGGAGGCGGGACGGGGGGCCATTTCTTCCCGGGGCTGGCGGTTGCTCAGGCCTTGACGGCGCGGGCCGCTTCCGCACGGGTGCTCTTCGCGGGATCACGCCGGGGCATCGAGGCGCGGCTGGCGCCCAGGTACGGGTTCCCCTTCGTGGATCTCCCCGCCTCGGGCTTCGCGGGAGTCGGCGCCGCGGCCCGGCTCCGCGCCCTCTCCCTCCTGCCCATGGCCTTCATCAAGAGCCTTAAGGTCCTTCGAGACTTCCGCCCTGGCGCGGTGGTGAGCGTGGGCGGCTACGCCTCCTTTCCCATGGCCTTCGCGGCGGGGCTGGCGGGTTTTCCCGTCCTGGTCATGGAGCAGAACGTTCATCCGGGGCTGGCCAACCGCATCGTGGCCAAAGTCGCCTCCGCCGTGGCTGTCTCCTTCCCGCAGACGCTTCTGCACTTCCGTGGCAAGGCCCGCCTTTTGGGCAACCCCGTGCGCGCTTCCCTCGCCCGCGTCCCCGCCGAGGCGCCGCCCGCAAGCCCCCTGCGCCTACTGGTCTTCGGCGGGAGCCGCGGAGCACGCGCCATCAACGAAGCGCTCATGGCCGCCGCTCCCGCGTTACTGGAATTCCCGGGCGGCGTGGTCATCCGCCACCAGACGGGGACCGAGGACCTGGACCGCGTGAAGGCCGCCTACGCCTCGGCCGGCATGGCCGCCCGGGTGGAGCCCTTCATCGAGGCCATGGACGAAGCCTACGCGTGGTGCCACGCGGCCGTGTGCCGGGCGGGGGCCACCACCCTCGCGGAGCTGGCCGCGGCGCGCCGTCCGGCCCTCCTGGTGCCTTTCCCCGGCGCCGCGGGAAACCACCAGGTGCAGAACGCGCGCGGCCTCGAAGCCCTGGGCGGTGCCCTCTGCACGGAGCAGAAGGACCTCACCACGGCGTCCTTGCTGGCGGCCCTCCTTCGCCTCACGGACACCAAGACCCGTGCGGAGATGTCGGCCAGGCTCGCCGCCGTGGCCAGACCCAACGCCGCCGAAGACGTCGCGGACCTGATCGTTCTCATGTCGGGAGCGCGGCCATGAAGCTGGGCAAGCTCAACCGGGTCCACTTCGTGGGTATCGGAGGCATCGGCATGAGCGGCATCGCCGAGGTGCTCCTCACGCAGGGGTTCACGGTCACGGGTTCGGACGCCAAGGAGAGCCCCGTGATCGAGCGCCTGCGCGGACGGGGCGCGAAGGTATCCGTGGGACACGACGGGGCCCTCGTTGGGGACGCCCACGTCCTCGTCTACTCCAGCGCCGTCTCGCCCCTCAATCCCGAGCTGGAGGAAGCCCGCCGCCGCGGCATCCCCGTCATTCCCAGGGCCGAAATGCTGGCCGAGCTCATGCGCATCAAGTCCTCGGTGGCCGTGGCGGGCTCCCATGGGAAGACCACGGTCACAGCCATGATCGCCCACGTGGCCCACAGCGCCGGCCTGGACCCAACGGTGGTCATCGGTGGCCGCCTCTCCACCCTGGACGCCTCCGCCCGATTGGGCACCAGCGATCTCATGGTGGCGGAGGCTGACGAGTCGGACCGCTCCTTCCTCCTTCTATACCCCACTCTGGCGGTGATCACCAACATCGACTGGGAGCACGTGGACTGCTACCACGATCTGGAGGATCTCAAGGGAGCCTTCTTGCAGTTCGCCAACAAGGTGCCCTTCTTTGGGGCCGTCGTGGCCTGCATCGACGACCCGAGCGTACGGGATCTCCTGCCCAGGCTGACCCGCCGCGTGGTGAGTTACGGCCTCTCCGACTCGGCCCACGTGAAAGCCCTGCGCCTTCCTCCAGAAGGGCCGGGAGAAACCTTCCGCCTCCTGGCGGGCGGCGAGGACCGCGGGAAGGTTCACGTGCCCCAATCCGGGCGCCATATCGTCCTGGACGCCCTGGCGGCCTTGGCCGTGGCGGATGAACTGGGCATCCCCTTCGAGGAGGCCCGGAAACATATGGGCACCTTCCCCGGGGCCGACCGGCGCTTCCAGATCAAGGGCGAGGCCGCGGGCATTCGCGTCGTGGACGACTACGGCCACCATCCCACGGAGATTTCAGCCACCTTCGAAACGGCCCGGCGCACCGTGGGCGACGGCCGCCTCGTGGTCCTCTTCCAGCCCCACCGCTTCACCCGCCTCGCGGCCCTCATGGATGCCTTCGCTCGTGTGCTGGCCCTGGCGGACGTGGTGGTGGTCTCGGAAATCTACGCGGCGAGCGAAGCCCCCATCCCGGGTGTCACGGGAGAGGTCCTCGTGGATAAGATCGCGCGATTCGGCGGCGCGGAAGCGCACTTTTGCCCCGGCGTCGATGACATGCCGGCCTTCGTGGCGCCCTTGCTCCGCTCCGGGGATTTGGTTCTCACCCTGGGCGCGGGCAGCATCACGGGCGCCGGCCCTCGGCTGTTGGACCTTCTTGAGCGGGAAGGACATGGACGTTGAACGGATCGCGGACCTGGCCAGAGGACTGGACTGCTTCTTCTCCCGGACGGAGCCGCTGGCTCGCCATCTCTCCCTCGGCATCGGAGGGGCGCCCGCCTTCTATCTCAGGCCGCGCGCGTGGCATCAGGCCGAGGGCATCTTTCTGGCCCTGTGGGAGGGGAACGCCGAGTTCCGTGTCCTGGGCGGAGGCAGCAACCTCATGGCGGCCGACGGGCCCCTGTCTTTCGGCGTCGTCCACCTGGCCCGGCTGGGAGGACACGTGCGCTGGGAAGGGAACTCGGTGGAGGCCGACGCGGACGTACCCTTGCCCGCTCTCGCGGGCGAATCGGTCCGGCGCGGGCTGGGCGGACTGGAGGGCATGGGCGGAATCCCCGGCACGGTGGGAGGCGCGGTGGTCATGAACGCGGGGGCCTTTGGCAACGACATCTCGGGCGTCCTCACGAGCGTGGCCCTCATTGAGCCAGGACGGGGCAGGACGTGGCGCCCGGCTTCCGACTTCGCCTTCGCCTACAGGGGATCCGACGTGGCCCGCGCGGGCGTTCTGGCCGGATGCCGTTTGACATTAGCGCCCGAGGATCCCCGCGGGCTCAGGGCGAGATTTGAAGAAGCCAAGGCCGCCAGGAACGCCACCCAGCCCTGGCGTTCGGCCACCGCGGGCTCCGTGTTCAAAAATCCTCCTGGAGCAGCCGCGGGACGCGTCCTGGACGAACTCGGGTACAAGGGCAAACGGCGCGGGGCCGCGGGCTTCTCCGCCCTCCACGCCAATTTCTTAGTCAACCACGGCGGCGCCACCTTCGAGGACGCCTTCGGGCTCTGCGAGGAGGCCCGGCGGGCGGCCTCCGGCGCGGGCGTGACGCTCGAGTATGAAATGGAGATATGGAGATGAGTCCTTCAAAGGAATTCCTGCGGGGCTGGACCTCGGCCGGCCTGGGGGTCCCTCATTCCCCCGTGCGGGCTTCCCGGGGCCGCAAGCGGCTGGTGCGGCGTTCCGTTCGCACCACGGCGGTGGCCGTGGCTCTCCTGGGAGGCGCCGTCCTGGCCCACGCGGGATGGAGCTTCCTCCACAACGACGGCGCCTTCGGCGTGCGCCAGATTCACGTGGTGGGCCTGGTCAACCACCCGCCCCAGGTCCTCCGGGACGCCCTCTCTGGCCTCGTGGGGCGCAACCTGTTCGCCTTGAAGCCCGAGGAGCTTTCCCAGCGCTTCTCGGCCTTCCCGTGGGTCAAGGGGTTCCTGTGCCGCAAGCACCTGCCCGACACCCTCATCGTCGAGGTGGTGGAGCGCCAGGAACTGTGTGACCTGGCCACCGACAAGGGGCCCGTCGCCATCGACGGCCGGGACATGGCCTGGGCCGCGCAACCCGGCTCGCCTTGCGCCTTCCGCCTGGCCGCCGGCGTCGACCCCGCGGATCCCAGGGTGCAGGAGGCCGTGGCCCAGCTGCTGCGCATGGGCCTCCAGGGCGACGTAGCGTCCCTGGTGCCTTCGCCCGTGCCCGGCAGCCTGGCGCTCACGTGCTCCGGCGGATGGACCCTGGTGGTATCCCCGGAGGACATCCAGGACCAATGGCGCCGGTTCCAGGCCTCGCGGGCTTGGGCGAACACGTACGCCCCGGACCAGAAGACCATGGATCTGCGCTGGACCGGCAAGGTGGTGCTCCTGCCCGCCCCGGCCGCGCAGGACGCCGAGCCGGAGAAACCGGCGGCGGAGGGAGGGAAGGCCAATGGCTAAGGAAACCGGCCACATCGTCGGCATCGACATCGGCACGTCCAAAGTGGCCACCGTCATCGGCAAGATCCGGGACGACGGCCAGATCGAGATCACCGGCGTGGGCAAGAAGGCCGACGTGCGAGGCATGCGCCGCGGCATCGTCTCCAGCCTGGATGAGGTGGCCGAAGCCGTGAAGGCGTCCGTGGACGAGGCCGAGCTCATGGCCGGCCATCCCGTGGAGCGCGCCTACGTGGGGGTGGGCGGGGCACACGTGCGGGGCTTCAACAGCCGGGGCGTGGTGGCCATCACGAACAGAGACCGCCTCATCACCAAGGAGGACGTGTCCCGGGTTCTGGAGGGCGCCCGCACCATCAGCTTCCCCCAGGAGCAGCAGATCTTCCACACCTTCCCCCAGGAATTCATGGTGGACAACCAGGAGGGCATCAGCCAGCCCCTCAACATGATGGGCACCAGGCTGGAGGCCAACGTGCACATCGTCACGGGCTCCATCACCAGCCTGCAAAACCTGGGCTCCGTGGTGAACCGCTGCGGCATCGCCGTAGCCGAGCCCGTGCTGGGCCTCATGGCCGACTCCTACTCCGTCCTGACCCCGGACGAGAAGGAGATCGGTGTGGCCCTCATCAACATCGGCCACGGAACTACGGGGCTCTCCGTCTTCGAAAAGGGCGCCATCTGGCACACCCTGGTCATCCCCGTGGGCGGCGAACACTTCACCAACGATCTGGCGGTGGGGCTCAAGACCGGCATCCTCGAAGCCGAGATCGTGAAAAAGAAATACGGGTGTGCCCTCACCAACCTCATCCAGGAGGACGACGTGGTGGAGGTCCCCTCGGCGGGCAAGAAGACCTCCATGGTCAAGCGGTCCCTCATCGCCCAGATCCTCCAGCCGCGGGCGGAGGAGCTCTTCCACGTCCTCAACGAGGAGGTGCGCGGGGCGGGCCTGGAGAAGACCATCAACGCGGGCGTCGTCCTGACGGGCGGCAACGCCAGCCTTCAGGGCCTCACGGAAGTCGCGGAGAGCATCTTCGACCACCAGGTTCGCATCGGCGAGCCGGCGGGCGTGGTGGGCCTCACCAATATCGTAGCGGATCCCATGTTCGCCACCGCCGTGGGCCTGGTCATCTACGGGGCCCGCATCGAAAGCCGCGAGGCGGGGACCAAGAGGAAGGGCGGGTTTTTCGGGCGCATCAAGGGCGCCTTCAAGGATGTCTTTTAGCTGGAGCGCGCGGCGGTCGCGGGCGGCCGGCATCGGGAAAGGGGGTTCGGTATGGACCAGGGAAACGGGCTGAGGTTCTCGATGAGCGAGGATGACATGGAGACCATGGCGGACGGCAAGAAGAGCGTGAGCATCAAAGTGGTGGGCATCGGGGGAGCCGGCGGGAACGCGGTGAACCGCATGATCCGGGCCGGACTGAGCGGCGTGGACTTCATCGCCATCAACACGGACTTCCAGGATCTGGAGAAATCCCTGGCGCCCGTGAAGGTGCCCATCGGGCAGAAGCTCACCCGGGGCCTGGGCACGGGAGGCTACCCCGAGCGCGGCGAGAAGGCCGCCATCGAGGACACGAACGCCATCATGGAGCACCTTCAGGGTGCCGACCTCATCTTCATCGCCGCCGGCATGGGCGGCGGCACGGGCACGGGCGCCGCGCCCGTGGTGGCCAGCCTGGCCGGAGAGACGGGCGCCCTCACGGTAGCCGTGGTGACGCGCCCCTTCGCCTTCGAAGGGCCCAAGCGCGAGGGCAACGCCAAGCAGGGCCTGGACATGCTCACGGAGGCCGCCGCCACCCTCATCGTCATCCCCAACGACAACCTCCACCGCATTCTCCCCGAGGACGTGAGTTTCGAGGAGGCCTTCCTGGCCGCCGACGACGTCCTGCGCCAGGGCGTCCAGGGCATCTCGGACCTCATCATCCGCCCCGGCCTCATCAACTTGGACTTCGAGGACGCCCGGTCGGTGCTCTCCGCGGGTGGCCGCGCCGTCATGGGCATGGGCACCGCACTGGGGCAGGACCGCGCGCTCCAGGCCGCGGAGAAGGCGGCCAACAATCCCCTCCTCCAGGACGGCTCCATCTCCGGCGCCAAGTCCATCCTCATCAACTTCACGGGCGACCGGAAGATGGGACTGCGCGAAGTGCAGAGGGCGTGCGACTTCGTCCGCGAGAAAGCCCACCCGGACGCGAACGTCATCTGGGGCATGAGCCTGGACGAGAGCCTGGGCGACGAACTGAGGGTGACCGTCGTGGCCGCCGCCTTCGACAGCCCCGACCTCAAAGTCCTCAAACGCCCCGCCTTTTCGACGAACAGCATCCAGGAGGCCTCCGCGGCCGCCGCCATGGGCTCCGTGCCCGGAGTGGACTCCCCCCTGCCCGCCCCGCCCCAGGCCGCGGCCAGCTCGGGATTCTTCCGCCGCACCAAGGACCTTTTCACCCCCACCTCGCCGGACATCTTCAACACGGCCGCGCCCGGCGAGAGGGATTACGAGGGGATTCAGACCCCCACGTTCATCAGGAGAAGCAAGAACTAGGAGGAAGGAAGCGCATCGCGCGGACCGGTCCGCGCACCCAGGGTAACCTGCCCGTTTCCCGCGGGGGTTCCCCGACCCCCGCATTTAGGGCGGCGCCGAAACGCGCCGCCCTTTCTCTTTGCAGGTTCGGCGGAAGTCGGGTCACGCCTGCCACCGGTTGTGGATGAAGTTACTCGTACCTGAGCGCTTCGATGGGATCGAGGCGGGAGGCCTTGACGGCGGGGTAGACACCGAAGACGGCGCCCGTGAAGGCAGCGAATCCCAGGCTCAGGAACATCACCCATACCGGCACGTAGGCTGCCGGGAACGTTTCGGCCACGGTGTGGTGGAGGATAGCCACCGTGAGATGGGCCACACCCCAGCCCAGGAGAAGGCCCAGTACGCCCCCCAGGGTCGAGAGGGTGACGGATTCGATGAGGAACTGGTAGAGGATGTGGGCGCGCTTGGCTCCCACGGCCATGCGGATGCCGATCTCGCGGGTGCGCTCGGTGACGGACACGAGCATGATGTTCATGATACCGATGCCGCCCACGATCAGCGTGATGCCCACGATGGCACCCACCACCAGCGTGGAGATCGAACTGAACTCCTTGATCTGTTTGAGAATTTCATCCTGCGTGACGGTCCTGAAGTCATCCTGCTGGCCGAATTTAAGGCCGTGCTGGCGGCGCAGAACCGCCGAGATGCGCTCGATGGCCGCGTCCATGAGCTTCGGGTCCCGGATCTGCACCTGAATGAGCAGGCTGTCCGCCGCTTCCTGGCCGTACTGGAGGATGGCGGTCGAGAGCGGGATGAACACGGCGTCGTCCTGATTGCCGAACACGGACCCGCCCTTTTTCTGGAGCACGCCCACGATCTGAAAGGTTCCATGTCCGATCTGGATCTCCTGCCCCACGCAGTCGTCGGAGAGGGCCAGTTTGTCCAGAACCTCGTGGCCGAGTACGCACACCTTCCGGCGCGCGGCCACGTCCATGGGCGCCAGGAAACGTCCGTACTCTGGGGTGAAGGAGTTCATGGAGGCGAAGGAGTCGCCCGTCCCCCACACCTGCGTCGTGTCGTGGTGGCCGTGAAACGAAATGGCGTCCTGGCGGCTCAGGATGGCGCATATCTCCTTCACTTGGGGCACGTCCTGGGCCACGGCCTGGGCGTCGGAGTAGGTCAGCTTCAGCCTCTTCACCGCTTCGCTGTAGTCCTTGTAAAGACGGTAGTTGGGTTCGATGAAGAGGGTATCCCCTCCCAGCGCCTCGAACCGCCCCAGGAAGGATTGGAACACGCCCTGCATGATGGAGACGACGGCCACCACCGCCAGGACGCCGATGATGATACCGAGCACCGTGAGGAACGACCGCATCTTGCTTGCCCAGATGGCCCTGAGGGCGATCCGGAACAGCTCCATGAGGGTACCCCAGAAGCCGTAAATGCTTTTCTTGTCCAGCGCGGCGGCGGTCATAGGAGAAACCTCATGGGAAGTGAGTGACAGAGTGAGGAGTGAGGGAGCAGGAGGGCGACCGGCCCAGGCGGGTGGGAGAGACCCATCGGTGAGATACGAGGACGTCCTGTTCTGACCCCTCCCATGAGCCGCTGCTTGATTAGCCCTGGCGGCCTCACCCCCGGTGCCCTCATGGCCCGGCAGGGGCACCCAGCGGCGCTCGCGCCTGATTTTGGCCTTTCTCTCTCACGCCTCACGCCTCACTCCTCACGGCTTTTTCACTCTCTCATCGCTGACGATTTTCCCGTCGCGGATGCGCACCTGCCTCGGAGCGTAGGCGGCCACGTCGGGCTCGTGAGTGACGAGGATCAGCGTGTTGCCCATGGCGTTGAGTTCGCTGAGCTGCGCCATGATCTTGTCGCTCGTGGCGCTGTCCAGGTTCCCCGTGGGCTCGTCCGCCATGATGAGCGAGGGCTTGTTCACGAGGGCCCGGGCGATGGCGATCTGCTGGCGCTGGCCGCCGGAAAGCTGGTTCGGCTTGTGGTGGGCGTGCGTCTCCAGCTTGAGAAACTGGAGGGCTTCCAGGGCCTTTTGGTGGCGCTCGGCGGGGGGGACCTTGGCGTAGATGAGAGGCAGCTCCACGTTCTCCAGGGCGCTCGAACGGGGCAGGAGGAAGAACATCTGGAAGATGAATCCGATCTCCCGGTTGCGAAGCTCGGCCAGCGCGTCGGCCGTGAGGGTGTGGACGGGGGTCCCGGCCAGGAGGTATTCGCCGGACGTGGGCGTGTCGAGGCAGCCCAGGAGGTGCAGGAGGGTGCTCTTGCCCGAGCCGGAAGGGCCCATGATGGCGAGGAATTCCCCCCGCTTCACGGTGAGGTCGACCCCGCGCAGGGCGTGGTACACCTCGTCCCCCATGGGGTAGTCCTTCACGAGGTTCCGGGCCTGGATGAGGACGTCGTCGCCGTTCACCGCGCGCCTCCCCTAGCTGAAGTTCCGGGAAATGGCACCTTAGTCCACCGCCACCTTTGCGCCGCCAGCGGCGGCCTTGGTCTGGTCGCCCTCCTTGACCAGCTTGGCCTTGACCCTGTCGCCCTCGTGCATGGTCCTCAGCAGGCTGTAGGGACCGGTGATGACCTCGTCACCCTCCTTGAGCCCCGATGTGATTTCCGTGCTGGTATCGTCGGAGAGGCCCACCGTGATGTCCTTCTTGATGGCCTTGCCCTTGTCGGCCACGAACACGTAGAACACCTGCTGGCCGTCCTTTTCCTCGGACCGTATGGCTCCGATGGGCGCCTTCAGGACGTCCTTCCGCTTGTCGGCGATGAGGCGCACGCGGGCCGTGATGCCCGGCTTGATTTCCGCGTCCGGATGCGTGAGGGCCACCTTCACCTTGAACTGCCGGATGGTGGAGGAAGCGGCGGACTGGGCCGCTTGGGCCGAGGCGCCGATCTCGATGACCGTGCCGTCGTACTTCTTACCGTTCAGGGCATCCACCGTCACCACCGCGGGCTGTCCCAGCTTGAGGCGGGGCAGGTCCACCTCGTCCACCTGGACCTCCGTGATGATCTGGCTCAGGTCGGAGACGGTGAGGATGACCGTGCCCTGGATGTTCATGGTGCCCATCATGGCCGTCTCGCCGACCTTGGCGTTCACGGCCGTCACGACCCCGTCGATGGGAGACCGCATGGTGGTCTTGGCCAGATAGTCCTGGGCGCGCTGATAGTTCGAGTTGGCCTGCTGGGCCATGGCCTTCGCCGAGTCCGCGGAGAGGCGCGCCTGGTCCACGGCCAGCTTGGCGTCATCGCGCTGCGACGTGGAGAAGATCTTTTGTTCGAACAGATCCTTGGCCCGGTCCCAATCCTTCTTTCGCTGGGCGTAGGTCACGTCGGCCTGCCGGGCGGCCACCATGGCCGCGTCCAGGTTGGCCTTGGCCGAGGCCACGTCCCGCTGGTAGGTGTCCGGATTGATCTGCACGAGCACGTCGCCCTTCTTCACGCGGTCCCCTTCCTTGAAAGGGATGCTCGTGATCTCGCCCATGACCTGAGAGGAGATGTTCACCGTGTCCTTGGCCGTGATGAGGCCGTCCGCCGTGACGGTGGGAGACACGTCGCCCCTGACCGTCTTCATCACCTCCACGTCCATCCCCTTGGGGCCGGACTTCAGAGCCGTGATGGTGACGATGACCACGAGCAGGAGGACGATGCCTCCGATGATGTAGAGCCGCTTGCGCATGGATGCCCCTTAGAAGATCGCGGCCTTGGCCAAGTGAAGGACCACTGGGATGCCGTAGAGGCCGAAGACGATGGCCGCCATCTTGCCTACCTTGGCGTTGGCGAAGGCGGCGAGGCCACGGGTATACAGCCACAGCATCCAGAGGGTGAAGACGTCCAGGTCCGACAGGAAGGCGTATCCCACCTTGCCGAGCCGCTCCTGGCCGAAGACGGCGCCCAGGTTGCTCATGACGGGATTGTTCGGGTCCAGGAACGTGGCGTCCTTGACGAACATCATAACGATGAACAGGAGCGTGAAGAGAATATTGGGGAGCTGCGACCAGCACACGACCCGGAAGGTGTCGGGGAAGGTGATGGTGTCGCCGAAGGCCAGGACAACAAGCCACAGGATGGCGGCCACGAGGAGATATTTCACGGCCACCACGAGGAAGCCGGCGTAGGTCATGGCTTTTCCGATTCTGGACCCCATCTCCACCGCCTGGTCCATCTGGGCCTGGCTCATCTCCGCGGCCCGGGGGTTTTGCTTGATCTGCTGGCGAATCACCTCCGCGAGGTCGGCCCGCTGCAAGTAAATGAACCCCCCCGCCGTACCGAGGACCATGAGGATGATCAGAGGAATGAGGCAGGCCCAGCCCGCTTTGCCCGCGATACGCTTGAAGGTTTCTCCGGGGGCGGTGAGGAGGCCCACCATGACTTCAGCCGCCGGGGGTGCGGGCTGCTGAGCCGGCGCGGGGGTCTCCGCTTCGGGTTCCGAAACCGGTCCCGCGTTCTCTTCCGGGGTTTGGTCCGTCATGGTTCCCCTCCTTGGCTAAGTGATCGGGTGATCGGGAGACCGAATGAGGAGGACGACGATCTTCCCCCCTGTCCCCCGTCCCCTGTCCCCTTACTTGATTTCGATGCCCCGGCTCTCCAGATACTTCCCTAGGGCGCGCTCCAGTTTGGCGCCCGCGTACTGAGTGTAGACGCGCGCGTTGACGAGGCTGGACGAGGCGGCGAGCAGGTCGTTCTGGTAGGAGAGCACGTTGAAGGCCGTGGAAAGGCCGTTGTCGTACTTCTTCTGCTCCGCGTCCAGCTTCTCCTTCTGGAGCTTGTAGGTGAGCTCGGCGGCGTCCACCCGCTTGCTGGCCGCCTCCAGGTCCCTCAGGCCGCTTCGAACCTCGTTGGCGATGCTGAGCTTGAGCTTCTCGAAGGCGATTTCGTCCGCGCTCTGGGCGAGCCGCGAGATCTGATACTGCGCTTTGGCCGCCCGGTTCTGGATCGGATAAACGAAGGACAGCCCTACGTAGTAGGACTTGTAGTCCATCCCTGTGATCTGGCTCCAGGCCTTGGAGAAGGTGTGGTCCATGTACACCTGACCCGTGATGGGGTCGGTCAAGGTGCCCGTGGAGCCGTTGTAAGTCAAGGATGCGTTGAGGTTGAGGGACGGCAGGGTCTGGTTCTTGGCCAGGGCCAGAGCCAGCTTGTCCTTCTCCAGTTGGCCCTTGAGCTGGACCATCTCGGGCCGCTGGGCGAGGGCCTCGTCGATGAGCTCCGCCTCGGGCTTGTCCATGGAGATGAGCTTGGGCTCGTCCGTGGGGTTGAAGGGAGTGCTCCACTCGGGGGAGCTCCTGTCGTACCCGAGGTCGAGCTTGAGGATGTCCGCCCGGTCGCCCACGTTCTGCCGGGCCGTGATGATGTCCTGCTCCCTCGTGGCCACCTGCGCGTCGGCGGTGACCTGCTCGATGGGCGCCAGGACGCCCACCTCGATCTTCTTCCGGGTCTCCCCTTGGAAGCGCTTGGCCAGATCGAGAGCGCTCTCCTTGGATTGGAGGTCCTGGATGGCGTAGACGAGCTGGAAGTAGTCGCTTTCCACCTGCAAGAGGGAGTCGCGCACCTTCTGGACGTAGGCGCTGCCAGCGATGGTCCTGTCGATCTTGGCTTGGAGGACCGTCTGGCTCGCCGCCACCTTTCCAAACCCCTGCAGGAGGGGAAGGGTGGTGCCGAGTGTCGCGGAGCTGTTGTAGGTGGGGTTGAGGTAGGAGAAGGTGGAGTTGGTACGGTCCTTGGTGTTGTTCCACTGGAGCTGGAAGGACTGGCCCCAGGGGGTGAACTGCTTCAGGCCCAGGTTGTAGGCGTCCTCCCGGCTCATGTACACCGCCGCCAGGTCTCCCACCTGAAGCTTGCTCGTGATGGGCTGCCGGCTCACCTGGTTATACCAGTCGAAGGTGAGCTGCGTGTCATAGAGCCCGTAGGTGCCTTTCAGGGCCCAGTCGGACTGCTTCACGGTCACCTTGCTGACCTGGATGTCAAAGTTCTTCTGCATGGCGGTCTGAAGGGCGTCCTGGAGAGAGAGGGGTTTGGCCCCTTCCGGAATCTGGGCGCTTACCCGGAGGCACGGGCCCGCGCACAGGCCCAACCCCAAGAGCGCCACACCCCCAAGAACCCGGATCCTGCTGAATCGGCTCATACGGCCCTCCTCGTTCAAGTGAGGCTATACGCAGGGGCGAGACCATAAGTTTACCCGGGCGTCCCCCGGTTGCAAAGGCCGGCGCCCCTCGCGCGCTCCCCCCTCACCGCCGCGCATGGAACCGGGCCGCGATCCACCGGCCGTCCAGCGCATGAGGGCTCTTCGTCGCGAAGGCCCTCGCGGGTCAGCGGACGAGCAGGCTGTGGACGAGCACCGTCAAGACGAAAAGGGTAAACAGGGCGTATTTAAGGTTTCTCGCCACCACCGCGAAGAAAACCATGGAGGCCAGCACCCGCACCAGGGGCGTGAGGAGGAGAACCACGATGCCAAGGCTCACCAGGAGCCGGGGCCGGAAGGCGCCCTCGGCGACCTGCCGTACTTCCAGCATGGCGAAGTCGTAGAGGTTCATCCCTGCGATCGTGTAATCGAAACCCAAGTGGCCCGTGGCCAAGAAGCGCCACGCGTAGCCGGCCACCAGAAGCGCGGCGCTGATCATAACCCCCACCTGGAGGATGTATCCGACCATGGTTTCCATCATGTGCTGGATAGCCGATTCGTCGGCTCCGCACACGCTCACGAAGGGCTCCGAGGCCTTGCTCATAGGTTCCCCCACACGCCCCGAATGACCATCTCGGCGCCCAGCGCCAGAAGGACCACCAGGAAAAACCGCCGGACCGCCATGTTGCTAAGGCGCACCAGAACCACCGTGCCGATAAAGGCACCGACGCTGACCCCCAAGATGATGGGCGCCGCCAGGCCGGGGTCGATGAGCCCCGCGGCCAGGTAGACGCTGGTGCCCGCCAGCGCCGTGACGCCGATGATGAGGTTGCTCGTGGTCGTGGATACCTTGGGCGGCAGGCGCATGCCCAGATCCAGGACCAGCACCTTGAGGGCGCCCGCCCCGATCCCCAGGAGCCCCGCGATGAAGCCCGCGCCAAACATCATGGGCCCGCCCAGATAGGCGCGGGTACCTTCATAATGGATGTCATGGCCCGCGGCCTGGTCGAAGTAGCAGCCCTTGAGTTCGAGCCACCGAGAGAATCGGTCCACGTGCGCCGCGGGTTCCCAATCCACATTGCGCTGCAAGTACATGGCGCCCCAGACCACGAGGAGCACCACGCCAAAGATGATGAAGAGGGGGCGCGGGCTTACGAGGACGGTGATGGACGCTCCGACGATGGCTCCGAGCATGGTGAACATCTCGAGGAACATCCCCACCTTGAGGTTGGTGAGGCGGTCCCTCACGTAGGCCGCGGCGGCGCCGCTCGATGTGGCGATGACGGAGACGATACTCGCGGCGATGGCGTGCTTGATGTCCATACCCGCCAGGGTCAACGCCGGGATGAGGATGACGCCTCCGCCCATGCCCGACATGGCGCCCACGAATCCAGCAGCCACGGAAATGAGCAGAAGCCAACCTACCGGTAGCGTGTCCATAGGTTCCTTTCAGAAAAAGCCACGGCCCCCGCGCCCCCGCCGGCGAAGCCGCCGGGGCGGCCGTCACCGGCTCAGGGGCGGCGCATGACCGAATCCAGAATCATGAGGAAGGCCGCCTGCTGAGCGGGCTCCTCCTTGTTGATGACGGCCAGGCAGTCGCCCGCCGGGAAGACCTCGTGGAGGTGATCCGCGTTCCGGCCGCTCGTGATGACCACGCGGGTCCGATCGACCCCGCGGGCCACGGCGAACTCCAACACCTTCTTCCCGTCCATGACGGGCATTTCCAGATCCAGCATGAGGAGGCCGATGTCGGGTGAGAGGGCGCTCAGAGCCTGCAGAGGGTCCGTGAAGACCTCTACGGCCGCGAGGTCGGGATACCGATCCTCGAAGAGCGCCTTCCAGTGTTCACAGAAGGCGGGGTGGTCGTCCACGATGACGATGCGCTTCAACCTGCAGGCCTCCCGAAAACGGCCCCCCGTTTTTTTAAGGATACCTCATGTAGAGACAGGAGTGCAAAATCCCTCCCGTTCAAGGATCCCTTCCCGACGGGGGCGGGCGTTCAGGACGGGGCCATGGGGAGGCTGAGGTGCATCATGAGCGCGGGGGTGCCGTCGCTGTAATACTTGTCCTGCCGTCCCAGAACCGTGAAGCCGTACTTTCGGTAGAGGCCAATGGCGGCTCCGTTGGTCTCCCGCACCTCGAGATGGACGTCGTCGGCCCCGCGAGCCCCGGCGTAGCGAAGCACGTGGGCCAGGAGGGCTTCCCCCAACCCCTTCCCACGGAAGGCCTGGCCCACGGCGATGTTGATGAGGTGCGCCTGCTCGAAGATCACCCAGAGGAAGGCGTACCCCGCCACGGTCCCCTCCTCCTCCATCACGAAGGCCGAGCACACGGGGTTGTGGATGGCCTCGTAGGCCAGCGCCTGCCGCGGCCACGGGTCCGGATAGATGGCCGCCTCCATGGCCGCCACCGCGTCCAGATCCGAGTCACCCATGGGGCGGATATGGCGGAGAAGCTCCAGGTTCAGCGCCATGGCGTCCAGCTCAATCGCGGCTCGCGCCCGGCGCCCTCACCCCAGCGGACTTCCGGTAATCCGCTCGTAGGCTTCCCTGTACTTCTCCGAGGTGCGCGCCACCACGTCCTCAGGGAGGACGGGAATGGGCGGCTCCTTGTTCCAGTGAATGGAGAGGAGGTAGTCCCGGACGAACTGTTTGTCGAAGCTCGGCTGGCCCTGGCCGGGAGCGTACAAATCGGCGGGCCAGAAGCGGCTGGAATCGGGAGTGAGGACCTCATCGCACAGGATGAGTTCTCCATCCAGCAGTCCGAATTCGAACTTCGTGTCCGCGATGATGATGCCCCGGGACCTAGCGTAGTCGGCGGCGAAGGTGTAGAGGGCCAGGGTCGTGGCCCGGACTTTGTCCGCGAGCCCCTGGCCGATGAGGGCCGCCGCTGCTTCGAAGGAGATGTTCTCGTCGTGGCCGGTCTGCGCCTTGGTGGAGGGGGTGAAGATGGGCGCCGGGAGCCTGTCGCTCTCTCGGAGGCCCGCCGGCAGAGCGATGCCGCATACGGAGCCGGTCTTCTTATAGTCGTTCCAGCCCGAGCCGCTCAAATAGCCCCGTACCACGCACTCCACGGGGAGCATTTGGGCCTTCCGGGCCAAGGTGAAGCGTCCCTCCAACAGGTCCTTGTGGGGACAGAGGGGCGAGGGCAAATCGGCCACGTCCGTACTGATCACCTGGTTTTTCACGATGTGGGCGGTCCTTTTGAACCAGAAATCGGAGAGCAGGTTCAGCACCCTCCCCTTGTCGGGAATGCCGTTGGGCAGCACGTGGTCGAAGGCGCTGAGGCGGTCCGTCACCACGATGAGGACTTTGTCGCCCAGGTCGTACATGTCCCGCACCTTGCCGCGGGAGAGGAGGTTGAGTTCGGGGAAGTCGGTTCGGGTCACCACGGGTCGCATTTCATCCTCCTGGCAGGTTGGCGCCGCCTCGCACCTTCGCATCCGGAACCTTCGGTGGACAGGGTTGAGAGTTGAGAATTCGAAGCACGGGGGCACGCTAGAGCTCGCTTTTTCCCCTCCATGGTCCACGCTTCACCTTTCGCACCGAGACGGCCACCGAAGGCACTCCGACCCATCGAGCCGATGGATGATTCACGCGCTCAGGCCGCCTTTTGCGCCGGAGCTGAACCCTTGCCGGCCCCTTCCGCCGCCGGGGCGCCCTTCACCACCGTCACTCCGTTTCCGTCTCTGGCCACGGTCACGCCCTTTATGGCCTTCAGTGCCCGCGCGAATCGCGCGGCCGCCTCCGGAGTGTCCCACAGGGTGGCCCAGGCAAAGGCGAGCTCGCCCGCCGGCCCCTCGAAGACGGTGTACCGGTCCCCTCCCCAATCCTCTGCGGCCTTGGTCGCGGCCGCGTCATCCACCCCCCACTCCTTCAGGATGATCTGCACGTTGAACTCGCCCCACGTGCCTGAGGCCAGCGATTTGAAGCCTCCGGCGGCGAAGGCCTTGGGGGGGACCACCGTCACCCTGAGGGGCGGATCGCTCCCCGCGAAGTACTTGTCGGGATGGAGGACCTGCTCCATGGACTGGGGAGGGTGGGTGTAGAGCCGGTTGACGGCCTGGAACCCGCCCCTGTCGTAGGCGGCCTTGACCAGGTTCATGCCGCCCAGGTACGCAACCAGGAGGTTCTCCTGAAGGTAATCGGGTATCGAAGAGCCGAGGATCTCCTTCCCCATCGTCATGCCCAGCATGAGGTCCGTGGCCTGCTTCTGCTGCTCGGGCTGAATCTGTAGGACCTGATAGAGATAACGCAACATAACCCACGTGGCGTCACCCTCCACCACGCACCGCGCCGCGCTGGCCCGGTCCTCATCGTCCTTGTCGTTGATGGGCATGGAGTTGAGGTTGAAGTATTGATCCGTGAGGGCGTGCACCATCTCGTGGATGATGTAGACGTCGGAGAGGTTGAAGTCCTCTCCTCCGAGACCTTCAAGAAGGTCGGCCCCATCCAGAGGCTGGTCGCTCACGTAGAGTTTCTTCTGGCCGGGATCGTAGAGGCCCACCACCTGGTCTTCGAGGAGGCCTTTCAGAACCGCCTTCAGGTTCATCTTTGGCGGGATGAGGCCAAAGGCCTTCAGGGATTTTTCCATGGGAGTCCATTCGGCGTCGCTGGTCTCCTTGCGCATCTGATCGTCCAGGACGCCTCTCAGGGTCTTGGGATCCACCCTCCGGATAGGCACGGGCGTTTTGAAGCGAAGCCCCCGCAACTCCTCCGCCCTCTGTTCCAGTGAACGAAAGTTCCTCGGGGCGGAAGCCGCCGCCGCGAGGGTTAGGAGGACCAGGGAAGCGAAGAGGAAACAGCTCCTGCGCATGTGCGGATTGTGACATCGGGGTCGGGGCCGGTCAATACGGAAGGGGACGGCCACCGAGTCGGCCCTACGTGCCGAAGCGTAAGCCCTCCCCCGTTCGAGTCCTCCCGCCGCCTGAGGCAAAAAAGGCCCCGGCGGACGCCGGAGCCTCTCTAGGACCGCTGGTGGACGGTAAGGGATTCGAACCCTCGGCCTCCGCGTTGCGAACGCGGCGCTCTCCCAACTGAGCTAACCGCCCGATGGATAAGTATAAGTGAAACGCGGCCCGATGAAAAGAGGGCCACGCGAAAGCTTCTCCCCGCGGGCGGAGGTCGCACCGTTCCTGGTATACTTTCAAGGGAGGCCTTGGGATGCCCGACCGAATCGACGCGTGGAATCTTTTATGCGGGTGGACCAGCTCGGAGGCCCTTCGGCGGCACGCCCTGGGGGTGGAGGCGGCCATGAAAGCCATGGCCCGCAAGTACGGTGAAGACGAAGAGCTATGGGGCGTCACGGGCCTTCTGCACGACTTCGACTACGAGCGGTATCCTCAGGCCCCGGATCACCCGCTGCGGGGGGCTCCCGTCCTTCGCGAGGCGGGCTATCCCGAAGTCATGATCACCGCCATCCTGGGCCACGCGGGCTACACGGGAGTGGCGCGAGAAACGCTGCTGGCCAAGGCCCTTTTCGCCTGCGACGAGTTGACGGGGTTCCTCTTCGCCTGTGCTTACGTCCAGCCCGACAAAAAGCTCGCGAGCGTGAGGCCTGAGAGCGCCAAAAAGAAACTGAAGGACAAGTCCTTCGCAAGAGGCGTGAGCAGGGAGGACATTCTGAGCGGAACGCAGGATCTCGGACTGGATCTCCTTGAGCACATCACCTTCGTGCGCGACGCCCTCGCCGGCAAGGCCGAGGAGCTCGGGCTCTGAGCGAGAGCCGCCAGCAATCGTGCCATTCCACCACATCTTCGTATACGCTGTTCACACGGTGGCATCCCATGCGTATTGTACTTAATATTTATGTCCAGTAAGCCTCACATGTGGCGCCTGAGATCGCCCTAACGAGAACCAGATTACCCGCGAACTATTGTGTCTCTCGCGAGGGTGTCATATAGTAGGGAAAACTCGGGAGGCGGCCTTGGCAGACATCGATCCAAAGCACCGTCACATTGAAATCATTTCCCTCAAGGCTTCCCTTTTCGACAGCACCACCCGCTTCCCCGCCTATCCGGCGACCTTCGGCCAGCTCAAACAGATGACTCAGGACCGCTTTCTGGGTTTGGTTTTCCTTCAGCTCTCCGATCTGGAGCGCGTGGAGGCCATCTTTGGCTTCCAGCGCTACGAGGAGATACTCAGCCGCTCCGCCCGCCAGATCGACGTGGTGAATCACTCGCGGTTCGGCGGGGTCCTTCTTCCGACCATGCGCGGCGTGTACGACGACGAGTTTTGCGTCTTCGCTCCTTATGATCTCCTCGCGGCCTCACCGCTGCCTTCCCTTCAGCAGATCGCCGGCCTGCTGTACACGGCCATCGAAGATGAGCTGTCCCGCCAGGGACTTCAGGGCTTGACCCTCAACCTTGGCTACGCCCTTCTCCATCACAATCCGTTTCTCAGATTTGAGCGGCTCGTCCACCGGGCCGTGGACGAAGCCGCCCTGGGCGCCCAACGGCAGGACGAATCCGAGCGCGTGCTCCGGGAGCTTGAGATCAGGCAAATCCTCGCGGAGGGAACCCTCTCCACCCTGTTTCATCCCATCGTGGACCTCCAGGATTACACCGCCGTTGGGTACGAAGCCCTCACCCGCGGCCCCGCGGGGACCCCTTACGAGACCCCCGAAGCGCTCTTCGCGTGGGCCAGGGAGTCGAGGCTGAGCCGGGCGCTGGATCGCCAGTGCAAGCTCACGGCCATCGCCTCGGCCTCCGCCCGCCCCGCACAGTCCCGCCTTTTCATCAATACGCTGCCCAGCACCCTCGACGACCCCGAGTTCATGGACAGCAAGGCATTAGATCTCCTATCCCGCCACGGCATCTCGCCCTCGGACGTGGTCTGGGAGCTTACGGAGCGGCTCCCCATTGAAGACTACGACCACTTCCAAATCACCATGAAGGCGCACGCCAAGATGGGCTACCGCATCGCCATCGACGACGTGGGAACGGGCTACTCCAGCCTCCAAACCATCACCCACGTGCGCCCTCTCTACCTGAAGGTGGATCGTTCGCTGGTCCACGACGCCCAGGACAACCTCCTGAAGCAGGAACTCATCTCCTCCATCATGGTCCTGGCGGAAAAGGTCGGCGCCCAGGTCATCGCGGAGGGCATCCAGACGCCCGAGGAGCTCGCCGTTCTCAAGAGCATGGGCGTTCCCCTCGGACAGGGGTTCCTCTTCGGCCCGCCCTCGCCGGACTTCGCCACGGATTTCCGCCCCCGGCTGAGTTGAAATTCGGTGCCTCGGCGATTCCAGCCGAACCACATTCCATGCGAGCCGCCCGCCCTGGTATGATGGCCCCGTCCGGCCTCGGGGGAGGCCGGACGCCGGTCGCCCGCCGGTCCTCTCCGGCGAGCCCGCCTTTGAATGGAGCAGATCATGAAGGGCTTCTTCGAGTGCGTTCCCAACTTCTCCGAGGGCCGAAACCAGGCCATCCTCGATGAGATCGTCAAGGCCGTCCGGGCCGTGCCCGGCGCCCTGGTCCTGGATCTGGAGATGGACGCGGACCACAACCGCTCCGTCCTCACCTTTGTCGGCACCGCCGAAGCCTGCGCCGAAGCGGCGTTCCAGGCGGCCCGCCGCGCTTCCCATCTGATTGATTTGAACCGGCACAAAGGGGCCCATCCGCGCATGGGCGCCACAGACGTCGTGCCCTTCGTCCCCCTGGAGGGCGCCTCCATGGACGACGCGGTGGAGCTCGCCAAGGCCGTGGGCAAACGCCTGGGCGAGGAGCTGGGCATCCCCGTGTTCCTTTACGAAGCGGCGGCCTCCAGACCGGAGCGGCAGAGCCTTCCCAACGTGCGAAAAGGAGAGTTCGAAGGGCTTCGCGACCTCATCGGCCAAGATCCCGACAAGGATCCCGACTACGGCCCGAAGGCCATCCATCCCACGGCCGGTGCCACCGCCGTCGGCGCCCGGCCCTTCCTCATCGCCTACAATCTGAATCTCAAGACGCGGGACGTGGCCATCGCCAAGGCCATCGCCAAGGAGATCCGCGAGCGGGACGGCGGCCTTCCGGGCATCCGCGCCATGGGCTTCATGCTCGAAGAGCTCAAGATGGCCCAGGTCTCAGTGAACGTGGTGGACTACCGCAAGACCTCCCTCGCTGCCCTCACCCAAACCGTCACCGCCAAAGCCGCGGCCCTGGGGGTGGAGGTGGCCGAGACCGAGCTCATCGGCCTGGCACCTGCCGATGCCCTCGTCACGAGCGGGGCGCAGTATCTCAAGATCCGGGGGTTCAGCCCCGACATGCTGGTGGAGAACCGCGTGGCCAAGGCGAGAGCCGCGGCGGGTGCCCACGGTTCGGCCCAGCCCTTCCTCGACGCCGTGGCCGGGCCCGATCCCACACCGGGGGGCGGGTCCGTGTCTGCTTTCGCGGGAGCCCAGGCAGCGGCCCTCCTTCGCATGGTGGCCGGGCTCACGGTGGGCAAGAAGAAATATATTCAGGTGGAAGGCCGCGTGAAGGAACTTGCGGCGGAGGCCTACAGCGCCCAGGGCCGGTTTATGGCCCTCGTGGGTGAGGACGCCGCCTCCTACGATGCCGTCTCTCATGCCTACAAACTCCCCAAGGATACGGACGAGCAGAAGGCCGAGCGAAGCGCCGCCATCGAGAAGGCCCTCATGGAGGCGGCCAGAGTTCCTCTGGAGACGGCGGAATTGGCCCTCCGCTCCCTTGCCTGCGCGGAGGAGATGAGCCGCATCGGGAACGCCAATTGCGTGACCGACGCCTCCGTAGCGGGATACATGGCCCACGGGGCCTGCCTGGGTGCCCTGGCCAACGTGCGCATCAACCTCGTGGGCCGCTCGGGCCCCCAAACGGAGGACCTGCGAGCGCGGGCCTCGGAGGTGGAGCGGCAGGCGGCGGCTGTTCGGGCAAGCTTGGACACTACCCTAGCCGGTGCTCTGGCGTAAGGCTGTAAGCAGCGGTGGCGGCGCGGGCCTGTAGTCAATGGTCCGCGCCGTCTCCTTTTCCGAGCCGCCGCCCGCCAGCACCGAGGTGCAAGCTCTCCTTCTGGACCGCCACCCCCAAGGGCTGGTAGGCCCCTTGACATTCACGACTAAAGGTCTATATTCCCCATAAGTTGGGAACCGCGAATAGGTCGTGGGGATCCGCAACTGGACTGGGACCGGCTGCATCAGAAGGAGGGGGGCGGGCACCTACCGCCTGGAGAATGGACGCGGAGCAACCACCCAGTACAACGGATTTCCTTGACTCGGCGGCCAACTCGTCGTCTGCCGCGGCCTCGCTGTTCAAGGGCGGGGCCTTTGTTTTTCCCACCCATCCCTTACCAGACCCAGGGCATCGTGGGACCTACGTCCCGCAGGGAGGACCTCATGCTGGATAGTCCAGCGCCCTCGCCGCGCCAGTTCGGGCGGCACCATTACTTTCCCAACGCCACCGATGAGGAGTGGAACGACTGGCGTTGGCAGTACCGCAATCGCATCAAGGATTTGGACACTCTCGCCACGTTCCTCCCTTACTCCGGCGCCGAGCTGAAACAGCTCAAGCTCATGGAGCCGAACCTCCACATCGGCATTCCTCCCTACTACCTGAGCCTCATCGACGCCGCGGACCCCGAGGACCCAGTGCGCAAGCAAGCCGCCCCGTCCATCGCCGAGTACACCTACCACAGCGTGGGAGTGAGCGACCCTTTGGCGGAGGAGAGGGACATGCCCGTGGAGGGGCTCGTGCACCGGTATCCGGACCGCTGCCTCTTCATCGCCACCAACATGTGCCCCATGTACTGCCGCCACTGCACGCGGCGCCGGGAGTGGGAGGACGGCGAGCTTCCCAAGAACCGGGCCATGCTGGATGCCATGATCGACTACATCCGGGCCACCCCGTCCATCAGGGATGTCATCTTTTCCGGCGGCGATCCCGTTTCCCTCCCCGTGCCCGTTCTGGATTACTGCCTCACCGAACTTCGCAAGATCCCCCACGTGGAGATCATCCGCCTTGCCACGCGCTATCCCGTGGTCCTGCCCCAGCGCATCACCGATGACCTCCTCGCGGTCCTGTCCAAGCATCTCCCCGTGTGGCTCAACACCCACTTCAACCATCCCAACGAGCTCACGCCCGAATCGGCGGCGGCCTGCCGGAAGATCCTCCGGGCGGGCATCCCCGTCAACAACCAGTCGGTCCTCATGCGGGGGGTGAACGACAGCGCGGAGACCATGACCAAGCTCTGTCATGGCCTTCTCAAGATGGGAGTGCGCCCTTACTACCTCTTCCAGTGCGACCCCATCCAAGGGGCGGAGCATCTTCGCACGAGCGCCTGGACGGGAGTGGAGATCCTGGAGAAGATGCGGGGGCACACGTCGGGGCTGGCCATTCCCACCTTCGTGGTGGATACGGAGGGAGGCGGCAAGGTGCCCCTCACTCCCAACTACCTCATGTACGCCACGGAGGACACCCTCGTCCTGCGCAACTACGAGGGCCATATCTTCAATTACCGGAACCCCACGCCGGCACCTCCACGCCGGGCGCGCAAGTCGGCCTCCCTGCCCTTTGACCAAGCCGGTTCCAGGCCGGCCCGCCCTCGCCTCGTGAGGCGCGACAAGGCTCAGACCTCCCATGCGAATCGGCCTGGCCTTTGACATGAAAGTCCCCGGGACGCCCGCTCCGCCGGGCGTTCCGGGCGGCCAGCCGGACGACGTGGACGAGGAGTACGACCCGCCCTCCACGGTGGCCTCCATCCAGGAGGCCATCGCCGCGTGCGGGCACGACGTGGTGAGGCTGGGAGGCGGCCGGGAGTTCATGGAGAAGGTTCTGGCGGAGGATCTGGACTTCGTCTTCAACATCGCCGAGGGGCGGGGAACCTTTCGGAGCCGAGAGGGCCAGGTCCCCTCCATCTTGGAGATGCTGGGCATCCCGTACTCATTCTCCGACCCGCTCACCCTGGGCATCAGCCTGGACAAGCCCCTGACCAAGCGCATGGTGGCGGAGGCGGGCGTGGCCGTGGCCCCGGACTGGCTCGTGCGGGACTCGCGCGGCCTGGAGGACCTGGCCCGTGAGGCCTTGCCTTACCCCCTCTTCGCCAAGCCGGCCTACGAGGGTTCCTCCAAGGGCATCCGCCAGACCTCCCGGATTGCTGGCCTCGATGACCTGCGCGCGGTCGTAGGGAGGATGCTGCGCGACTACCGCCAGCCCGTCATGGTAGAAGGATTCGTCTCGGGCGACGAGTACACCGTGGGGGTGCTGGGAAACGTGGAGCCCGCGGCCATAGGAGCCATGCGCATCAGGCCCGCCGGGGGCGCGGACCCGGAGTTCGTCTACTCCATCGAGGTGAAACGAGACTGGGAGCGGCTGGTGGCGTACGACGTGCCGCCCCCCCTGGAGGACGCCCAGAGGGACTTGCTGTACGCCAGCGCCGTGAAGGCATTCAAAGCCATCGGGTGCCGGGACCTCGCCCGGGTGGATTTCCGGCTCTCCGGCGGCGTGCCCGTGTTTCTGGAGATCAACCCCCTCCCGGGCCTCTCGCCGGCCTACGGCGACCTGCCCATTCTCTCCCGCGGCATGGGCCTCACCTACGAGGCCCTCATGGGGCGCATTCTGGACACGGCTTTCGCGCGCTGCGGGCTGGTGCAGAGATGAAGCCGGAGAGCCGGAAAGCCGGAGAGGTGGAGAAAGAGGCTCCGATCCTGACCTCTCAGCCCTCGCCCCTCAGCCCTCATTCCTTGCCGCGAACGTCCAAGGCGGAGCCCGTATTTCTCATCCACAACACGGGCGGAGAGGAGAGCGCGGAGCGGGCCGCCGAAGAAGGCGTCCTGGAGACCGTGGACGGCGTGGCCGAGTCGCTCTCCCGCTTGGGCTGGCACGTGCGGCGCTTGGCCCTCGAACCTCCCCTGTCGGAAGCGGCGCGGCAACTTGAGGACCTCCCCCCCGCCTCGCTGGCCTTCAACCTCTTCGAGGGTTTTCCCCGCAACCCGACCAGCGAGGTGCAGGTGGGCCTCCTCCTCATGTCTCTTGGCCTCAGGGCCACGGGATGTCCGCCCCTGGCCATGCACCTGGGCCTCCACAAGGATTTGTGCAAGGAGGTCCTCGCCTCCCGCGGCCTGCCGCCGTCGCCCGGCGTGGTCCTGCGCCGCGCGGAAGACGCGGAGCGCGTGCTGCCGTTCCCCTACCCCGTGTTCCTCAAACCCGTGGCCGACGACGCCAGCCATGGGATTGGCCCCGAGAACCTGGCCGTGGACGCCGGAGCCTTCCGGCGAAGATTCGCCGATCTTTTGGAGCGATTCCCCTCGGGTGTCCTCGCCGAAGCCTTCCTTCCGGGCCGCGAGTTCAATTGCGCGGTCGTCGAAACCCCCGAAGGCCCTCGCGCGCTGCCTCCCTCTTGGGTGGACTACTCCCGGCTCCCCGCGGATCATCCGCCGGTCCTTACCTTCGCCGCCAAATGGCAGCCGGAGAATCCGATCTTCGATCTCACCCCCACCCTGTGCCCAGCGCCCGTGGAGGGCGCCCTGATCCAGCGCATCCAAGCTCTCTCGTTGGAGGCCTTCCGGGCCTTGAGGTGCAGGGGGTACGCCCGGGTGGACATGCGTGAAGATCAGGAGGGCGTCCTGCGCATCCTTGAAGTGAATCCCAATCCCGACCTGGCCCCCTCCGCGGGG
Organism: Acidobacteriota bacterium; assembly: GCA_021833665.1. Lineage (GTDB taxonomy): Bacteria > Acidobacteriota > UBA4820 > UBA4820 > DSQY01 > JAKAJA01. The sequence continues at coordinate 26,962 of JAKBES010000015.1, forward strand.
CTGGCCAAGCAGGCGCGGGCCATGGGTTGGACGTATCATGACCTGGTGGCCACCGTCCTTGAGGCCGCCGAGAAGGGACCGAGATGGACCTCTTGATTCGAGAACTGGCGCCCGGGGACCGCGGGGCCATAGAAGCCTTGCTGCGGGACACGGCCGTCTTCAGGCCCGAAGAGGTGACCGTGGCCATGGAACTGGTGGACTCGGCCCTCGGGAAGCCCGGCCAGGAGGACTACACCTTCGCGGTGGCCGAGCTTTCTGGGGAAGTGGCGGGGTACGCCTGCTGGGGAGAGACCCCGTGCACCCGGGGCACCTTTGACCTGTACTGGATCGCCACTTTGCCCCGCCATCAGGGCCGGGGCGTGGGCCGGTCCCTGATGGAAGCGGCGGAGGCCCACATGAAAACCCGGGGAGGACGCCTCTGCGTCATCGAGACGTCGTCCCTGCCCCAGTACGGCCCCACGCGGACGTTTTACCTCGGCCTCGGCTACACGCGGGAGGCCGTGATTCGGGACTTTTACACTCCCGGCGACGACAAGGTGGTGTACACCAAAGCCTTATGAGGACCCGCGGCCTCGTGCGGGGCAAGACGTCTTGCCTTCCGGAGGCGGCGACTCTAATATGGAGCTTAATGGAGGTGCGACATGGATCGGTTCCCATCCGGGCAGTACATCCGGTTGGCCCTCGCGGGCCTGACCATGGTCCTCGTGGTGGCCTGCGCCACTAAGAAGGCCCCCAGCGGCCCGTCCACCACGGAGAGCGCCCAGCCCCCCGCGCCCACGGCGGCTCCGTGGACCCCCGAGACCCCCGCCCCCACGCTGCAAGTCGAATCCAGCGCGGACGTGTACAACAAACAGGGGGTTCTCACGCGCATCCACTTCGAGACCAACAAATGGGACATCCAGCCGGAGGACCGGAAGATCCTGAAGGAGAACGCCGCCTGGATCCTGGCCCACCCGCAGTTCAAGGTCACCGTGGAAGGCCACTGCGACGAGCGGAACACGGAGGCCTACAACTTGGCTCTGGGTGAGCGCCGCGCCAATGCCGCCAAGGAATACCTCGTGGGCCTGGGCGTTCCCGCGGACAAGATACAGACCGTGTCCTACGGCAAGTCCCGGCCCCTCTGCACGCAACACGACGAGGCGTGCTGGAGCCAGAACCGCCGCGACGAATTCGTCCTTCAGGACGCCAAGTAGGGAACCATGGTCCGCTCCATAGCCGCGTTGTGTATCGGCGCGCTCCTCTTGTGCATGCCCGCCGCGGCAAGCACGCGGGACGATATCGCCCGTCTGGACCAGCAGAGCGCGGCCCTCACCTTGCAGGTCCAGCAGCTCTCCAGCCAGATGGCTCAGATCCAGAAATCCATCCAGGCCCTCAGCACCCGCATGGACGCGGTGGAACGATCGGCGCAGACGGCCGACCTTCGGATGGAGCTGGATTCGGTTAGGCGGCAGATGGGAATCCTCTCCAGCCAAATCGCCGCCCTTCAGTCTTCCCGGGAGGACGCTTCGGCTCCGGCTCCGCCCGCAGCTGGGCTCCAGCCGCCCGCCAGCTCCGGGGCGCCGGCGGCGCAGTTGCCCGCGGCGCCTTCTCCCTCACCGAGCCTCTCGGGCAGATCAGCGATTGCGCCACCCCAACCCGCATCCTCCGTCAGCCCCGACCTGTACAAAGATC